>JACMLB010000247.1 GCA_014379805.1 Rhodospirillales bacterium | reverse complement strand
GACAGCGCCATCGACGAGATTCTGGGCGGCGAAAACCCGCCCGGCGTGACCGCTGTGCGCCTGAAGAACACCAAGACCGGCGAGACCAGCGAGCTGGCCTGCGACGGCGTGTTCATCGCCATCGGCCACACCCCCAATACCGAGCTGTTCAAGCACGCCGTGACCGTCGATGACGAGGGTTACATCGTGACCACGCCGGGTGCCACCACCACCAACATCCCCGGCGTGTTCGCCGCCGGCGACGTCCAGGACAAAACCTATCGCCAGGCGGTAACTGCCGCCGGCACCGGTTGCATGGCCGCATTGGAAGCAGAACGATTCCTCGCCATGCATGGACATGCCGAGGAAGTTGCGGCAGAGTAGCCTTCAATAATCAGGGACGACCCGGTGTCATGGGGGCGCCGGGATCGTATCCGTGGGGAAGGAGCCCGTTAAGGGTATGGATTGGGACAAGCTCAGGGTCTTCCACGCAGTGGCCGAGGCGGGAAGCTTTACCCACGCGGGCGAGGTGCTCAACCTGAGCCAGTCGGCGGTCAGCCGCCAGATCAGCGCCCTTGAAGAGAGCCTGAACCTGCCGCTGTTCCACCGCCATGCCCGCGGCCTGATCCTGACCGAGCAGGGCGAACTGCTGTACAAGACCGCCCGCGAGATCTTCTCCAAACTGGCCATGACCGAGGCGCTGCTGACGGAAAGTCGCGAGCGACCGCAAGGCCCGTTGAAGATCACCACCACCGTGGCCTTTGGCTCGCTGTGGCTGACGCCGCGCATCAAGGACTTCCTGGACCTTTACCCCGACATCGCGGTCACCATGGTGCTGTATGACGGCGAGTTGGACTTGGCCATGCGCGAAGCCGACGTGGCCATCCGCATGATGCCGCCGCGCCAGCCTGATCTGATCCAGCGCCATTTGCTGACCATGCATTACAACGTCTATGCGGCGCCCGAGTACTTGAAGAAGTACGGCATGCCCAAGACGCCCGAGGATTTGGACAACCACCACATCGTAGTCTACGGCGACGACGCCCGCATCTCGCCCCCGGTGGCCAATGTCAACTGGCTGCTGGAAGCCGGCTCGGTCCCGTCGCGGCCGCGCAAGCCGGTGCTTGAGGTCAACAACATCTACGGCATCTACCGCGCGGTGAAGTCCGGCCTGGGCATCGCCGCCCTGCCCGATTACATGACCACGGAAGCCGATAATCTGGTCCACATCCTGCCCGAACTGAAGGGCCCGAAGCTGGACACGTTCTTCGTCTACCCCGAAGAACTGCGCCATTCCAAGCGCATCACCGTCTTCCGCGACTTCCTGCTACACAAGATTCAAGAGTCGCTCTGACGAGCTGGGGCAACCGGTTCAGGTAAAGCCCTTCGTCATCCGCCGCGAATACCTGCTGCAATGCCACTTAAGATTGCGCCATGCAGCTATTGCATGCCCGCGCCGCGCTTTTTCACATGGTGAGGGCGCCCAACCTGCCGTAAATAGGTTTGGCAAGGTTCGACGGGGCTCCGCCCCGTCCCTCCCCGGGTGCACCCACCCGGGTTTGCGGGGTCTTCGGACCCCACTTCTCCTAGACGTGAAGCCTCCCTGTTCGACTTAGCCCCGGTGAAAGCCGGGGCTTCTTTTTTATCAATGGGTTACGCCTCAGTTTCACGCCCATTGGCGGTAAGTCTGGGGCGCGCAGTTATGCCGTGGCAAGCCCATCGAATACGTGTTGGCGCCGTTGAAGAAATATGGCAGCGAGAGCGGGCGGGAACGGTGGGACACCGGCTATGCCGCGCCCTGATTCACCGGTTCAGTGAATTCAGGCGCGGCACCTAAAAATTAGCGCAGATGCCCGTCAGCGAAATGAAACTGTCATTTCGTCATTCAGCGATTTGATGCTATCGTCCCCTCATGCTTGAGACATTCGAAACCGTGAGCAAAGCCGTCGCCGATCCCAGCCGGGCCCGCATCCTGAAGTTGTTGGAGGGCGGAGAGCTTTGCGTCTGCCAAATCACCGCCGTGCTGAATCTGGCGCCGGCGACCATTTCCAAGCATCTGGCCGGATTGAAAACGGCGGGATTGCTGCAACAGCGCCGCGACGGCAAGTGGGTTTACTACCGGCTTGCCGACCGCGAACTCAATGCCTATGCACGCGGCTTTTTAGCACTGATGCGAACCTCGTTGCAGGACGACCCCACGGTGGCCGAAGACCGGCGCGTGCTGGGCATGGTCAACGGGGTGCCGGTGCAGACACTTTGCGACCAGGGCCGCGCCGCCCTGCCCCTCATGTCTCAAGCGCCTTCTACCTGCTGTGGGGGACCATCATGAGCGAGAAAGTCTTCAACGTACTGTTCCTGTGCACCGGCAATTCCGCGCGCAGCATCATGGCCGAGGCCATTCTCAACCGCGACATGAACGACAGTTTCACTGCGTACAGTGCCGGCAGCCACCCCAAAGGCTTCGTCGATCCGACCGTGCTCGGTCTGCTTTCGAAACTGAATTACTCCACCGCAGGGTTGCGTTCCAAATCGTGGGAAGAGTTTACCGGGCCGGGCGCTCCCGAGTTGGACTTCGTTTTTACCGTTTGCGACAACGCGGCCGGCGAGACTTGCCCGGCCTGGCCTGGCCAGCCCATGACCGCCCATTGGGGCGTCCCCGATCCGGCCGCCTTCACCGGCTCAGAGGTGGAGAAGGCTGCGTTTTGCGGCGAGGTCATGCGCATGCTCACCAATCGCCTGAATGTGTTCACCGCGCTGCCTATCCGCTTGCTCGACAAGTTGACTTTGCAACAGCGCCTCGACGACATCGGCAAGACCGCCGGCTGACCCGAAAGACCCCACATGACCATCAACGTCCTTGTCCTTTGCACCGGCAACAGCGCCCGCAGCGTGCTGGCCGAATGCCTGATCAATGACCTCGGCCAGGGCCGCTGGAAGGCATACAGCGCCGGCAGCCAACCCACCGGCAAGGTCAACCCGCTGTCCATCGAACTGCTGAAGGAAAAGGGCCATTCGGTCGAAGGCCTGCGGTCCAAATCCTGGGATGAATTCGCGCTTCCCGACGCACCCAAGATGGATCTGGTCATCACCGTCTGCGACAACGCCGCCGGCGAGGTCTGCCCCATCTGGCCCGGCCATCCGTCCAAGGTCCATGTGGGCTTCCCCGACCCCGCGAGCGCCGAAGGCAGCCATGAGGAACGTCTGGCGGTGTTCCGCGAGGTCTACGCCATGATCGAAGCCAAGATGCGCAAGCTGATCGAGCTTGGCCCCGAACGGGCCGGTGAGGTCTGACATGTCCGTGTTCGAACGCTACCTGACCGTCTGGGTGACCCTGTGCATCGTGACCGGCGTGGCGCTGGGCCATTTCGTGGCCGCCCCGTTCCAGGCCATCGGCCGCATGGAGGTGGCGCAGGTCAATCTGCCCGTGGCGGTGCTGGTCTGGCTGATGATCATCCCCATGCTGCTGAAGATCGACTTCGGCGCCCTGCATCAGGTCAAGCAGCACTGGAAAGGCATGGGCGTCACCCTATTCATCAATTGGGCGGTGAAGCCGTTCTCCATGGCGCTGCTGGGCTGGGTGTTCATCAGCACGGTATTCCGGCCCTATCTGCCGGCGGACCAGATCGACAGCTACATCGCCGGCCTGATCCTGCTGGCCGCCGCCCCCTGCACCGCCATGGTGTTCGTGTGGTCGAATTTGTGTGACGGCGAGCCCCATTTCACCCTGAGCCAAGTGGCCGTCAACGACGTCATCATGGTAGTGGCCTTCGCCCCCATCGTGGCACTTCTGCTGGGCCTGTCCTCCATCACCGTGCCGTGGGATACTTTGCTGCTGTCGGTGGTGTTGTACATCGTGGTGCCGGTGATCGTCGCCCAAGCATGGCGCAAGGCGTTGCTGGTCAAGGGACCGAAAGCCCTGGCCGCCACGCTGGCCCGGCTGGGTCCGCTGTCGCTGGTGGCGCTGCTGACCACCCTGGTGCTGCTGTTCGGCTTCCAGGGCGAGCAGATCATCGCCCAGCCCTTGGTCATCGGAATGCTGGCCATACCCATCACCATTCAGGTCTATTTCAATTCCGGCTTGGCCTATGTGCTGAACAAGAAGCTGGGCGTGGCCCATTGCGTGGCCGGACCGTCGGCGCTGATCGGCGCATCCAACTTCTTCGAGCTGGCCGTCGCCGCCGCCATCAGCCTGTTCGGCTTCCATTCGGGCGCGGCGCTGGCCACCGTGGTCGGCGTGCTGATCGAGGTGCCGGTCATGCTGTCGGTGGTCAAGATCGTCAACTCGTCCAAGCATTGGTACGAAACCGGGAGGGCATGATGAAAAAACTCGAAATTTTCGACCCCGCCATGTGCTGCTCCACCGGCGTGTGCGGCCCCGAGGTGGACCCAATGCTGGTGCAATTCGCCGCCGATCTGAAATGGGTGGCCGAGCAGGGCGTCACCGTGCAGCGCTATAATCTGGGCCAGGAGCCCCAGGCCTTCGCCGCCAATGCGGACGTGGTCAAGCAGCTGGAAATGGGCATGGAACGGCTGCCCGTCGTGCTGGTGGATGGCGAAATCGTCGCTGCCGGCATCTATCTGACCCGCGACCAATTGGTCCATAAGCTGGGTCTGGCCTGATGGCCCTGCCCGCGCCGGACACCCGTTATCTGTTCTTCACCGGCAAGGGCGGGGTCGGCAAGACCTCGCTGTCCTGCGCGACCGGCTTGGCCTTGGCAGAAGGCGGCAAGCGGGTGCTGATCGTCAGCACCGACCCGGCGTCCAACCTTGACGAGGTGCTGGGCACCAGCCTGTCCCAGCGCCCCACCCAGATTGCTGATGCGCCCAATCTGTTCGCCCTGAACATCGACCCCGAGGCCGCCGCGCGCGACTACCGCGAGCGCATGGTCGGTCCCTATCGCGGCATCTTGCCGCCCGCCGCCATCGCCAGCATGGAAGAGCAATTTTCCGGCGCCTGCACGGTGGAAATCGCCGCCTTCGACGAATTCGCCAAGCTGCTGGGCGACGCGCTTGTCACCGCCGAATTCGACCACGTCATCTTCGACACCGCGCCCACCGGCCATACCCTGCGCCTGCTGACCCTGCCCTCGGCCTGGACCCAGTTCATCGCGTCCTCCACCGGCGGTGCGTCGTGCCTGGGGCCGCTGGCCGGGCTGGAGAAGCAGAAGACGCTATACGCGGCGACGGTCGCCCATCTAGCCGATCCGGCCATGACCACGGTTATTCTGGTGGCGCGGCCCGAAGCGTCCGCTTTGCGCGAAGCCGAACGCACCCGTGGCGAGCTTGCCCAATTGGGCGTGGTGAATTTGCGCCTCGCCCTGAACGGCGTGTTCACCGCCGCCACAGCGGGCGATGCGGTGGCCGATGCCATGACCCGGCGCGGGTCCCAGGCGGTTGCCGCCATGCCTGCCGCCCTGGCTGGCCTGCCGCGCAGCCAAACCCCGTTCCTGCCCAAAGGCACGGTGGGGCTGGACTGCCTGCGCGCCATGAGCGAACCGGCGCTGGCCGTCATGGACGACGCGGACATGGTGACACCCGTGCTGCCCGAGGGCCTCGCGCCGCTGGTGGACGACCTTGCCCGCGCGGGCAAAGGCGTGGTGATGACCATGGGCAAGGGCGGCGTCGGCAAGACCTCGGTGGCGGCGGCCATCGCCGTGGCCCTGGCCGGCAAGGGCCACCGTGTCCTGCTGTCCACCACTGACCCCGCCGCCCATGTTGATTTGGCGGTAGGGGCGCCCGTGTCGGGACTGACCGTCGCCCGCATCGACCCGGACGCCGAAGTGGCGGCCTATGCGGACGAGGTGCTGGCAAAGGCCGGCGCCGGCCTGGACGCAGCCGGGCGCGCCATGCTGGAGGAAGATTTACGCTCCCCCTGCACGGAAGAGATCGCCGTCTTCCGCGCCTTCGCCCGCACGGTGGATGCGGGCCGCGACGGCTTCGTGGTGCTGGACACCGCCCCCACCGGCCACACCATCCTGCTGCTGGACGCGGCGGAAGCCTATCACCGCGAGGTCTCGCGCACCCAGGCCGACATGCCGGACTCCGTGCGCCAATTGCTGCCGCGCCTGCGCGACCCCGCCTTCACCCATGTGCTGATCGTGACCCTGGCCGAGGCCACTCCCGTGCATGAAGCCGAGCGCCTGCAAGCCGATCTGGCCCGCGCCGGCATCACCCCCACCGCCTGGGTGATCAATCAAAGCCTGCTGGCCAGCGGAACCAAGGACCCATTGCTGGCCCAGCGCGGGCGCTTCGAGGTGCCGTTCATCCAGCGTGTGGCCCATGGATTGGCGCAACGTTGCGCCCTGATCCCCTGGCAGCCCAACGCCCCGGTCGGTGCCGAGGCGTTGGCGGAGTTGGTGGTTTAGCTATCGCTGCTCGCACGGGATATGGTCGGCGAAATCGAGGACGCATTCGCGGCCCAGACTGGCACGCAACGCCGCCAGCCCGCGATGCAGGATGACCCGCGCATTGCCCTCGGTCGTGTCCAGTGCCGCCGCGATTTCGCCATGGGATAGGCCGGCGAAGTGGTGCAGCAGCACGGCGTCGCGCTGGCGCTCGGGCAGGCGGGTCACATGGCCCAAGATACAGCCCGACATTTCCGCCATCAGGATGTCCGCCTCGGGCCGCTCGGGGCCGGCGAGGTCTTCCGCTTCGTCCAAACTGGTGGAGGGCGGCAGGCGTTTAGCCGCGCGGAAATGATCCCGCGCAAGATTAAGGGCGATGGCGGTCAGCCATGTGGCCGGGGCCGCCTCGCCGCGCAGGGTGCCGGCGGCACGGGTGGCACGCAGCAAGGCCTCTTGGACCAGATCGTCGGCCAAGGCATTGTCGCGCACCAAACGAAGAAGGACGCCGCGCACCGTTCCCCGGTGCGCGGCAAATTGTTCAGGTCCCACAACCACAGCCCCCCGCGCCTCCCTTCTGCGCCTTGCCCATCAGGGCATCGGCCTTGTCGCGCGTCTTGGCCGCAGCCCCCCGGCTGACCATCAATCCGACCTCCATGGCCGCCTTGACTTCGTCGCGATCCAGTCCAAGCCGGTCGCATTCGGCCAAGTGGTAGTCCATGCAGGGATGGCAGTTGACCGCCGCCGAGGCGCCGATGGCGATCAATTCCTTCATACGCTCGTCCATGGGAAAGTCCTTTCAAGAGGGTGTGTCATTCCCTTGGACGACGGCGGATCAGCTTTCGTTACAGCTTGCGTGCCTGAATGGTGGCAGAGGCCACGTAATCCTCCACCCCCAAGCCGGGCGCCCATTCGCGGATGAACTCGCGGCTTTCCGGCTTGGGTTCGATCCGAATGTCGGCAAAGCCAGCCTGGGCCAGCCAGAGCGACAGTTCATCCACGGTGGCGGCGCCGCCGACGCAGCCGGAATACAGCTCTTTCAAAGCCGCCAATTCGGGCGTCAACGGCTTCAGCATGACCACGTCCGAGACGGCAATGCGTCCGCCGTTTTTCAGCACGCGAAATGCCTCGCGCAGCACCAAAGGCTTGTCCGGCGACAGGTTGATGACGCAGTTGGAAATGATGACGTCGGCGGTGTTGTCGGCAATGGGCAGGTGCTCGATCTCGCCCAGGCGGAATTCCACATGGGCTAGTCCCAACGTGTCGGCGTTGGCGCGGGCCTTCTTCAGCATTTCGGCGGTCATGTCGATGCCGATAACATGGCCCGTCTCACCAACTTGGCGGGCAGCAAGGAAGCAGTCGAAACCGGCGCCCGAGCCCAAATCCACCACTACTTCGCCGGGCCGCATGTCGGCGACGGCTTGCGGATTGCCGCATCCCAACCCGAGATTGGCGCCCTCGCCCACTGCGCTTAAATCAGCGGAACCATAGCCCATCCGCCGCTGGGCCATCTCGTGGACGTCAGGCGTTCCGCAGCATGAAAATTTCGGCGTACAGCACACCGAGCCGTTGCCCTCGGCAATGGCGCCATAGCGGTTCCGGACATCTTCGCGGATTTGGTCGGGGTTCATGCAGCATCTCCCTTAGCAACACGGTTGGCGTGTGCAGCAATTTTCCATGAGGTACTCGATGACTGCCCTGGCTTGACCGGTATCGGCTGAATAGATCAGCGACCGGCTCTCGCGCCGCGCCGACGCCAGCCCGGCATTCTTCAAATGGGCCAGATGAAACGACAGGGTGTTGGGGGCGATGGCAAGCTCCTCGGCAATGTGCCCAGCGGGCATGCCATTGGGTCCGGCGGTCACCAGCAGGCGGAATACCCGAAGGCGGCTTTCGTGAGCCAGCGCCGACAGCGCCATGAGGACCGCTTGTTCATCCATCTTCCAAGACCCCGGTACAGGCTGGGCTTTTAATTCCATTATTCTTGAACTATGGAACCGTCGTTCAAGCAGGTCAAGGGGCACGTTGCTCACTCCTAAGCCCCATATGATTAGCCATGACCGGCATACGCCAAGCACGCCTGGATGATGCGGCAGCCATCGGCTTCATCGAGGTCGAAACATGGCAGGCGACCTATGCCGGCCTGCTGGACGACCACACGCTGATCGCCATGTCCACCGCACGCAAAGCCCGGCAATGGGCCGCCGAAATGCGTCACGGTGCCACCGGCCTGTGGGTGTGGGAGGATGACCAGTTGGGCCTGCTGGGCTTCGGCCATTGCGGCGCCCAGCGCGTGCCGTCCCTGACCTATGACGGCGAGATTTCCATGCTTTACGTGCTGCCCGATGCGCAAGGCCAAGGCATTGGCCGTAACCTGCTGCAGGGCATGTTCACGGACTTGAAAGACCGGGGCATGGGCTCGGTCCTGGTATGGGTGCTGGAGGCCAATCCATCGCGCTTCTTCTACGCTCGCCTGGGGGGCAAGCTGGTGTTGCGCCGAACCATCCCGTTCGGCGCAACCCAAGTGGATGCCTTGGGATATGGGTGGGAAATATTGTAGCTCACGGCCGATCCGCCGGCATTTCCCACCATTGCGACGCGGCCAGTTCGCGTAAGGTCAGCCTGACCCTGTAGGCCATGGAACTGCGGCAGAACAGCCGCGCCACCGTGACCGCGCAGGCCAGCCGTTCCCGCGCCGGCAAATCGCCCACGAAAAGACTGTTGAAATAGCCGGCGCGCAGGCGCAGGCCGGGCCATAGCGGGGTCACGTTGGGGTCCATCATGCGCGCCTTTTCCGCGTAGCCTTTAAGTACGCTGACCCCGGCATGGCAGCGCTTGCGCAACAGCGGCTCATCCACTTGGCGGAAAGGTCCCAGCAGGGCGAGTTCGGCCAGCAGGATGCGGTCGGCCTCGTAATAACTGCCCAGCCAATTGGTCCGTCTCAGCGCATCCGCGCGCATGACGCCGAACAGCGCAGTGGCCCAGTTCATGCGGCGCAGCACCTGGGCATGGCGCACGGACGGACGCGGCCCTTCGGCCAAATGCATGGGCTCGCGGTTGTGATGGCGTTTGCCATGGCGGTCGATGATCTTGCCGTTGGGGCCTTCCGTCAGAACCTCGCCCTCGTCATCCACCAGCCGCAACGCGGTGTGGGCCAGAATCGCTTCGTGATCGGCCCGCAGGACATCCATGCAGCGCTGCAGGAAGGCCGGTTCCAGCACGTCGTCATGGGCCATCCACTTATAGAAGGGCGCCGTGCAGGGCTTGAAAGCCAAGTTGAAGTTGGGTCCGGCGCCCACATTGGTGGCGTTGCGCCGATACTGGATGCGCGAGTCCAGGCGCTGGTAGCGGTGGCATATATCGGCGGTGCCATCGCTGGACGCGTTGTCCGAGATGAACAAGGTGAAGTCGCCGAAGCTTTGCGCCAATGCGCTGTCCAATGCCTCGGCCAGATACCGCTCGCCGTTGAAAACGGTCAGACCAATGAACAGCGGAGCATTCTTGCGCATGCATCACCTCTGCGGCTGGAGTCACGCAGAAACCCTATCGCCGACGAGGCCGCCAACGAATTGCGGAAAGGGGAGACTGGGCGGACATATGGGATAGGCGACGCGCCACACGAAAGGCGCGGGTCCCAATAATGCCCCTATACGGCCACTCCGTTGCCCCGGGGAACGCCCTTGTCGGCGCGGTACGCTACCTCGTTCGATGAGGGAGTTTCCCATAATGCTTCATTCCCGCCGCCTTGCAGCCCTTCCGGTCGTGGGCTTCGTTATCGTGGCCTCCATGGGGCTGTCCGGCTGTGCCGCTGGTGTCGGCCTGACCATGCTGGGCATCGGCGCGGGCACCACCGCCAGCGCCGGCGTCAATCACACCCTAGGCGGCATCGCCTACAAAACCTTTACCGCCACCCCCGACGACGTCCACTCCGCCGCCCGCAATGCGCTGGGCTCCATGGGCATCACGGTCGAGAAGGACGAGTCCGATAAGGAGACTGGCCTGCGCCATCTGGCAGGCCGCACCCGCGACCGCGAAATCGATGTGGAGGTGGAGGAAGTCACCCCACGCACCACTCGCCTGAGGGTGGTCGCCAGCCAGGATGTGGTGTTCAAGGACAGCGCCACCGCCACCGAAATCATCATGCAAACCGCCCAGGCCCTCGACACCATCGAAGTGGCCAAAGCTCGGGCCGCTGCCGCCAAAGCTTCTATCAAAACAGCGTCCACCAGGAGGAAATCATGACCATCCGTTCCCGTCTGCTGACCGGCTGTGCCATAGCCTGGGCAACCACCGCCGCCCTGCCCGCCTTGGCCCAAACGGTCACCGAACCACCGCCGCCGGAGGTGATCGTGGTCGTGGAACCCGCCCCCACGCCGACGCCCGAGCCGGTGATCGTGGTGACCGACCCCAATGCGGGCCGCTTTGCCGCCTTGCCAACCGGTGAGCGCAAGATCGCCCAATCCCTGTACGACGCCCAATTCGGCACCACGCCGGTCATGACCCGGGACGACATCGCCGCCGCCAGGGGAACGCAGGGTTGGGGACAGGTATTCCGCAGCATGCAAGCGGACGGGTTGGTGCAGCAGCGCAATCTGGGCCAAGTGGTCAGCGGCAGTCATCATACAGCGGGGCATCATACAGCGGGGCATCATACAGCGGGGCATCATGCTGCGGCGGTGACGGCGACACCGGTTACCGTCAGCTACGGCAACGGCGCCACCACGGGGGGCACGGTTGCGGTTAAGAGCACCGGCCACTCCCGTCATACGGCCACCACCACCGTGACCACCGCCAGCGGCGGTGCGGGCGCCGGGATTTTGACCACCCATGGCAATTCCCACGGCCATGCGGCCACCGTTGCCGCCTCGACAACCACCAGCGCTGGCGGCGGTGCGGCTGGCCGGCATGGTGGTGGCGGCGGCGGTGGTGGCGGCGCGGGGCACGGCAAGCGTTAGGCCCGCACCCTGGGTCGTCCATGGCCACGCAATAGGCGGTCATGTAATGAGTCATGGTCAGGGGCAGGGTCGAGACCCTGGACGTGGACCCCGAGCACCCCACTCCCTATTGGGTCCGCGACCAGGACTCGCCCCTCGGACGACCCGACGGGGGACGGCCTGATAATCGTCAGGCCTCCATCCCAACGGTAAGGATACGCTCCAGTTCCGCCACACCCGCCGGCAGATCCACTTGAGCGCCGAGGGCTTGCAGGCTGGAGCCGAAGGCGTGCAGGGTGCGGAAGACGTGGTGGGCGCGGCATTGCTCGCCCATCTGGCCGATGCGGACGATTTCCAGCCCGAACGCGCCCGAAACTTCCACCCGGTGCACCTGGGACATGTGATGGCGCACCGCGTCGCCCGAAATGCCCTTGGGCAGGTTGATGCCGACCACGGAGTTCAGCCGGGCCGCCTTGGCAACGAACATCTGCAGGCCCATGGCCTCGACACCGCCCTGCAAGGCCTGCGAGCTGACTTCATGGCGATGGAAGCGGGCAGGCAGGGTCTCGATGCAGATCAGCCGCAGGGCTTCGTGCAGGGCCATGATGCCCGAGACCGGTGCGGTATAGTGATAGGACTTCAGGTTCCAGAACCGGTCGGCCAGCCGGGCGTCCAGGCACCAATGGGCCATGGGGGCGTTGCGGGTCTCGATACGCTTCCACGCCTGTTCGGAGAACGCCAGCAGCGACACGCCGGGGATGGACGACAGGCCCTTTTGGCCGCCAGTGATGATGGCGTCCACGCCCCATTCGTCCATTTCCATGGGCATGGTGGACAGGGTGCACACCGCGTCCACCACCACCAGACACTCATACTGGCGGGCGATGGCGCAGATTTCCGGCAGGTCGCGGTTCCACACGGTGTTGGAGGTTTCGCCCTGGACCAGGGTCAACACGGTGGGACGCACGCGCTTCAGCGCCGCCTCGATCAAAGCGGGATCGGCGGATTCGGGCTCGTTGATTTCCAGCAGGCTGACTTCGGCGCCGCAGCGCGTCGCCATCTCGGCCAGACGGCGGCTGAAATAGCCATTGCACACGCTCAGCACCTTGGTGCCGGGCTCCACCAGATTGCACACCGCCATTTCCATGGCCGCCGAGGCCGGGCCGGCCACGCCCAACACGTGGGTGGACTGGGTCTGGAAGACGTAGCGCGCCATTTCCTTCACCTGTTCGATGACCCGGTTCATGGTCTCGCCCAGATGATTGATGACGATGGAATTGGCTGCCGCCACCTTGGCCGGCACCGGCACCGGGCCGGCTCCCATCATCAGCAGCGGTTCATCCGGCAGAATGTGGTCGAGCGGCACTACGGCGGGCGGTCTGTAACGCATTTTTCCTGTCCTTAACGGGGGCAGCGAGAGTCACAAACCGAAAGGCGTTCTGTCAAGCACCGCCCTGCATCTTTCTCCCCTTCAGGGTGTTCATTGGTCAGGAATATTGCGACAGGAGCGGCACCATGGAGATTTCCGACCAGCTGGGGCATTTGATCCGCATCGATCACGATGCCGTGCGGGCCTACAGCCAAGCCATCGACCACGTCCCCGACCAGGACGTGCGCGACATGCTGACCGGTTTCCGCGCCGATCACGAACGCCACATCGAGGATTTGTCGGCAGAGCTGGTCAAACTGGGCGGACAACCTCCGCGCTCAGCCCATTTCAGCGGCTTCGCCCTGGCCGGCTTCACCGGAGCGGCCTCGGGCATGGGGGGGCCCGGCGCACTGATGGCCATGCAAAGCAACGAGGTGGTGACCAACCAAGCCTATGAATTGGCCCTACGCACAGACATGGCACCCGAGCTGCGCAGCCTGATCGAGCGCAATCTGGGCGACGAACAGCGCCACATGCACGCCATCCGCCGCCTGCTGGAACAATCCTCGCCGGTGGGCCGGGTGATGAGCGGGTCGGCCACCTTCCAAGGCCTGGGCACATCGCTATGGATGAACGTGATCCGCACCTCGCCGGTGGCGACTGCGGTTGCGGCGACGGGTGCTGCGTTCCTGCTGGGGAATTACCTGTTCGGGCACCGCCACGGCGCAAAGCATGACCAGCATGTGGGGCAGTGACCCGGAATAAAGAAAATCGTCACCCCGGGTCTACGCCCGGGGTGATGATTGAAGATGCTACTCGGCCGCCTGCTGCTGACGCAGCCAATCCACCGGATGCGGCCCTTCGGTTTCCAGGCGGTAGTCGCTGCCTTCACGCTGGCGGTGTTCATTGATGATGGCCTCGGTCGGCGCCGGCACGTTGCCGTTGACCGCGTCGCGATAGCCGAAGTAACGGAAGTTCTTGTCCAACGAGTCCATGGGCAGGAACTCGGTTTCCTTGGCGGTCAGGTTCACCTGTGAGCCGAGGACCTTTCGCACATATTCTTTGTTGGACTGGAACTTCACCGGCTCGGGCAGTTCCTTGGGCAGCATGGCCTCGGGGTCCTTGCCATCCACCTTCTTCATGATCTCGCACGCTTGCCGCAAATGCTCGATTTCGAAGTTCAGGTGCAGCTCCCAGAGGGCTTTGACCCTGGAATCATCCTCGTTTTGCATGAACGACCAGTACATGTAGCACTCGTTATACTCATGCTGGACCAGCATCTCGGCCCAGGTGCAATCGGGCGGCAACAGGCTGCCGTATTGAGTGACGTGCTGTTCCTCGATCTCGGCAATTTCGGTGTACAGCCCGCGCGCCACCGGCTCGATGAAGCGGTTCGCCATGTTCATATAGAAATTCATGGTCTGCTGTTCCGCCGCCGTGATGGTCATGGCGTGCATCAGCGACAGCGGGTCACCGTCTTTCGCCAAGGGCTTGCGGACATCGTCGAAGGGGTGCCGATGCTCCATGAAGGTAGGGCGGCCAGGGGTGATCTCGGTCAGTTGGCCGACCAGTTCCGCCGCCTTGCGCGGGCTGGTGAGATCCAACAGATTGGCATAGCGGTACAGGTGATCGAAATCTTCCAGCAGGCCGAAATCGTAGCATTGCTTGGCATAGGCGTTGGGTTCGCTTTGCGCCACCCACGCGGTCAGATCCACCGCCACCTGTTCGTAGCCGATGGTCACTTCCAGAGTGGTTTCCTCACCCGGGATCAAGGCGCCCACCGCCTTTTGCTGCTGCTGCTCGATGCGGCGCACCATGGCAAGCTGGCGCCGCAGGTCCATATCGGCGGTATGGCGGTGATATTGGTGGCCGAAGATGATGGATTCCACCTCGATGCCGTTCATGGCGATGATGCGGCAGCGGGTATAGGGATGGACCGAATGGGTATCGTAAGGCGTCTGGTTCAACTCGCTCCAATTGCGCAACTGCTTCTCCAGGGGAACGCCTTTCTCCTGTAGGGGGTTGAAAGCCATGCGGGGCTCCTTGTGACGGGGAATTACCCAAATAACGCCGCTCCGCCGCCGACGTTCCCCCATGGATATCCGTCCCTCGGATGCGCGCCTTATAGCGGCGGAGGCCGGTGGCTGACCTTGCTGGGATCGCTGGTGCCGCCTTCCGCCTGGGCACGCTCCTCCACCTCGGTGATCTCACCTTCGCTGTACAGGTAGGTTTCCATCTGGGCGGCGAAGTCGGAGTTGTTACGCCGCAGCCATTCCAGCTCCATGCAGGCGTGCTCCATCTCTTCGCGCATGTTGTGCAGCAAGATGGCCCGCAATTGATGGTCGGTGCAGTCGTCGGCGCGCTGGCGGTACCAGTCCACCGCCTCCAACTCCTCCATCAGCGAGCGAATGCACTGGTGCAGGCTGATGGTCTCGCGCGTCAGTTTTTCATAGGGTGCGTGCCAGGCTTCGGCCATGAAAAATCCCCGGTGAGTGTGATGTCACCGGGGATATGGGTGGCTTGGGCCGGCGTTGAAAGGTCAGCCAGCCCGCACGCTGACCAGAAAGCCGTCCACGGCCGAGGTCAGCGCCTGGGAATCCACAGCAAGGCTTTGCGCGGTCCCCTGCACACCATGGGCGGCCTCGCCCGCCAGACCGGCGGCTTCGGTGACGCCGTCGATATTGACGGCGCACGATGGTATCGGTCAATGCCACAACCCCGCCAAGGAGTTGACGGGCCTGCTTGTTTTTTCAGCAAATAATAGCCATCAGGCCAATGCGGCCTTACGGTCTTCCACCACCTTGTCGGCGGAGCGGCCCGACAATTCCTGCAGATGATCGAACTTCCACGAGAAGGTGCCCACGCCCATGGTCAGCGAGCGCAACTCCACGATCAGATCGCCCATCTCGGCCTGGGGCAGGTAGGCCGACACCGTATCCCAGCCGGGCCAGCCGTCCTTGGCGTCAAAACCCAGGATTTGCCCACGCCGACCCGAAATGATGCGCTGAGCCTTGGGGGTGAAGTCGGACGGCACCGACACCTCCACATGCAGGATGGG
>JACMLB010000246.1 GCA_014379805.1 Rhodospirillales bacterium | reverse complement strand
TCGGCGCCCAGGTCGTCGATAAAGCTGGCGTTCTCGGTCACCTTGGCATCTTCAACGCCCAGGTGTTCGACAACAATCTTCTTAACCCGATCGGCGACGTCGCTCATTTGAATTCCCTCGGAAGTCTTTATGGTGCCTGTGGATAACTTGGGTCCCCGCAGCCTGGAGACATATGCCCCCTGGCCGGCGGAAAGTGGCCCGTACGTAACATACTTTTCGCGCCTTGACCAGCACCCGAACACCACAACTTGCGTTCGCGCGCTGTTACCGCGCGTCAGGGCATGGCCATGCCGCCATTGACGTGCAGGGTCTGGCCGGTGACGTAGGCCGCCTCGGTAGAGGCAAGATACAGCACCGCCGCCGCGATCTCCTCGGACGAGCCCATCCGGCCCGCCGGGATGTTGGCGAGGATACGGCCCTTCTGGTCGTCGTTCAATTCATCAGTCATGGCGGTGGCAATAAAGCCCGGCGCCACGCAATTGACGGTGACGTTGCGGGTGGCCACTTCCTGAGCCAGCGCCTTGCTCATGCCGATCATGCCGGCCTTCGAGGCGCAGTAATTGACCTGCCCCGGATTGCCGGTGACGCCGACGATGGAGGTGATGTTGATGATGCGGCCCGAACGGCGCTTCATCATGCCCTTGATGGCGGCGCGCGACAGACGGAAGGCGGCGGTCAGATTGACGTTAAGCACCGCATCCCAGTCTTCGTCCTTCATGCGCATGACCAAGCCGTCCTTGGTGATGCCGGCATTGTTGACCAGGATGTCCAGCGAACCGCCCAGGGCCGCCTCGGCATCCTTGGCCAATTGCTCGACCTCTTCGGCCTTGGACAGATTTGCGGGCAGCACAAAGACGCGGTCGCCCAATTCGGCGGCCAGGGTGTCCAGCGCCTCGCGGCGGGTGCCATGAATGGCGACGGTGGCGCCGGCGGCGTGCAGGGCCTTGGCGATGGCGCCGCCGATGCCGCCCGAGGCGCCGGTAACCAGGGCGGTCTTGCCGGTAAGATCGAACATATGGTCCCCCGATATATTTAGAGAGAGGCGAGGAAGGTTTCGATGTCAGCAGGAGTGCCGACCGAAACGCCCGCCAGTTCCTTATCAATGCGCTTGGCCAGCCCCCCCAGCACCTTGCCGGCGCCAAGCTCCACCAGTTGGGTAACACCCTGGTCCTTCATATAAAGGACGCCTTCGCGCCAGCGCACGGTGCCGGTGACCTGCTTGACCAGCAAGTCGCGGATAATTTCCGGGTCGGTGACCGCCGAGGCGACCACGTTGGCCACCAGGGCGACCTTGGGCGCGGCCATGGTCACGTTGGCCAGGGCCTCGGCCATGGCGTCGGCGGCGGGCTGCATCAGGGCGCAATGGAACGGGGCGGAGACCGGCAGCAGGACGGCGCGCTTGACGCCCTTTTCGGCGGCGATCTTCATGGCGCGCTCGACGGCGGCCTTGTGACCGGACACCACCACCTGACCGGCGCCATTATCATTGGCGGCCTCGCACACTTCGCCCTGGGCGGCTTCTGCGGCGATTTCCGTGGCCTGTTCGTATTCGGACCCCAGCAAAGCGGCCATGGCGCCGACACCGACGGGAACCGCCTTCTGCATGCTCTGGCCGCGCAGCTTCAACAAGCGCGCGGTATCGGCCAGCGAGAAAGTGCCGGCAGCGGCCAAAGCCGAATATTCACCCAGGGAATGACCGGCGACGAAGCTGGCCTTGGCGGCCAGATCCAGCTTGCCCTGGCCTTCCAGCACGCGGACCACCGCCATGGACATGGCCATGAGCGCCGGCTGGGCGTTCTCGGTCAGGGTCAGCTGGTCCTCGGGGCCTTCGAACATCAGCGCGCTGAGGTTCTGCTTGAGCGCCTCGTCCACTTCCTGGAAGACGTGGCGGGCCTCGGCGAAAGCCAAAGAGAGTTCGCGGCCCATGCCGACGGCCTGCGAACCCTGACCAGGAAAGACGAATGCGCGGGACATGGCGGAACTTCCTTAATGGCTGTCGGAAAACTGGCCGAAGGAAAAGGGACTCGCCTGCCCCTGTCAAGCGAATAGGGGCGTTTGTGCCCCACGGCTTACCGCCCCACGGGGAAAGCCTTGCAGGCTGGAACGGTTCGTGTATATTCCCCGGCTTCCAAATCCCTTGCCGGTCTTCCTCAGGGGAGGTTCGGCTATGCCTGGGACCCCATGGTGGGGTCCTTGGGAAGAGAAAAGCCAGAAGGGTTCAATTAGAATGGCTTTGTACGAATGCGTGATTCTCGCGCGTCAGGAAGTGTCGGCCCCGCAGGTCGAGACCCTGATCGAAGAGATGTCCAATGTGCTGGTCGCCGGTGGCGGCAATGTCTCCAAGAAGGAATTCTGGGGCCTGCGCAACATTGCCTATCGG
>JACMLB010000245.1 GCA_014379805.1 Rhodospirillales bacterium | reverse complement strand
CTCGTCCGGCAAACCGAGCCCATACATCGCCCAGAAGGCGTGGTATTTTTTGTGATAGGGGAAATATTCGTCGTTGCTCTCCAGCACGCGAAAGTAGGTCCGATATTCGGCCGGCACCCAGGCCTTCCGCGAGGATACCGAAGGCCGCCGAACCATTTCCTGCCGCAAGCCGCCTGCCACGGGCGCCGTGGTGCTGGACTCGCGCTCGCACCGGGCGCCGGACAAGCTGGTGGCATTCCTGGCCGATCTGCCCGAGGCCCAATTGCACAATGCCGGATCGTCCCTGAAATTCTGCAAAGTGGCCGACGCTTCCGCCGATTTCTATCCCCGCTTCGGCCCCACCTGCGAGTGGGACGTGGCTGCCGGCCATGCCGTCCTGGCTGCCGCCGGGGGCGAAGTGGTCGGGTTCGACGGCCAGCCCATGGCCTATGGCAAGGCGAAATTCCTCAACGGCGATTTCCTGGCGCGTGCCAAGGCGTGAAGTTGGTGCCGCTTTCCATTATCTTCCCTTCATGACCACCGCCTTGACCCACGCTCACACCGCTAGCGCCTCCCCCGCCGCCATCGCCGAGGGCGGCCATCTGCTGCGTGACGGGCGGCTGGTGGCGTTCCCCACCGAGACGGTTTACGGCCTAGGCGGCGATGCCACCAATGACCGTGCCGTGGCCGCCATCTTCGAAGCCAAGGGCCGGCCCAGCTTCAATCCGCTGATCGTGCACGTGGCCGATGCGGCGGATATCGAGGCGCTGGTTATGGTGGACGACCGCGCCCGCGCCGTGATCGCCCGCTTCTGGCCCGGCCCGTTGACCCTAGTGCTGCCGCGCGCCAATAATTCGCCGGTGTCCCTGCTGGCATCGGCGGGTCTGGACACCATTGCCGTGCGCATGCCCGACCACCCCATCGCCCGCGCCCTGATCCGCGCCGCCGCCCGCCCCATCGCCGCCCCCAGTGCCAACCGCTCCGGCGCCGTCAGCCCGACCTTGGCGGAACATGTGGCGGAATCCCTGGGTGCCCGTGTCGGCCTGATCCTGGACGGCGGGCCGTGCCGGGTGGGCGTGGAATCCACCGTGCTGGACCTGTCGGGCGAGCGCCCTGCTTTGCTGCGCCCCGGCGGCGTGCCGGTGGAAGCGTTGGAGCAGGCGTTGGGCGCCACTCTGATCCGCCCCACCGATCATGCCGACGCGCCCAAAAGCCCCGGCATGCTGGCCAGCCATTACGCCCCCAGCGTGGCCGTGCGCCTGAACGCCACTCATGCCGCACCGGGCGAGGCCCTGCTGGCGCTTGGCCCCACGGAAGGCACGCTGAACCTGTCGCCCAGCGGCGATCTGGAGGAAGCGGCGGCCAATCTGTTCGCCATGCTGCGCGCCCTGGACCGCCCCGAATTCACCGGTATCGCCATCATGCCCATCCCCGAGCACGGGCTGGGTCTGGCCATCAACGACCGCCTGCGCCGCGCGGCGGCACCGAGGCCCGCATGATCCCCGATTTCGCCGCTTTGGTCGGCCCCGCCAATGTCCTGACCGGCACGGACATGGCGCCCTATCTGGTTGAGGAACGCGGCCTCTACCACGGCAGCGCCCTGGCGGTGATCCGCCCCGGCAGCACCGAGGACGTGGCGGCAGTGGTCACCGCCTGTGCCCAAGCGGGCATCGCTATCGTGCCCCAAGGCGGCAATACCGGCCTGTGCGGTGGAGGCGTGCCCAGCGGCCGATCTGTGGTCATCTCCACGGAACGCCTGACCCGCATCCGCGCCCTGGACCCGGTCAACTTCACCCTGACCGCCGAGGCCGGCTGCGTGCTCGCCACCCTGCAAGCCGCAGCCGAGGCCGAGGACTGCCTGTTCCCCCTATCCCTGGCCGCAGAGGGCTCGTGCCGCATCGGCGGCAACCTTGCCACCAATGCCGGCGGAGTCGCCGTGCTGCGCTATGGCAACACCCGCGATCTGGTTCTGGGGCTGGAAGTTGTGCTACCCGACGGACGGGTGTGGAATGGGTTGCGTGCGCTTCGCAAGGACAACACCGGTTACGACCTGAAGCATCTGTTCGTGGGGTCCGAAGGCACGCTGGGCATCATCACCGCCTGCGTGCTGAAACTGTTTCCGCGCCCACGCGACATCCAGACCGCCTTCATCGCCCTGCCCGATTCGGACTCCGCCCTGAAGGTGCTGGCCGCTGCCCGCGCCGCCTCGGGCGATGCGGTGACGGCGTGCGAGTTGATCCCGCGCATCGGCCTGGATTTGTGCCTGACCCATGTGACCGGCGCCCGCGATCCGTTCACTGAACGCCATCCATGGTATCTGCTGCTGGAACTGTCCTCGTCCCGCCCCGGCGGGTTGCGCGAGGCATTGGAAGCAGTGTTGACCGAGGCGCTGGAAAGCGGTCTCGCCCACGACGCCGTGCTGGCGGAATCGGGCGAGCAGCGCAAATCCTTCTGGCGCATCCGTGAGGGCGTGCCCGAGGCACAGAAAAAGGAAGGCGGCTCCATCAAGCACGATGTGGCGGTGGCGACGTCGCGTGTGCCCGAGATGCTGGCCCGCTGCACGGAAGCGGTGGAAGCCGCCCTGCCCGGCGTGCGGGTGGTCGCCTTCGGCCATCTGGGCGACGGCAACATCCACTTCAACCTGACCCAGCCCGTGGGTGCGGACAAACAGGCCTTCCTGGACCAGTGGACCGCCATGAACAAGCTGGTGCACGACATTGTTGCTGACATGAATGGCAGCGTGTCCGCCGAGCACGGCATCGGCATGCTGAAAATCCACGAGATGGCCCGCTACAAATCCGAGGTGGAGTTGGACCTGATGCGCCGCATCAAGACGGCGCTGGACCCTCAGGGGATCATGAACCCGGGCAAGGTGCTGCCATAGGCGCAGTCGCGCCATGCGTTAGCCACCCTTGACGCGCAAAGGGCGATTTCGTTCCCTAGGGGGATAACAATAAAGGAGCGTCCTCCAATGCCGACCTTCCACGCCCCCATCCGCGACATGGCCTTCGTCATCGAACATCTGGCCGGCCTGCCCGAAATCACCGCGCTGCCGGGCTTCGAGGAGGCGACCGGGGACCTTGTGACCGCCGTGCTGGCGGAAGCCGCGCGCTTCGGCGGCGAGGTGCTGGCGCCGCTGAACCCGGTGGGCGACCGCGAGGGCGTGCATTTGGTGAATGGCGGGGTCACCACGCCCAAGGGCTTCAAGGAAGCCTATGCGCAATTCGTGGAAGGCGGCTGGAACGCGGTGCCGTTCGAGCCCGAATATGGCGGCCAGGGCCTGCCGCAACTGGTGGCCTCGGCGGTGCAGGAAATCTGGCACGCGGCCAATATGAGCTTCGCCCTGACCCCCATGCTGACCCAGGGCGCCGTGGAAGCCCTGTCGGTGCATGGCTCGGATGCGCTGAAGGAAACCTATCTCACCAAGCTGATCTCGGGCGAATGGACCGGTACCATGAACCTGACCGAGCCCTCTGCCGGCTCGGATGTGGGCGCGTTGCGCACCAAGGCGTTCAAACAGGCCGACGGCACCTATCGCATCACCGGCCAGAAGATCTTCATCACCTCGGGCGACCATGATCTGGCCGAGAACATCATCCATCTGGTGCTGGCCCGCCTGCCCGACGCCCCCGCCGGGGTCAAGGGCATCTCGCTGTTCGTGGTGCCCAAATTCCTGGTGAACCCGGATGGCAGCCTGGGCGCGCGGAACGACGCCCATTGCATCAAGCTGGAAGAGAAGCTGGGCATCCATGCCAGCCCCACCTGCGTCATGGCCTTTGGCGAGGGCGACGGGGCCATCGGCTGGCTGGTGGGCGAGGAAAACAAGGGCTTGGCCCTGATGTTCACCATGATGAACAACGCGCGCCTGTCGGTGGGCCTGGAGGGCGTGGCGCAAGCCGAGCGCGCCACCCAGAAGGCCGCCGCCTATGCCAAGGAACGCGTCCAGATGGGCGCCCCCATCATCAATCAGCCCGACGTGCGCCGCATGCTGATGACCAACAAGGCGCTGACCGAGGCCGTGCGCGCGCTGGCCTATTACACCGCCGGGCGCATCGACATCGCCAAGCACCACGCGGATGCCCATACCCGCGCCCAGGCCCAAGCCATGGTCGATCTGCTGATCCCGGTGGTCAAGGCGTGGAGCACCGATACGGGCTTCCAGGTGGCCTCCACCGCCATCCAGGTGTTCGGCGGCATGGGCTTCATCGAGGAAACCGGCATCGCCCAGCAAATGCGCGACGCCCGCATCGCGCAGATCTACGAAGGCACCAACGGCATCCAGGCCATGGATTTGATCGGCCGCAAGCTGGTGCGCGACAACGGCAAGGCCTTCGCCGCTCTGATCTCCCAAATCCGCGCCCAGGAGCCTGCC
Organism: Rhodospirillales bacterium; assembly: GCA_014379805.1. Classification (GTDB taxonomy): domain Bacteria; phylum Pseudomonadota; class Alphaproteobacteria; order Rhodospirillales; family Magnetospirillaceae; genus Magnetospirillum. The sequence continues at coordinate 1,969 of JACMLB010000245.1, read as the reverse complement.
TTGGCCGATGCCGGTCCGGCTTGGGCTCCGCTGAAGCGTCGTCTGGCCACCGCCGCCAGCGCCGCCGAGGCTGCCGCCGACTACGTACTGAAGAACCACGCCGCTGATCCGGCGTTGTTGGGTGCGGTGGCCGTGCCGTTCCTGGAACTGGTGGGCATCGTCGCCGGCGGCTGGCTGATGGCCGAGGCCGGATTGGTGGCCGAGAAGCTGCTGGCCCAGGGCGAGGACACCGACTTCCTGTCGGCCAAGATTGTTACCGCCCGTTTTTACGGCGATGCGGTACTGACCAAGGCCGGTGCATTGCTGTGCCAGATCGAGGCGGGCTCGGCGCAAACCATGGCTTTGGCGGTGGAACAATTCTAGGCCGTTAGGCCGACAACGATTCCGTTGGTGCGGCGGGGGACGCCTGTCTATAATCCGCCCGCCATGACGGGGATTACGCGGTACATATTGCGCCAGCTGACGGTGGGGATGATCTTCGTCTCCATCGCGCTGGCGTGCGTCTTGTGGTTGACCCAATCCCTGCGCTTCGTCGAGATGATTGTCAGCAAGGGCATTTCAGCCGGCACTTTCCTGCTGTTGACCATGCTGCTGATGCCCACCTTCCTGGTCATCATCATCCCGATTTCCCTTTTCGCTGTGGTGCTTTTCACCTACAACAAACTCAATGCCGACCGTGAGTTGGTGGTGCTGCGCGCGGCGGGGCTTTCCCATTGGACACTGGCGCGACCGGCACTGATTCTGGGGTCGGCGGCGACGGTGCTGGGTCTGTTGCTGACGCTATGGGTCATCCCCGGCGGCGTCCAAGGCTTCCGCGAGCTGCAATGGGGCATCCGCAACGACCTCACCAGCGTGCTTTTGCAGGAAGGCACGTTCAACAAGTTCGGCGACGGGCTGACCATCTATGTCCGCTCACGCAGCCCCGAGGGTGAGTTGCTGGGAATTTTGGTGCACGACAAGCGCAACCCGGACAAGCCGGTCACGCTGATGGCCGAACGGGGCGCCCTGGTCTTCACCGACAAGGGTCCGCGCGTCCTTATGCTCAACGGCAACCGCCAGCAATTGCCGCGCGGCACCGGCCAGCTTTCGCTGCTGTATTTCGACAGCTACACCGTCGACCTTGCCACCGCCACCGGCCAGAACCAGAATCGCTTCCGCGATGCGCGCGAACGCAGCCTTGGTGAATTGCTGGCGGCCGACGAACAGGAACTGGGCGTGGTCGATTACCGCCGCGCCAAGGTCGAGCTGCATCAGCGCCTGACCGCACCGCTATACAATCTGGGCTTCGCCACCGTGGCGCTGGCCATCCTGCTGACCGCCGGGTTCGATCGCCGCGGCCAGACCGCCACCATCTTGAAGGCAGTCAGTGCCATGGTGATCATGCAGGCCATTGCGCTGGGCACAGCCAATCTGGCCACCAGCAAATTGTCTTTCGTCCCGCTCATGTATCTGGCCGCGCTGCTTCCCATCGCCGGCGGAATGTGGGTCCTTGTCAAGCCACCGCGACCGCGGCGCCGTACCGGCGCCGTCGGCGCCCCTGCCTGATCCGTGGGAGGTCGAGCCATAGTGCGCGCCCGTCGCTTCCTTCTCCTTGCCGGCATCGCCGCAAGCGCTAGCCTTGGCGCTGCCGCCGCCTATGCCGCGTCTCCCACCGAAGCGGGCAGTTGGGGCCAAGCCTGGGGCGAAGAATTCGTGCCCGAGGCGGCGCCGATCCGCCCGCGCTCCACCGTCCCCACCGCCCAGCCGCTGCCCACCGCACCTGCCGTCGCCTCAACACCGCTTCCTACCGGTCCGTCCGCCGCCGAGATCAGCGGCTGGGGCAATGCCTGGGGCGAAGACGCCGCCCCCGCCTCACCGCGCCCCCGCACCGTCCAACCGCAACCGGCACCGATGCCCGTCCTGGCCCGTCCCGTCGCCATGCCGACCGGCCCAAGCGCGAACGAAATCGGTGGCTGGGGCGATGCCTGGG
>JACMLB010000244.1 GCA_014379805.1 Rhodospirillales bacterium | reverse complement strand
TGCACCATGAAGCACAACCCGCGCCTGTCGGAAAAAATGGCCCGGCTGCCCGGCCTGACCGATCTGCACCCGTTCCAGCCGACCAAGACCGTGCAAGGCGCCCTTGAGGTCATCGACGGTTTGGCCAACTGGCTGAAGGCGCTGACCGGCATGCCCGCCATTGCCATGAGCCCGGCAGCCGGCGCCCATGGCGAGTGGTGCGGCCTGATGGCCATCCGCGCCTATCATGAAGACCACGGCGAAGGCCATCGCCGCCGGGTGCTGGTGCCGGAATCCGCCCACGGCACCAACCCGGCCTCGGCCGCCATGTGCGGCTTCACCGTGGACCCGGTCCCCGCCAACGAGCTGGGGCGCGTCGATGTGGCTGCGCTGAAGGCCAAGCTTGGCCCCGACGTGGCCTGCATCATGGTGACCAACCCCAACACCTGCGGCCTGTTCGAGACCGAAATCCTCGACATCGCCAAGGCCACCCACGATGCCGGCGCCTTCTTCTATTGCGACGGCGCCAATTACAACGCCATCGTGGGCCGCGTGCGCATTGCCGACCTTGGCGTCGACACCATGCACATCAACCTGCACAAGACGTTTTCGACGCCCCATGGCGGCGGCGGCCCCGGCGCCGGCCCCACCGTGCTGTCCGAGAAACTGGCCCCCTACGCCCCACTGCCCTTCGTGGTCCACGGCGCCGACGGCCTGCAATTGGTCGAACACGAAGCCGACGCAAACGGCGCCAAGCCGTTCGGCCGGGTGAAGGGCTATCACGGCCAGTTCGGCGTCTTCGTCCGCGCTTTGGCCTATATCCAATCCATGGGCGCCGACGGCCTGCGCCAAGCCTCCACCGACGCCGTGCTGAACGCCAATTACCTGATGGCGCGGCTGGGCGACGTGCTGACCCCGTCCTTCGACGGCCCCTGCATGCACGAATGCCTGTTCGACGACCGCTTCCTGAAGGACACCGGAATCACCACCCTGGACTTCGCCAAGGGCATGATCGACGAGGGCTATCACCCCATGACCATGTACTTCCCCCTGGTCGTCCACGGCGCCCTGCTGATGGAACCCACCGAAACCGAGTCCAAGGAAACCCTGGACGAATTTATCGGGGTCATCCGCGCCCTGGCCGCCAAAGCCAAGGCCGGTGCGGCGGAAGACTTTAAAGCAGCGCCCAAATACACGCCGCGCCGCCGTCTGGACGAGACGCTTGCCGCCCGCACCCCGGTGCTGCGCTGGAAGCCGGGCGCCAATGCGGCGGAGTAGGGTTCAGGTTTAAGAGCGAGGGGATTCATTCCCTCGCGCACCCCCTTGGTGGTTTTTTACCCCTCGCCCCTTGCGGGAGAGGGAGGGGCCCAAGGCGCAGCCTTGGGAGGGAGAGGGGGCCGCGCGCACCCCGCCAAACGCCCATAGACGAACGTATTAAGCGCAACTAGAGTATGCGCACTCAACCGCCCCGCCGGAAGTGCCCATGCACCGCCTTCTTTTCCTCCTGCTCGCCCTTATCCTCACGCCCCCCGCCCTGACCGCCGCCCCGGCGCCGCAGGATCAGCGGCTGGAAACCCGCATCCGGATGCTTGAGGATCAGGCCCAACTGGAAAAGCTCCTGAGCACGCTTAAGGACGAGACGGCGAAGCAGTCCAAGGAGGACGTGGAGGCAGTCACCAAGCGGTACGACGACCGCATGGACCGCCTGGAAAAAAACATCGACCGCACCCTGTCCGTTGTGAACGTCACAATTGCGGTGGCCGGCTTCGTCATGGCCCTAATCGCCGTCGTCGGCGCCTGGAAGGCCGTTGCATTCGCCAAAATCGAAGCCCGTGAAGCCGCCCGCGAAGAGATGGCGGAGACACTGACGAAGCTGGAAGCCGAAGCCGAGAAAAAGTTGGCCGCCGCGGTTGCAAAGGCCGAGGCCGAGCTTGCGGCGATCCAGCAGGAAACCCGTTCCAAGTTGGAGGCCGCCGCCGCCCGTCATGCGGCTCAATTGGCAGCGGCAGAGAAACGCATCGATGACGCCATTGCCGCCATGATGGCCGCGGGCAAAACCCGGCTGGATGCGGGGATCGAAGATGTTCTCCGCTCGGGCCGGTTCGAGGACTGGACGGCGGAACAGCGCGCCACCCTCGAGAAGGCCGCTGACGCAGCCGACAAGATTCCAGCAGACAAGCGTACCGCCACTGACTGGTCCGCCCTTGCTCTGCGCGCCATGGAACAGGGCAACACAGGCGGGGCTGCCGAACTGCTGAACAAGGCCACCCAAGACGGCGACGACGACCCCTGGACCTGGATCGCCCTCTCCCGGTTGCATGTCAATCTGGGTGTTTTAGCGCTTGCGCGCCAAGCGGCCGAGCGGGCGCGCGATCTTACCGCCGGCACGGGGAACGAACGAGACCAGGGTGTTGCCCAAAACGAGATCGGCGGCATCGCCCAGGCCGAGGGCGACCTTGCCGCAGCCCGATCCGCCTATCAGGCCGCAAAGGACATCCGCGAGAAGTTAGCTGCAAGCGATCCCGCCAACAGTGAATGGCAGCGCGACCTTTCCATCAGTTGGGACAATATCGGCGGCATCGCCCAGGCCGAGGGCGACCTTGCCGCCGCCCGATCGGCTTATCAGGCCGCCAAGGACATCCGCGAGAAGCTGGCCGCGAGCGATCCCGCCAACAGCCAATGGCAGCGCGACTTTTCCATCAGTTGGAACAAGATCGGCGACATCGCCCAAGCCGAGGGCGACCTTGCCGCCGCCCGATCGGCCTATCAGGCAGGAAAGGGCATCCGCGAGAAGCTGGCCGCAAGCGATCCCGCCAACAGCCAATGGCAGCGCGACCTTTCCATCAGTTGGGGCAATATCGGCTGCATCGCACAAGCCGAGGGTGACCTTGCCGCCGCTCGATCGGCCTATCAGGCCGCAAAGGACATCAGCGAGAGGCTGGCCGAAAACGATCCCGCCATCAGCCAATGGCAGCGCGACCTTTCTGTCAATTGGAGCAAGATCGGCGACATTGCCAAAGCCGAGGGCGAC
>JACMLB010000243.1 GCA_014379805.1 Rhodospirillales bacterium | reverse complement strand
GCGGAAATCGCCGAGAAAGAACGTATCCCCAAGAAATTCCTCGATGCCATTCTGCTGGAGCTCAAGAACCGTGGGTTCCTGTCCAGCAAGAAGGGCAAGGGCGGCGGCTATACCCTGGCCAAGTCGCCCGAGCGGATCATGGTCGGCGACATCGTGCGCGTGCTCGACGGTCCGCTGGCTCCGGTGCCTTGCGTTTCCCGCACGGCCTATCGCCGCTGCGAGGACTGCACCGACGAGACCACCTGCGCCATTCGCGCGGTGATGGGCGAGGTTCGTGACGCCATCGCCGGCATCCTGGACAATACTACCCTGGCCGAAATGGCCCTGCACAAGCGCCCCGAACCCATTCTGATGTACGACATCTAAGCTCTTGCCCCCCTGAAACCGGGTGCGGGAGAGGTGTGCGGCTATTTCCCATTTGAAATGCCCAAATGGGTTCCTCAAATCTCCATTTGACAGCGGCTTCGGCATCAATCTATAAAATTATAGATTGATGGTTTTCGCCATGGAGGTTGCATGACCCGGTTTATCGACGAGGAATGGCTGCGTCTGTTCGGCGCCCTGTTGTTTGCCGCTGCGGTTGCCACCGGCGTAGCCGCGTTGGTCCCCGGCACCGCCCATGCGGCCGAGGCCAAGACGCTGCTCAACGTTTCATATGATCCCACCCGCGAGCTTTACCAGGACATCAACGCCGCCTTCGGCAAGCAGTGGAAGGCCAATGATCTGAAGATCAATCAGTCCCATGGCGGCTCGGGCAAGCAGGCCCGCTCGGTCATCGACGGGCTAGAGGCCGATGTGGTCACCCTGGCTTTGGCCTATGACATCGACGCCATTGCCGCCAAGGGCTTGATCGATAAGGAATGGCAGAAGCGGCTGTCCTATAACAGCGCGCCCTACACCTCGACCATCGTGTTCCTGGTGCGCAAGGGCAACCCCAAGAAGATCAAGGATTGGGATGATCTGGTGAAGCCCGGCGTGGGTGTCATCACCCCCAACCCGAAGACTTCGGGCGGTGCCCGCTGGAACCATCTGGCCGCTTGGGGCTTCGCTCTGAACAAGTGGAACGGCGACGCGGCCAAGGCCGAGGAATTCGTCACCCAGCTGTATAAGAACGTGCCCGTGCTGGATTCGGGTGCCCGTGGCGCCACCATCACCTTCACCCAGCGCGGCCTGGGCGACGTGCTGCTGTCGTGGGAAAATGAGGCCTATCTGGCCCTGCAGGAATTCGGCGACGGCTTCGAGATCGTCACCCCCACCATCTCCATCCTGGCCGAGCCGCCGGTGGCCGTGGTGGACAAGGTGGTGGATCGCCGGGGAACCCGCCCCATCGCTGAAGCGTACCTGAATTATCTGTATACGCCCGAGGCCCAGACCACCATCGCCAAGCACCACTATCGCCCCCGCGATCCCGAGGTGTGGAAGAAGGTCCAGGGCCAGTTCTCCGCGGTCAAGCTGTTCACCATCGACGACGTGTTCGGCGGATGGCAGAAGGCCCAGACCACCCACTTCGCCGATGGCGGCGTGTTTGACCGGATCTTTGTGAAGAAATGAGATCCCGATTTCCCCAAAGGGTGATCCCCGGCTTCGGCGTGACGCTGGGGTTCACCCTTATCTATCTGTCCATCATCGTGCTGATCCCGCTGGCCGCCTTGTTCCTGTCGGCGGCGAGCATGACCTGGGCACAATGGGTGGCCATTTTCAGCGACTGGCGTGTGCTGGCGTCGCTGAAGCTGTCCTTTGGCGGTTCGCTGATCGCGGCCCTGGTCAATTCAGTATTTGGCCTGCTGGTGGCCTGGGTGCTGGTGCGCTACGACTTCCCCGGCCGCAAGCTGGTGGATTCCATGGTGGATTTGCCCTTCGCCCTGCCCACCGCCGTGGCCGGCATCGCGTTGACCGCGCTTTATGCCCCAAATGGCTGGCTCGGCAAGCCCTTGGCGGAACTGGGCATCAAGGTCGCCTTCACTCCGTTGGGCGTGGTGATCGCCATGATCTTCATCGGCCTGCCCTTCGTGGTGCGCACGGTGGAACCGGTGCTGGCCGATCTGGATACCGAGGTGGAGGAAGCCGCTGCCTCGCTGGGTGCCAGCCGCATCCAGACGTTCACCCGCGTCATTCTGCCGGCGGTGGGACCGGCGCTGCTGACCGGGTTTTCGCTGGCCTTCGCCCGCGCGGTCGGTGAGTACGGTTCCATCATCTTCATCGCCGGCAACATGCCGGGCGTATCGGAAATCGCGCCGTTGATGATCGTCACCAAGCTGGAGCAATACGACGTGATCGGCGCCACCGCCATCGCCGTGATCATGCTGGTGGTGTCCTTCGCCCTGCTGTTGTTTATCAACTGCCTGCAGAAGTGGCGGCAAGCGCGCCTGAAGGGAGCCTGAGGATGACGTCCACTACTGAGTCCCGGCTGATCCGCTGGACCCTGACGGGTATCGCCCTGGCTTTCCTGGCCCTGTTCTTGGCCCTGCCGCTGTTGGCGGTGTTGACCGAGGCGCTGGCCAAGGGGTGGGACCGCTATTTCGCCGCGCTCACCGACGACATGACCATTTCTGCCATCCAGCTGACGTTACTGGTAGCCGCCATCGCCGTGCCGTTGAACGTGGTGTTCGGCCTGTGCGCCAGCTGGGCCATCACCAAATTCGACTTCCGCGGCAAAAGCCTGCTGATCACATTGATCGACTTGCCATTCTCGGTGTCGCCGGTGATTTCCGGCTTGGTCTATGTGCTGCTGTTCGGCCTGCAGGGCCTGCTGGGCGAGTGGATGACCGCCCAAGGCTTCCGCATCATCTTCGCCGTGCCCGGCATCGTCCTGGCCACGGTGTTCGTGACCTTCCCCTTCGTCGCCCGCGAACTGATCCCGTTGATGGAAGAGCAGGGCCGCGACGCGGAAGAGGCGGCGCTGACCCTTGGTGCCGGCGGGTTCCAAACCTTTCTTTTGGTGACGCTCCCCAATGTGCGCTGGGGACTATTATACGGCGTCCTACTGTGCAATGCCCGCGCCATGGGCGAATTCGGTGCGGTTTCTGTGGTTTCCGGTCATATCCGGGGGCTGACCAACACAATGCCGTTGCATGTGGAGATTCTTTACAATGAATATGACCTCGTCGGCGCTTTCG
>JACMLB010000242.1 GCA_014379805.1 Rhodospirillales bacterium | reverse complement strand
CCTTCATCCACGCGGGGATGCTGGCTGGTCGGGCCGATGAACAGGCCCGAGAACAAATAGCTGAGGCTGGGATGGTTCTACCAAAAGCGGATCAGGCTGCCCAGCAAATCGGGGCGGCGCAGGAACGGGCTGTCTGCGGGTGTACTGCCGCCCAGCACCATGTGATTGCCGCCGCCGGTGCCCACATGGCGGCCGTCGGTCATGAACTTTTCCGTGCCCAGGCGGGTCTGATGGGCTTCGTGGTACAGGATTTCCGTGCTGGCCACCAATTCGCGCCAGTTGGAAACCGGATGCACATTGACCTCGATGACGCCGGGGTCGGGGGTGACCTTGATGATCTTCAGGCGGTGATCGTTGGGCGGGGCATAACCCTCCAGCCGCACCGGGCAGTTCATCTCGGTGGCGGTCTGCTCGATGGCGCCGATCAGTTCCAGATATTGCTCGGCGGTTTCCACCGGCGGCAGGAAGACATTGATGCGGCCCTCGCGCGGCTGCACGCACAGCGCAGTGCGAACCACCTCGGCCACCATGCCGTTCTCGGTCTCCTTGGGCCGGTTGCGGAGCCCCGCCACCTGCGCCACCACCGTGCCCGGCGTTGCGCCAGAAGCGGCGACGCGGTTGGTCTGGGTCGCCTGTTTCCGGCGCGGCTTGGTGGCGGTGAACGGCCCGCGCGGCTCGAACGGGTCGCGCTCGCTGTGATAGGGGTAATCGTCCTCGTCCACCCAGGGCAACTCGTCCAGGGGCAGGCGCAGGCCCAGGGGCGAATCGCCGGGCAGGGTGAACAGCTTGCCGTTGCGGGTGGGCCACGGCCCGGTGATCCAGCGGTTGCCGTCCTTGGCTTGCCACGGCTGCAGCGGCAGCACATAGCCGATGGGATTGCCCAAACCGTGACGGAACACGCCGGCCAACCGCGAGCGTTCTTCCGGGTCGTTCAGCTTGTTGTCGATGGGGTCCACATTGATGGGCAGGGCCTGCTCGCGCAGCAGATAATGGACCGCGTCTTCGAAGGCCGGATTGGCATAGGCGCTGTCCACACCCAGCCGCGCCGACAGGGTGTTCATGAACACCCGCGCCGTTTCGATGGTGGGCTGGTGGTCGTCGTTTTCCTGGGCGATCAGCTTCTGGTTCAGCCACAGCGGCTCGCCGTCTTCGCGCCAGATCAGCGAGAACGCCCAGCGCGGCAGACTTTCGCCCGGATACCATTTGCCCATGCCGAAGGTGACGGCGGCGCCCGGTGCAAAGCGGTCGCGCAGGCGGTGGATCAGTTCATCCGCATGGGCGCGCTTGGTGGGGCCGACGGCGGAGACGTTCCATTCTTCCGCCTCCATGTCCAAGGCCGACACGAAGGTGGGCTCGCCGCCCTGGGTCAGGCGCACGTCGCCAGCGGCAAGGCGCACGTCCACCGCGTCGCCAAGGGCCATGACCGCCTGCCATTGCTCTTCGCTATAGGGCTTGGTGACGCGGGGCGTCTCCAGCACGCGGGCGACCGACATGGAATGCTCGAAGCCCACATCGCAGAATTCCACCGCGCCGGAAATGGGGGCAGCGCTGGTGGGATCGGGCGAGGCTGCCAGCGGGATGTGGCCCTCGCCGGTCAGCAGTCCCGAGGTGGGATCCAGGCCGATCCAGCCGGCGCCGGGCAGATAGACTTCGGTCCAGGCGTGCAGATCGGTGAAATCCTCGGTGGGGCCTTCGGGGCCGTCCAGGGGTTTGACGTCGGGCACCAGCTGGATCAGATAGCCCGACACAAAGCGGGCTGCGAGACCCAGGCGGCGCAGCATTTGGACCAGCAGCCATGCGGAATCACGGCACGAGCCACGCCTGCTTTCCAGCGTCTGTTCGGGCGTCTGGACGCCGGGTTCCATGCGGATGGTGTAGCTGATATCCGCTTGCAGCCGTTGGTTCAGCGCCACCAGGAAATTGGTGGTCTGCTTGGGGAAATCGGCGGGGATGGTGGACAGATAGTCTTTCAGCAGCGGACCGGCCACGTCGCAGGCCAGGAACGGGCGCAATTCGTGTTCCAGCTCGGGCGCGTAGTCGAAGGGGAAATTGTCGGCGGCGGGCTCAAGGAAGAAGTCGAACGGATTGATGATGGACAGGTCGGCGACCAGATCCACGTCCACCGTGAAGGCCTCGGTCTTGTCCGGGAACACCAAGCGGGCCAGCCAATTGCCTTGGGGGTCCTGCTGCCAATTGATGAAGTGGTTTTTGGGCTCGATGTCCAGGGAATAGGACAGAACCGGGGTCCGCGTATGGGGGGCTGGCCGCAGGCGCACCACTTGGGCGGACAGGGCGACCGGACGGTCATAGGTGTAGCGGGTGGTGTGCCGAAGCTTGACGCGGATGCCCATGTCTACCAATGCGAAATTGGGAAGACGGGCAGCCTAGCACATTCGCTGCAAGCGGGACTAAAAAACGAGCACCATCCCTGATGCT
>JACMLB010000241.1 GCA_014379805.1 Rhodospirillales bacterium | reverse complement strand
CCCTTATGGCCGGCCAAACGGGCCGAGGCCAGGGTCAGGACAGGGCGCAGGCGCTTGCCGCCGGCAGCGATCAGATGACCGGCCAATTGCGGAATCAGCTCGACCGGGCTGTGCATGCGTTCCACGATCTGGCGGTTGACCTTTTCCAGGTCGTCCTTGACCAGGGCCACCAGGGCGTCGAAGCTCTTTGCCTTCTTGCCGCGTTCTTCCTCGAGACTGACCACAATCGCCACGATCGCAAACTCCTTCGATGCGGTACTTACCCCTGTCCGCGCGGATGAACATAGTGTTGCGCGCGAAAGCCGGTCAAGCTTACATCCGCAACCAAATCCAACTTCGGGGATCAATCATGCCTGCGGGCGAGCCATTTTCCACCTCCGAGGACCATTTTCTCGGTGGCCGCCTGGTCATCCGCCAGCCGGTTAACGGCTACCGCGCCGGTTCCGATCCCATGTTTCTGGCCGCCGCCGTGCCCACCCGCCCCGGCGATCACGTGCTGGATGTGGGCTGCGGCGTGGGAACCGCGTCGCTGAGCCTGCTGGCACGGGTGGACGGCGTGCGCGTCACCGGTCTGGAGCTGCAGCCGGGTCTGGCTGACTTGGCGCGCGCCAATGCCGAGGCTAATGGCTTCGCGGACAGCTTCCAGGTGGTCGAGGGCTGCCTGACCGAACCGCCGCCTGAGACGCCCTACCACCATTTCGACCACGTCATCACCAACCCGCCCTGGTACGAACCCGGCACCATCCGCCCGCCCGCCGCCGAAAGCAAAGCCATCGGCCACATGGAAGAGGTGGAGCTGGCACAATGGCTGAAACAGGCGGTGCGCTTCCTCAAACCCAAGGGCCGGCTGTTCGTGGTCCACCGCGCCGACCGCTTGGGCGACATCCTGGCCGGGCTACTGCCGTTGAAGGTGGGTGAAATTCGGGTGTTCCCGTTATGGCCGAAGCAGGGCAAGGCGGCGACGCGGGTGGTGGTCGCTGCCCGCAAGGACGCGAAAACGCCGCTGGAAGTGCTGCCCGGGTTGCTGCTGCACCATGCGGACGGGACCTATACCGATAAGGCAGACGATATCCTGCGCCGGGCGGCAGCGTTGTTTTAGCGTCAGGCGGTCCCCCCCCCCTTGTCGTCACCCCGGACAAGCGCAGCGCAGATCCGGGGTCCATGGTGCCGTCTCCCACCATGGATCCCGGGTCAAGCCCGGGATGACGACCCAGCGGGGCGGTTTGGATCTGCGCAGTCGGTAGGGAACGCGGTGGTTGACCAACCGTTAGCCCACTTGCGCAGCCGCATAAGCGCTTTATCTTCTCCCCATGGACATCGCAGACACCTTTAACGACCTCGTCGAACGCGTCACCAACCCGCCGCCCGTGGTCAGCGTGGTCCGGCTATCCGGCCTGATCGCTGCCGGCGGGGGGATGCTGCGGGGCGGCATCAACCTTGCCAATCAGGCCGGTGTGCTCAAGGCCGCTTTCGCCCCCAAGCGCTTGGCGGCGGTGGCGCTGGTGGTGAACTCGCCCGGTGGCTCGCCGGTGCAAAGCGCGCTGATCGGCAAGCGTATCCGCCAGCACGCCGAGGAAAAGAAGGTCCCGGTCATCGCCTTCGTCGAGGATGTGGCGGCGTCGGGCGGCTATTGGCTGGCGGCGGCGGCGGATGAAATCATTGCCGATCCCAGTTCCATCGTCGGCTCCATCGGCGTGGTCTCGGCGGGCTTCGGCTTCACCGAGGCCATCCAGCGCCTGGGCATCGAGCGCCGCGTCCACACCCAGGGCGAGCGCAAACGCCTGCTGGACCCGTTCCTGCCCGAGCGGGACGAAGACCTTGCCCGGTTGGACTCCTTGCAGGCCGACATCCATGACGGCTTCAAAACCTGGGTGCGCGAGCGCCGCCACGGCAAGCTGGTGGGACCTGAGGAAACCCTGTTCAACGGCGACATCTGGACCGGCCGCCAAGCCCTGGACAATGGGTTGGTGGATGGCTTGGGCGATCTGCGCTCTACCATGCGCGCCCGCTTCGGCGAAAAGGTCCGGCTGCGGCTGGTGGGCGCCCGCCACCCGGTGTGGAAGCGCTGGCTTGGCCCCAGTTCTCTGGTGCCCGATCTGGTGGCGGCGGTCGAGGAGCGCATGGCGTGGGGACGCTGGGGTCTGTAAACGGGGGTTTGTAGCCCATTGACCCCCTGACAACCTGGGTTCAAACTCCCGGCCATGTTCGCAAAATTCCTGCTGACCGTCGCGGTCGTCGCCATCATCTGGTTCGGTTTCAAATACCTTCAGCGCGTGACCGAGCTGCGTGGGCGCCGCGATGCCGCGCGCGCACCGTCGGGTGACAAGCCGCGCTTCGAACCGGTGACCGATGGCGAAAGTGTGCAGGATCTGGTCAAATGTTCGGTCTGCAATACCTTCCGTTCCCCGAAATTGGGGCCGTGCGGCCGCGCCAAATGCCCATATTGAACCCATGCGGTTCGCCCTTTGCCTTAGCGCTGCGTTTTTTGTCACGGCCTGCACGGCGCCGGACCAGCCCGCCTCGCCCGAACGGCTGGGGCGCTTCATGGGGCTGGTGGCGCAATGCGGCTGCTCGGACGTGACGCCCAACCGCATGCTGGCGGAATATGGCCGCGCGGTCGCCGGGCGTTACTCCGAGGCCGAGCTTCGCCGCATGAAAGGGTTCGTTGAGTTGGGCGCCACCGAGCGCTTCAACAACCAAATCCCCATTTGTGCCGAAATCTGCTCGCAGACCTGTCAGGTCAACGCCGTGGTCAAGCCTCTGGGCGGGAAGGTGCGTGGGAACGGCGCCACCTGTCCGCTAACCGAACGTGACCTGAACCTGACCACGGGATGGACCGACACGGAATAGGGAGGCTTCAACATGAAAGCCCCTTCGATCCTGGCCCTGGCTGCCGCGCTGTCGTCCTGCACCCTGCCGCCGCCCGACCAGCCCGCCTCGCCCAATCGCACGGGGCGCTTCCTTGGGCTGGTTGCCAGCTGTGGCTGCTCGGACATTACGCCTCAGCGCATGCTGGCCGAATATCCCCTCGCCGTCGCCGGGCTTTATTTCCAGGCCGAAATTCGAAATATGCACGGCTATGTGGATGTGGGCGCGCACGAAAATTACGATAACCAGATCGAGATCTGCGCGGGAGTGTGTTCACAGACCTGCATGGTCAACGCGGTGGCCAAGCCGTTGGGCGGCAGGTTGCGCGGCGATGGCGCCACCTGCCTGGTCAACGAACGCGACCTCCATTTGGGCACCGGCGTGCGGCGGGACTCAGGCCGACCGTTTTGAGCTTTTCTTGAACGCCTTCCAGTCCTTCTCCATGGCCGTCGCCATGGTGTAGGCGGAATCGTACAGCCAGCCGGCGGGCAGGGCGGCCAGCCATTCCTCGATGTCGTGACGGCCAGCTTGGCCGCGATGGATGTTGGCCAGCTCCCAGCCCATCCAGCGGACCAGCGCGTCGGCTTCCACATGGCCTTTCAACTGGTCGACGCTGATCTTGTGGCTTTCCGGTGACAGGCGGCGAATGACCCAATCAGGGGTCAGCATGAAGCAGGGATCGAACGCCCGGTAGGACGAGGCCAGGATCATGCTGTAATCCAGGGTGGCGTCGCCCAAGGCATCGCCGCCCGAATGCCACACGCCGGCAGACGGCAGGGTCCGCTTGCCCTCGCGCGCAACCGCGCCGCCGCGCCATTTGGCCAAGGCCACGGCGCGCGGCCGTCCCAGCGAGCCCTTGCCGGCGTTCCAGCGGTCCAGGAATTCGTCGATAGGGACGCCTTCGGGCATGCGTTCGGCCAGCAACTCCCGAAGGTCGTCCATGCCGTGGGCGGTTTCCAGCTTGCCGAATTCCTTGCGCCAATAGCGCGCGGTCTTGGACCAATGGCGGCTGGCGGCGGGCAGCACCCAGGCGGCGTCGCCTTCCAGGATGATCGGGCGTCCCTCGCGCTTGACCAGATTGGCGTTATAGCCCGCCAGCAGCGAGGCGCAGGCCTCGCGCTTGTTGAACTTCAGATAGCCTTCGTTGATGGCCAGCACGATGCTGGTGGCAAGGCGCACGAAGTCCAGAGTGATGGGGAAGGTGTGGGCCTCGTCGAAATCGTTGATGCCCCACACCAGCCGACCTTCGCGGTCGCGCCAAGTGCCGAAATTTTCCAAATGCAGGTCGCCCACCGACAGGATGGCGGGCGCATTGCGCACAGGCGCCGGCATCAGGGCATCCCAGCGCACCAGCCACCAATAAAAGGTGCCGCGCAGGAAGGCGAAGGGATCGGCGGACAGGGCCTCATGGCGGAAGGCCAGCGCCTTGTCCACTGGCGCAAAACGGGTCGCCATCCAAGTCTGGTAACTGCTTGTGGCATCGGCAAAGCTTTTTTTGGCGGCCATGTTCCCCTCCACCAAGGATTATCCCCGGTGGAGGAGAGTGCCAGAGCTTCGCCGTTTCGTCATCACCAAGTCAGGCGATACTTGGCACCTGCGGCAAAAGCGGGGGGCGCGCTGGCTTCGTGGCCCGGTTCCAGGGCCACCAAACCGCCGAACATCAACTGTTGCCGAAGGCCCACCGGCACCGACCAGGACAGTTCGAGATCGGTCTCGGACCCGCTGGGCGACAGCTTTACCCGGTCATCGCGGTACAACACCGTGCCATCCATGGTGCGTCCCACCGGCACCGCCAGTGAGGCCGAGCCCGAGGTGACCCGCAGCGGCTTCGAGGCAGTGAAGGTCAGGCGGTCGCCATCGATCCCCACGTCGCGGGCTGACGCGCCCAGGGCGAAGGACTGGCTGGTGATGTCGGTGGAATCATGCACCAGACCCGAGCGCAAGGCGGCACCGTCGGTCATGCCCAAGCCCCAGCGGCCAAACAGGGTGATGCGCTGGGTCAGCGGGGTGGCGCCGAAGAAGCCCAGGAACAGGGTGTCGGCCTGATGGTCGAAATTGAAGGCGCCCTGCGAACTGGAGTTCAGCGGCCCCGATTCTTCGTTCAGAGTGCCCACTTGGCCGCCCAGCACGCTGCCGTCCTGGAACCGTTTGGTGGCCTCGGCCAGGACTGCCTTGCGGTTGGGCTCGGTCTCTTCCAGCGGCGAGCGGTTGCCGCCGTCCTGGCTGAAGCCCAGTGTTAGCGACACGCCGTCACCCAAATCGCGGCCCGCCGACATGGCGGTGCCGTCGCCCGACAGGGCCAGATAGGGCGAGGCCAACAGGCTGCCGTTCATGCTGGTGCCGGCCAAATCCGGTTGGGTGGCGGCCAAGCCGGTCATCTGGTCCAGGCCGAAACCGCGCGCCATGCCCAGGCGGTTGCCGCCAATCTCGGTGGACAGGGCGAAGCGGGGCTGGCGGGCTTCCTCTCCCGGTTGGGCGCTGACGCCGAATTGCGGCTCCAGCACCGGGGGCGCGGCCAGGGTCAAGGCGGTGCCTTGGGCCAAAGTGGTGGTGGTGACGTCACTCTTGTTTGGTCCCAGCCACGCCGCCAGTGGATCGCTTTTGGCTTGGGTGCGCACGGTGCTGGTCAAATCGGCGTTGAAGGGGCGGCCATAGCCGTCCAGAAACATGGCTTGGCTCAACGGACCGCCTCGGCTGAAGGCATCGCCGAACGCGCTGCCCAGGCTGAGCGAGGTGGAGGCCAGCGCCGCACTGCCGCCGCTTACCGTGGTGCCGGTGGGGATGCTGGCCAGACCCAACGGCTGCAACGCCGCATTCAGGTTCAGCAGGCCGTGGCCGTAGGTGGTGTCCACGCCCGCATCGCCCAGATCGGTGGCGGACCCCAGCAAGATGTCCACCACCTGCTTGCCGGTCAGGAAGGGCGAGGCGCCCCACACCACCGCCGCCGCGCCGCTGACGGCAGGGGCGGAGAACGAGGTGCCGCTGACCGCACGGGTGCCGCCGCCATTGGCCGTGCTGACGATGTTGACGCCTGGCGCCACCAGGAAATAGTCCTTGGCGGTGCCGGCCTGGTTGGAGAAAGGCGCCATGGTCACGCCGTCTGTGCCCACCGCGCCCACGGCAAGGCCTCGCCCTTGTCCCGTGGCTGCGGCCAGCCAAGCGGCGGGGTCGATGGGATTGGCGCCGCCGGCATTGCCGGCGGCGGCGACCACGATGTGGTCCGTGCTTACCGCATTGGTCAGCGCCGCCTGCCAATCCGCATCCACGCCGTTGCCGCCCAGGCTGAAGTTCAGCACTTTGGCCCCGTTGGCGACGGCGTAGTTGGTCGCCCGCGCCAGATCGGAATGGTAGAAGCTGCAGCCGGGTGAACAGCTGGATTCCGACCGCACTGCCAGCAGGGTGG
>JACMLB010000240.1 GCA_014379805.1 Rhodospirillales bacterium | reverse complement strand
TGCTCGGTGATGTCGCGTTCCTCGATGGGGATTTCCTTGACGCCGTCGGCCACGGTCCAGTCGATGGTCGGGCTGGGCAGCGCCACGAAGAACGGCACGCCATTGTCCTTGGCCGCCAATGCCTTCAGATAGGTGCCGATCTTGTTGCACACGTCGCCATTGCTGGCGACCCGGTCGGTGCCGACGATGCAGCAATCCACCATGCCGTGCTGCATCAGATGGCCGCCGCTATTGTCGGCGATCACCGTATGGGGCACGCCGTGCCAGTTCAATTCGCGCGCGGTCAGGCTGGCGCCCTGGTTGCGCGGCCGGGTCTCGTCCACCCACACATGCACCGGGATGCCTGCATCGAAGGCCTTGTAGATGGGGGCGATGGCGGTGCCCCAATCCACGGTCGCAAGCCAGCCGGCATTGCAATGGGTCAGCACGTTCAGGCGCCCAGGCGTCCCTTTGGCGTCGCCCTTGGCCTTGCGCTCGGCCCAGATGTCGGCCAGCAGCTTGTGGCCGTTGTCGCCGATGGCGGAGTTGATCTCCACATCCTCGTCGGCGATTTCGGCGGCGCGCTGATAGGCGACGGCGGCGCGGTCGGCCTCGGGGATTGCGGCAAGGGCCTGCATCATCTGGTCCAGCGCCCATTTCAGATTGATGGCGGTGGGCCGGGTGGCGTGCAGCAACTGATAAGACAGGGTCAGCGCCAGATCGGACGAATTGGCACGCGCGGCCAGGGCCATGCCATAGGCGGCAGTGGCGCCGATCAGCGGCGCACCGCGCACCAACATGGCCTTGATGGCATGGGCGGCATCGGCCAGGCTTTCCAGCCGGGTGGTGACCAATTCATGGGGCAAACGGGTCTGGTCGATGATCTCAACCGCCCAACCGTCCTTGGCCAGCCAGATGGTGCGGGTGGGGGTGCCGTTGATCTTCATTGTATGCCCTCATGTTGCGCGTCGGCACTTTAACTAAGGATATGGGCTGTTTCAATGGCAGGCGGGCCTGTGCCTATCCTAATGGGCTCATACTTCTGCCCTCATACTAAAGTTGCAAAAAGGGCCTATGGTGTTCATGTTAAAGGCGTCCCCGCTAAGGAAGGCGCCATCTTTTCTAGGGGAACTTGCCATGCACAATCGTTTCGACGAAGGGTGCCGTTGGCAAACGGATGCCGGCGCCGCTACCCACATGGATAGCCTGCAGGTCATCCTCAATTGCGCTTCGATCCAAAGCTGCAGCGACTGTGTCACCTGCAGCGAGAACGCCCTGGAACTGTTTTTGAAAGCGGCGCGCGGATACGTTGCTTCCGGACAGGTGGCGATGGCGCTCTAGCGCTTAAGCACCCGCCCGGCCACCGCGTCCAGCTTGCCCACCAGGGACGCGTCGCGCTTTTCCGGGTGGGTGATGATGGCGTGTTCCAGGGCAGTGTGGCAGCCCTTGGCGCAGGTCCCATGGCGCTTGGCGATATGGGGCACGATGGCCTTGACCAGCGCGCGGGCGCGGTCGGCGTTTTCCACCAGCACCTTGATGACCTGTTCGACTGTGACTGCGTCGTGGTCCGGGTGCCAGCAATCGTAATCGGTGACCATGGCGACGGTGGCGTAGCAAATCTCGGCTTCGCGGGCCAGTTTGGCCTCGGGCATGTTGGTCATGCCGATGACGTCGCAGCCCCATTGGCGATACAGATTGCTCTCGGCCTGGGTGGAGAATTGCGGGCCTTCCATGACCAGATAAGTGCCGCCGCGCACGGCGACGATGCCCGAATCCTCTGCCGCTTGTTCAATGATGTCGCCCAGACGGCCGCACACCGGATGGGCCATGGAGACATGGGCCACCAGACCGGTCTCGAAGAAGCTTTTGACGCGGGCGAAGGTGCGGTCGATGAACTGATCGACGATGACGAAGGTGCCGGGCGGCAGCTATTCCTTCAGCGAGCCCACCGCCGAGACCGACACGATCTCGGTGACGCCGGCGCGCTTCATGGCATCGATATTGGCGCGGTAATTCAGCTCGGACGGAGGAATGCGGTGGCCGCGCCCGTGGCGGGGCAGGAACACCAGCTTCTGGCCGTCCAACTCGCCGAACAGCAACTCATCCGAGGGTTCGCCGAACGGGCTTTCCACCCGCTTCCATTCTTTGTTGGTCAGGCCGTCGATGTCATAGACGCCGGAACCGCCGATGATGCCGAGAACCGGATTGGTATGGTGTGCCATGGTGGATTCCCCATTGGAGTGCTGCCAGCGGTGTTAGCCTAAAAGCAG
>JACMLB010000239.1 GCA_014379805.1 Rhodospirillales bacterium | reverse complement strand
CGTGTTCGATCCAAACTAAGCCCTTGAGCCGAAAGGCGTCAATGTGGACTCGCAGGAGATACCCCCCATGACGAATCGCCTTGCCGGGGAGACCAGCCCCTATCTCCTGCAACACAAGACCAATCCCGTGGAATGGTGGCCGTGGGGTCCAGAGGCCATGGCGGAAGCCAAGGCGACCAATCGTCCCATCCTGCTCTCGGTGGGCTATGCCGCCTGCCATTGGTGCCATGTCATGGCCCATGAGAGCTTTGAGAGCCCCGAAATCGCCCAGCTGATGAACAATTCCTTCGTTAACGTGAAGGTGGACCGCGAGGAACGCCCCGATTTGGACGCCATCTATCAACAGGCGCTCAATATGATGGGCCAGCACGGCGGCTGGCCGTTGACCATGTTCCTGACCCCCGACGGCGAGCCGTTCTGGGGCGGCACCTATTTCCCCCCCACCGCGCGGTATGGTCGTCCCGGCTTCCCCGACATCATCCACGCGGTGACCCAGGCCTGGACCACCACGCCGGATAAAGTGAAGGAAAATGTGGGAGCGTTGAAGGCGGGCCTTGCCCAGCAAAACCGTAATCCGCCCACCATGGAGCTGTCCCTGGACATGCTGGACCAGGGCGCACGGCACCTGCTGCAAGCGGTGGACACCGAGCATGGCGGCTTGCGCGGCGCACCCAAATTTCCCCAGCCCGGCGTGTTCGATTTCCTGTGGCGCGCCGGTCTGCGCGCCGGCGACGAGGCCTTGAAGGAAGCGGTGACCCTAACTTTGGAGCACATGAGTTACGGCGGCATCTACGACCATCTGGGCGGCGGCTTTATGCGCTACAGCACCGAGGAAACCTGGCTGATCCCCCATTTCGAAAAGATGCTCTACGACAACGCCCAGCTGATCGAGCTGCTGACCCTGGCGTGGCAGGGCACCAATGAGACCCTGTACCAGACCCGCGTGGCCGAGACGGTGGAATGGGTGCTGCGCGACATGACCGCCGAGGGCGGTGCCTTTGCCGCCACCGTGGATGCGGATTCGGAAGGCCATGAGGGCAAGTTCTATACCTGGACCGCCGCCGAGATCGATCAGGTGCTGGAGCCCGAGGCGGCACGCTGGTTCAAGCAAGCCTATGATTTGCGCCCCGACGGCAATTGGGAAGGCACCAATATCCTGCACCGCAACCACCAGCCTCAGCCGGTGGGGGTGGAGGACATTCTGGCCGATGCCCGCGCGGTGCTATGGCGCGAGCGTGAGACCCGGGTGAAGCCGGGCCGTGACGACAAGATCCTGGCCGATTGGAACGGCATGATGATCGCCGCTCTGGCCAATGCCAGCTTTGTCTTCGCCATGCCGCGCTGGCTCGACGCTGCCCGCGTGGCGTACGAGACGATCCGCACCCGCATGGCCATGCCCGGCGCCCGGCTGGCCCACTCCATGCGCTTCGACCGCTTCCGCCAGATCGGCTTGGTGGATGATCTGGCTCATATGGCCCGCGCTGCTCTCGCCCTGCACGAAGTGACCGGCGAACCGGAATTGGTGGAACATGCCCGCGCCTGGGTGGACGCCGCCGAACGCCATCATTGGGATGCCGGCAGCGGCGGTTACTTCCAGGCCGCCGACGACGCGGACGACGTCATCGTGCGGGTCAAGCCCATCCATGATTCCGCGGTACCGGCGGCCAACGGCATCATGGTCCAGGTGCTGGCCCGGCTGGCCCAAATCACCGGTGACAGCCAATACCGCAGCCGCGCCGATGCCACGCTGGATGCGTTCTCCGGCTCGGTGCCCGATCATTTCGCCAATATGACCTCACTGCTGGCCGGGTTCGAACAACTAGCCGAACCGGTTCAGGTGGTCGTGGTGGGCGAGCCCGAACAGGATGACACCCAAGCGCTGTTGCGTGCCGTTGCCGAGGTCTCGCTGCCCACCCGAGTACTGGAGCAGGTGGACGGCATCGCCCTGCCCGCCGGCCATCCCGCCCATGGCAAGGGCGTAGTGGAAGGGCAAGCCACCGCCTATGTATGCCGAGGATTTACCTGTTCTCCCCCGGTCACCGATGCCGCGGCCTTGCGGGACCAGCTTCACGCGCGTTAAAATTTCGCCATGTCTTACATCACCTATAACAGCCCCGTCGGGCCGCTGACCCTGTTCGAGGAAGACGATCACATCGTCGCCATGGAATGGGGCTGGCCGCCTGAGTCCACCGAACCGCCCTCGCCCTTGCTGGAACGCGCCCGCGACCAGCTGGAGGCCTATTTCGAGGGTAAGCTCACCCAATTCGATCTGCCAATGCAGCCCTTCGGGACCGCCTTCCAAAAAAAGGTGTGGCAGGCGTTGGCGCAAATCCCGTTCGGTTCCACCCGGTCCTATGCCGAGTTGGCAGCGGAACTAGGCACGGCGCCCCGTGCGTTGGGCGGCGCCTGTGGCCGCAACCCGCTGCCCATCCTGATCCCCTGCCACCGCGTGCTGGCGGCCAAAGGCGGCATGGGCGGCTATTCGGCCATGGACGGTATCGACACCAAACGCCTCCTGCTTACCTTGGAAGGCGCACTGAAATAAGGAGTCCCGCAGCATGACCAAGGCTATCCGCATTCACGAATTCGGCGGGCCCGACATCATGCGCTGGGAAGAGGTCGAGTGCCGCGACCCCGGCCCCCGTGAGGCGCTGGTGCGCCACACCGCCATCGGCGTCAATTTCATCGACGTCTATCACCGCACCGGCCTGTATCCGGTCCCACTGCCCACCGTGCTTGGCCTTGAAGGGGCCGGCGTGGTGGAAGCGGTGGGTGCGGACGTGGTGGAAGTCCGCGTCGGCGACCGCGTTGCCTATGCCGGCGGACCAATCGGTGCCTATGCCGGACACCGCATTATCCCCGCCGACCGGCTGGTGCCGGTTCCTGCCGAGATCAGCGATTCCCAAGCCGCCGCCATGATGCTGAAGGGCATGACCGCCCAATACCTGCTGCGGCGCACTTTCCCAGTCACTGCCGGCGACACCATTCTGGTCCATGCCGCCGCCGGTGGCGTGGGCACCATCCTGTGCCAATGGGCCAAGCATCTGGGCGCCACGGTCATCGGAACCGTGGGCTCCGAGGAAAAAGCAGCGCAGGCCAAGGCCCATGGCTGCGACCACCCCATCCTTTATAAGCAGGTGGATTTCGTCACCAAGGTGAAGGAATTGACCGATGAGACCGGTGTTGCCGTGGTTTATGACGGCGTCGGCGTCGATACCTTCATGGGCTCGCTGGATTGCCTGCAGCCCTTGGGCATGATGGTCAGCTTCGGCCAAAGCTCGGGCAAGATCCCGCCCACGGATTTGGGCATCCTGGCGGCCAAGGGCTCGCTGTTCCTGACCCGTCCCACGCTGATGACCTATACCGCCCAACGCGCCGATCTGGTGTCGTCGGCCACGGAATTGTTCGACATGGTCAAACGTGGCTTCATCACCATCGAAATCAGCGCCACCCGCCCACTGGCCGAGGCTGCCCTCGCCCACGCGGATCTCACCGGGCGCAAGACCACCGGTTCCACCGTTCTGGTGCCCTGACCGGCTTGGCCGTATACTCCCTTAGGATAGAAGACATCCCAAGGGAGGCATCATGACCAGGGCGCAACGCAGCCGGCTGAAATGGGCCGTGACCGCAAGCAGCCTGCTATGGATGGTGCTGGTGGGCTGGTTGATGGTGACCACCCTGCCCCAAAGCGCGGTCGAGAACCACGGCAGCGCAGTGATCAAAGACCGCATGAGCGATTGTACCGGCAGCTATCGGGATCGCTATGACTGCAAAGAACAAATCATCATCGAAAGCGGGCGCGACACCTTCTTCATCCTAGGCGGCCGCTTCCTGCTGGTGGTCCTGCCGCCCTTGCTGATGACTGGCTGGCTGTCATCCTATTTGCGCAAGCATCCGGTTCAATTGGCAAGCCATCACCACGTGGATGCCGGCGACTGGAAAGCCCGCGCCCAGATGCACACCGAAACGCAATCACCCGAACAAGCCGCTGAGGAACTACATCTGTCGGAGAACGATTTGCCCCATTTATCGCACAAGGGCCATCACCTGATCGACGACATTGCGCCGGTGGACGATTGGAAAGCGCGCGCCCATGTGAATACCCATGGGCATGGGCCTAAGCGCGAGGGGTAACAGTTCAAATCGTCACCCCGGACAAAGCGCAGCGCAGATCCGGAGTCCATGGCGGTGCACCAAACATGGATCCCGGCTCCTCGGCCGGGATGACGAAAAGGAAAAGGGCACGGATGCCAAAACATCCGTGCCCTTTTTGACGTACCGAATTCCTAGGAATTCATCGCATCGAAGAAATCGTTATTGTTCTTCGAGTGCTTCAGCTTATCCACCAGGAACTCCATGGCATCCACCACGCCCATGGGCATGAGGATACGGCGCAGAACCCACATCTTGGACAGCACGCCCTTATCCACCAACAGCTCTTCCTTACGGGTGCCGGAACGGGTGATGTCGATGGCGGGGAAGGTACGCTTGTCCGAGAGCTTGCGGTCGAGAATGATCTCGGAATTGCCGGTGCCCTTGAACTCTTCGAAGATCACTTCGTCCATGCGCGAGCCGGTATCGATCAGCGCAGTGGCGATGATGGTCAGCGAACCGCCTTCCTCGATGTTACGGGCGGCGCCGAAGAAGCGCTTGGGGCGCTGCAGGGCGTTGGCGTCCACACCACCGGTCAGCACCTTGCCCGAGGACGGCACCACGGTGTTATAGGCGCGGGCCAGACGGGTGATGGAATCCAGCAGGATGACCACGTCACGCTTGTGCTCGACCAGGCGCTTCGCTTTTTCGATCACCATTTCAGCCACCTGAACGTGGCGCGTGGCAGGCTCGTCGAATGT
>JACMLB010000238.1 GCA_014379805.1 Rhodospirillales bacterium | reverse complement strand
TCGGCCTTGCCCAGGGTCAGGGTGCCGGTCTTGTCGAACACCACGGTGTCGATCTCGGCAAAGCGCTCCAGCGCCGTGGCCGATTTCAGCAAGATGCCTTGGCGCAGCAAGCGGCCCGAGGCGATGACCTGCACCACCGGCACCGCCAGCGCCAGGGCGCAGGGGCAGGTGATGATGAGCACGGCTACGGCGTTCAGCAAAGCCTGCTGCCACGGCGCGCCAACACCGAAGGTCCAGCCCAGGAAGGTGCCCAGCGCCGCCACATGCACCACGGGGGCGTACCAGCGCGCCACGCGGTCGGCCAGGGCCACATAGCGGGCGCGGCCTTGCTCGGCCACTTCCATCATGCGGACGATTTCCGCCAGCAAAGTGCGCTCACCCACGGCAGAGACGGTCAGGCGCAGGGGTGCCGACAGATTGATGGTGCCTGCGAAGACCTTGGCGCCCGAGGCGACTGCCACCGGCACGCTTTCGCCTGAAATCAGGCTGGTGTCGATATCGGATACGCCGTCGGTGACCACGCCATCCACACCGATGCGTTCACCGGCGGCGACCATGATGCTGGCGCCGGCGCAGACTTTGGACGGCGGCATCAGGCGCTGGGTGCCGTCGGCGTCGATGACGGTGACCGCCACCGCATCCAGGGTCAGCAGATGTTCGGCGGCGGAACGGGCGCGGCCACGGGCCCGCGAATCCAGATAGCGGCCGATCAGCAGGAAGAACAGCAGGGTGATGGCGGAATCGAAATAGGCGTAGTCGCCGCCACGCATGGTTTCGGCCAGGGACATGGCGCAGGCCAGGGTCACGCCCAGGGTGATGGGCACGTCCATGTTGGTGCGGCCGGCGCGCAAGGCGGACAGGGCGGAACGGGCGAACGGACGGATGCAGTACAGCACCGACGGCAGCACGATCAGCGCCGAAATCCAGTGCATCAGGTCGCGGGTAGCCGGACCCATATAGGAGAAGTGGCCGGCCCATACGGAGACCGACAGCAGCATGACGTTGCCGGCGGCGAAACCGGCCACGGCCAGGGCCTTCAGCAGGTCCTTTTCGTTTTTCTCGGTCTCGCGGCCCAGCTTGGCCGGGTCATAGGGCACGAGCCGGTAGCCCACCTTGATCACCGGGTCCAGCAAGGTGGTGGCGTCGGCCCGGGCCGGGTCCCAACGCACCACCAGCCGCCGCGTGGTCATGTTGACGCGGGCCCAGAGGATTCCGGGCTGCTTGGACAGCAGGGCCTCGATCAGCCAGATGCAGGCAGCGCAGTGGATGCCCTCGACCATGAGGTGAAGGGAGGCCTCGCCCTTGTCGTCCAGGCTGACATGGGCGGAAAAGTCGTGGGTGGACTCGTCCTCGGGCCGCAGGGGGCGCAAGGCGGGGTCCACGGCGCGGCGGCGGTAATAGGTCTCCAGCCCCAAACCCTGAACCAGGGTGTAGGCGCCATCGCAGCCCCGACAGCAGAAATCCCCCTCGAAACCGGGGGGGATGTCCGAGCCGCAATGGCGGCACGCGCGCGCGATCTTCACGGGATGACGAAACGCTGTGCGTGTTCGTAGGCCACG
>JACMLB010000237.1 GCA_014379805.1 Rhodospirillales bacterium | reverse complement strand
TTTGCCAGAATTTTCCATGCGCCAACTGCTCGAAGCAGGCGCCCATTTCGGCCACCGCCAGCAGCGCTGGAACCCGAAGATGGCGTCCTTCATCTATGGACAGCGCAACGACATCCACATTCTCGATCTTACCCAGACCGTGCCGCTGCTGCATCGCGCGCTGGTGACCTTGCGCGAAGTCGCCGCCGGTGGCGGCCGCATCCTGTTCGTGGGCACCAAGCGCCAGGCCAGCGAGCCGATCGCCGCGGCCGCCAAGCGCTGCGCCCAGTATTATGTCAATCACCGCTGGCTGGGCGGCACGCTCACCAACTGGCAGACCATCTCCCATTCTATCCGCCGCCTGCGCACCATCGAAGAGACCTTGACCAGCGCCGGCGAGTCCGGCCTGACCAAGAAGGAATTGCTGGGCCTGTTGCGCGAACAGGACAAGCTGGAACGCTCGCTGGGCGGCATCAAGGAAATGGGCGGCGTGCCCAACCTGTTGTTCGTGATCGACACCAACAAGGAAGCCATCGCCATCGCCGAAGCCAAGAAGCTGGGCATCCCTGTCATGGCGGTGCTCGATTCCAACAGCGATCCCGACGGCATTGCCTTCCCGATCCCCGGCAATGACGACGCCGCCCGCGCCCTCGCGCTTTATTGCGACCTGGCAGCCCGTGCGGTGATCGACGGCCTTGGCCAGAGCCAGACCGCAGCCGGTGTGGATCTGGGCGCAGCCGAAGAGATCGTGGATACCGGCGCATCGCCTGTCGAAGCCGAACCGGCGACCGCTTAAGCGTAACAATTGTGCAGCCTGAACGCGCTCACTTCTTTTTCGAAAAGAGGGCGGCGCGCTCTGGCACAGATGGAGACTGACATGGCCAACATCACCGCTTCCATGGTGAAGGATCTGCGCGACAAGACCGGTGCGGGCATGATGGATTGTAAGAACGCCCTCAACGAAACGGGTGGCGACATGGAAGCCGCCATCGACTGGCTGCGCAAGAAGGGCATCTCCAAGGCCGCCAAGAAGGCCGGCCGCGCCGCCGCCGAAGGCCTGGTCGGTGTGGCGGTGGGTGCGAACACCGGCGTGCTGCTGGAAGTCAATGCCGAGACCGACTTTGTCGCCCGCAACGAAGAGTTCAAGAGCTTCGTGAAGGACGCGTCCCAGCTGGCGCTGAAGGAAGGCGGTGATCTGGAGAAGCTGCTGACCAGCCCGATGGGGTCTTCGACCGTGCAGCAGACCCTGACCGAGCTGGTGGCCAAGATCGGCGAGAATATGTCGGTGCGCCGCGCCGCCGCTCTGTCGGTCAGTCCCGGCGTGGTCGCCGCTTATGTCCACAATCCCGCTTCGCCCGAGCTGGGCAAGATTGGCGTGCTGGTCGGGCTGAAATCCTCCGCCGACAAGGAGAAGTTGTCGGCCCTGGCCAAGCAGCTTGCCATGCATGTCGCCGCCGCTTCGCCCCTGGCCTTGACCCAGGCGCACATGTCCAAGGATGTGGTGGACCGCGAATATGCCATCCAGAAGGACCTCGCCATGCAGTCCGGCAAGCCGGAAGCGGTGGTCGAGAAGATGATGGAAGGCCGGATGCGCAAATATTACGAAGAGACGGTGCTGATGCAGCAGACCTTCGTGATCGACGGCGAAACCCAGATCGCCAAGCTGATCGAGAAGGCGTCCAAGGATTTGGGTGCGCCGGTCCAGATCGAGGGCTTTGTCCGCTTCCAGGTGGGCGAGGGCATCGAGAAGGTGCAAGGCGACTTCGCCGACGAAGTCGCCCAGATGGCTGGCGGCCGCTAACCGACCAAGGACTGGTCCTCGGAAAGGAGATTGGCCCATGCCCACAGCGCCGAAATACCGCCGGGTTCTGCTCAAGGTCTCCGGCGAGGCGTTGATGGGCTCCGGCTCCTTCGGCGTCGATATCGACGTGATCGATCGAATCGCCCGCGACGTGAAGGAAGCCCATAGCGCCGGCAGCGAGATCTGCATGGTGGTGGGCGGCGGCAATATCTTTCGCGGCCTTGCCGGTTCGGCCAAGGGCATCGACCG
>JACMLB010000236.1 GCA_014379805.1 Rhodospirillales bacterium | reverse complement strand
CTGGTGGGCGTGCTGATGATGGCCTATGTCACCTTCGGCGGCATGCTGGCCACCACCTGGGTGCAGATCATCAAGGCCTGTCTGCTGCTGGGCGGCTGCACCATCCTGGTGGGCCTGTCGCTGTATCAGTTCGGCTTCAACCCCGAAGTGCTGATGACCAACGCGGTGGCCAACCACAAGTCCGGCGCCAATATCCTGGCCCCCAGCTCGTCCATCTCGGACCCGCTGACCGCCATCTCGCTGAGCCTTGCCCTCATGTGCGGCCCGGCTGGCCTGCCCCATATCCTCATGCGCTTCTTCACCGTTCCCGATGCCAAGGAAGCCCGCAAGTCGGTGTTCTACGCCACCGGCTTCATCGGCTACTTCTTCATCCTGGCGGTCATGATCGGCTTCGCGGCCATCACCATCGTCGGCACCAACCCCGAATATCTGGACGCGGCCGGCAAGATCGTGGGCGGCGGCAATATGGCGGCCATCCATCTGTCCAAGGCGGTGGGCGGTGACGTCTTCCTGGGCTTCATCTCGGCAGTCGCCTTCGCCACCATCCTGGCCGTGGTGTCGGGTCTGGCCTTGGCCGGCGCGTCCGCCGTCAGCCACGACCTGTTTGCCCGCGTCGTCAAGAAGGGCCATGCCAGCGAGCGTGAAGAAATGCTGGTGGGCCGCATTGCCGTGATCGTGCTGGGAATCCTGGCCATCGTGCTGGGTCTGTTGTTCGAGAACCAGAACATCGCCTTCATGGTCAGCCTGGCCTTTGGCCTGGCCGCGTCGGTGAACTTCCCTGTCCTGTTCATGTCCATCTTCTGGAGCAAGCTGACCACCCGAGGCGCCTTCATCGGCGGCTTCCTTGGCCTGTTCTCGGCAGTGACGTTCGTGGTGCTTGGCCCGGCGGTGTGGGTGCAGGTGTTGGGCAATAAGGTGCCGGTGTTCCCCTACGAACACTACGCCCTGTTCTCCATGACCATCGCCTTCACCAGCATCTGGCTGTTCTCGATCACCGATAACAGCGCGCGCGCCAAGATCGACCGCGCCGCCTTTAATCATCAGCGCGTCCGGTCGGAAACCGGTCTGGGCGCCGCCGAAGCAACCGCACACTGATGATGATACGGCGAGCCCTGAGTGGGGCTCGCCACCTTGCAACCCCCGCCCCCTCACAGGGCGGGGGTTTCTTTTTGTCAGCTGCCGTGATGCTCGGCCACCGGCCAGACCTTGGCGGCAGTGGGGCCGGTATCGCCGGCGGTTTCCACGTAATGGACCGCTTGGCCGGGGGTCAGATCCTCCATATTGCCCTCCATCACCGAATTGCGGTGAAAGTAGAGCTGGGTGCCAGTGTTGGTCAGGATGAAGCCGTGGTCGCGGTCCAGATGCACCGCCGACACTTGGCCGTGGAAGAAATCGTTGTGCAGCTTCACGTCGCCGTTCATCTGGCGCTTGTAGTCCAGCAATTGGCGCTCGGCCACGTCGAAGGCATCGCGCATGGCGGTGTAGACGTCGGGGTTGGCGTATTTTTCGCGGGACCGGTGCGGTTCGTGGGTGACCGCCAGATGGCCGCCGGGAACCCAGAGGTCGATATGGACCTCCCATTGGTTACCCTTGCGATGCTGGTTGTGCGGCGCTTCGACCGAGACAAGGCAGCGGGTCAGGCGGGGATACAGGCGTTCCAGCTTGTCCACGCGTTCGCGGATGGCAGCCTCCATGGCGTCGGAGGTGTCGAGGTTGTGAAAGCGGATTTCCAGAGGGCCGTCCATGGGGTGCTTCCCTCATTGTCGGTGCGGGTCTATCGTTAAGAACTATGGTGAAGAAACGCGTTTGATAAGGGGCCGAGACCATCGGAGCCAGCATGCAGGCACAACAAAACAAGACGGTCGCCGACAGCTTTGCCGAGGCCATGCGGGCCTATGAGGACGGCAAGGTGGCCGAAGCCAAGCGGCTGGCGCGTAAATTGATCGATCAGG
>JACMLB010000235.1 GCA_014379805.1 Rhodospirillales bacterium | reverse complement strand
GCCGTACAAATTCATGTTCATGCCGATTTCGCCCGCCCCGCCGAGGGGAAGGAAGAACAGCTCGCCTTCGGTCGCCTTGTTCTTGGCCATCAGGCGGCTTTCGACGTGTTGCGACGGTGAATTTCCAGCAATCCGCGCAGTGTCAAATCAGGGTCCAACTTGTGGATCACCTTGGTCGACTCGGCGAACAACGGCGCCAGACCGCCGGTGGCAACCACCAGCATCTCGGAACCAAATTCCTCTTGAATACGCTTCACCAAACCCTCGATCAGGCCAACATAGCCCCAGAAAATTCCCGATTGCATGGCCGGCACCGTAGCCTTGCCGATCACGGTGCGCGGTCGGCCGATAGCCACCCGAGGCAATTTCGCGGCGGCCATGTGCAAGGCCTCCAGCGACAAATTGATCCCGGGCGAAATGGCCCCGCCGCAGTAATTTCCCTCGGCGTCGATGACGTCGAAGGTGGTCGCGGTGCCGAAATCGATGACGATCATCGGCCCTTGATAGCACTTATGGGCCGCCACCGCGTTGACCAATCGGTCCGCACCCACTTCTTCGGGCCGGTCGAGCAAAATACTGATGCCCAGATTGACCCCGTCACTGCCCACTACCACCGGATCGCAGTTGAAATATCGGCGGCACAGGGTCTTCAGGCTGAACACCATGGCCGGCACCACGCTGGCAATGATGGCGGCGCTGATATCCTCGCGCCGGATACTCTCGATGGTCAGCAGCTGCATCAGCCACACGCCCAATTCGTCGGCGGTGCGGTCGGTATCGGTCGAGGCGCGCCATTCACCACGCACCTGTTCGCCGTCGAACACGGCGAAGACGATGTTGGTGTTACCGGCATCGATAGCGAGAAGCATGGTGACGCTCCCGGATGGGTCAGACAGCAGGAAAATAGACATCGCCGGCGAGGATTCGCCGGTGGCCTTGCGGGCCCTGATCCAAAAGCAGCGCGCCCTCGTCGTCAAGTCCCGCGAAAATTCCGCTTATGGTTTCGCCTTCCAGACGTACCACCACCGGATCGCCGAGGCCCCTCGCCCGTGCGACCCAGGCCTCGCGGATGGGGGCGAAACCCAGGCGGCGCCAGCACTCCACCAGCGGGCCAAAGGCGGCACAGAAGGCGGTCAGCACGTCGGACTCAGTACCGGCAAAGCCCAAATCGGCCAGGGCACAGGCTGGGTAGACCAAGTTACCCGGCGGCGGTGCCTCGGCCACATCGACGCCAATGCCAAGCACCAACCAGTCCTTATCCACCGGCTCCAGCAGCATGCCCGAGCATTTACGGCCCTCGGCTAGCACATCGTTGGGCCATTTGCAGGTAAACGGAATGCCCGGCACCAAGGCGCGGAAGGCGTCCACCAGCGCCACGGCGGCGACAAAGCCCAATTGGGCGGCGGTGGCGAGGTTGCCGTCAATACGGATCAGGGTGGAGCAATGCAAATTGCCCGGCGGGCTGACCCAGGTTCGGCCACGCCTGCCCCGCCCGGCGCTCTGCTCACGGGCGGTGACCACAAGCAGATCGGCGGCGGCACCCGAAAGTGCCAGCCGCCGTGCTTCGTCATTAGTGCTGCCGACGCTGTCCAACCGGATAAGGCTGAACGGCGCCGGCAGGGTATTTTCGCTCATCAACCGGCAGCGGCCGGGAACAGCACCAGGGCAGCAGCCTTGGCGGTGTTCAGCAGCGGACCGGGCACGAAGGTGAAGACCACGATCACCACGGTGGAGATGGCCATCACGAAGTTCAGCGCGCGGCTGCCCGAGCGGTCGAACGACTCGGTCGCTTCATCGAAATACATGATCTTGATGATGCGCAGGTAGTAATAGGCACTGACCACGCTGGTCACCATGCCGATCACGGCCAGGGTGATCAGGCCGGCATCGACCGCCGCCTTGAACACGTAGAACTTGCCCCAGAAGCCGGCCAACGGCGGGATGCCCGCCATGGAGAACATCAGGGCGGCCATGGCCAGAGCCATCGCCGGGTTGGTCTTGGACAGACCGGCCAGATCGTCGATGCCTTCGACCAGACGACCCTTCTGGCGCATGGACAGAATGATGGCGAAGGTGCCCACATTCATGAACAGGTAGATGGCCAGATAGATCAGCACGCCCTGGACGCCATCGACGGTGCCGGCAGCAAGGCCCACCAGCACGAAGCCCACATGGCCGATGGACGAGTAGGCCATCAGACGCTTGATGTTGGTCTGCACGATGGCGGCGAAGGCGCCCACGAACATGGACAGGATGGCGATGAAGGTCACCACCTGCTGCCATTGGGCCAACAGCTCGCCAAACGGGCCGGTCATCACGCGGGTGAACAGCAGCAAAGCGGCGATCTTGGGGGCCACGGCGAAGAACGAGGTCACCGGGGTCGGCGCGCCTTCATAGACGTCGGGGGTCCACATATGGAACGGAACCGCCGAAATCTTGAAGCACAAGCCCGCCAGGATGAACACCAGACCGGCGATGAAGCCGATATGCGGGCGAGCACCGTGCTCGCCGCTGAACACCTTGACCAGACCGTCGAAGGACGTGGTGCCGGAGAAGCCGTAAACCAGCGAAGCACCGTAGAGCAGCATGCCCGACGCCAGGGCGCCCAGCACGAAGTACTTCAGGCCCGCTTCGGTGGCGCGCACGCTATCACGGTGATAGGCGGCCAGGACGTAAAGCGACAGCGACTGCAATTCCAGGCCCAGATACAGCGACATGAAGTCGTTGGCCGACACCATCATCATCATGCCCACGGTGGCGAACAGGATGAGGACGGGGTACTCGAAGCGGCCAAGCTTCTCGCGCTCCAAATATTGCAGGCTCATGGCGGCGGTCAGCGCCGAGGCCGCCAGGATCAGCACCTTGGCGAAGGCGCCGAAGCCGTCGGCGACGAACAGGCCGTTGAACACGGTGTGACGCTCGCCGGCAGTGGCGACCACCAGAAGCGCGGCCACGCCGAAGACGATGATGGCCAGATTGGTGGTGCTGCGGGTGGTGTCACCCTTGCGGAAGACACCCAGCATCAACAGGGCGATCGTCGCCAGGACGACGAAGATCTCCGGGAGGACCGGGAAAAGGTCCAAAGGCTCGGTCATATCCAGTCCCCCTTATCGAGCCGCAACGGAAAGACCGCTGGTGGCAGCCTTTGCCAGCTCGAAATTGTCGATCAGCTTGGCGACGGAAGCGTGCATGGGATCTAGGAAGGTGGACGGGTAAACGCCCATCCAGATCACCAGCACGATGATCGGCACGAACATGGCCACTTCGCGCGGGCTGAGATCAAGGATGTCCTTGAGGTCGTCGCGGGTCATGCGGCCAAAGACGACGCGGCGGTACAGGTACAGCATGTAAGCGGCACCCAGCACCAAACCGGTGGCGGCGAAGAAGGCCACCCAGGTGTTGACCTGGAAGACGCCCAGCAGCACCAGGAATTCGCCGACGAAGCCACCGGTGCCGGGAAGACCGACAGCGGCCATGGTGAGGAACAGGAACACCAGCGCATATTTCGGCATGCGGGTGGCGAGACCGCCGTAACGGGAGATCTCACGAGTGTGCATGCGGTCATAGACCACGCCAACGCAAAGGAACAGCGCGCTGGCGACGATGCCATGGGACAGCATCTGATAGATGGCGCCCTCGACACCCTGGGTGGTCATGGAGAAGATGCCGAT
>JACMLB010000234.1 GCA_014379805.1 Rhodospirillales bacterium | reverse complement strand
TCGACCCCAAGACCGGCCTGACCGCGCCGGCCATGGTGGGCATGACCGTGGTGGCCGAAACCGCCACCCGCGCCGACGGCCTGTCCACCGCCCTGCTGCTGACCCCGCCGGAAGGCCGTCAGGCCTTGCTGCGCGCCGCCGGTGGCCTGATGGCCATCGAAGTGACGCCTGAGGGCGTGGTGTCCAAGGTCGAAGCCTGACCATGACGCAATTGGGGGACAGCTTTCCCGATGCCGGCGACCGCGAGGTGACCGAGGGCATTGCCCGCGTCATCTCGGTCGACGGCACCATGGTTTGGCTGGAGCCCGAGCAGACCACCGCATGCGGCGGCTGTGCCTCGTCCAAAGTCTGCGGCGCCGAACCCGGCAGCCGCCGTCTGGTCGCCCGACGCTTTTCGTTGGTCAACCATGACGATCTGCGGGTGGGCGAGCACGTGGTGGTGGGTGTGTCGAGCAGCACTTTGCTGCGCGCCTCCATGACTGCCTACGGCGTTCCGCTTTTGCTGATGCTGGTGTCCGGCGTAACCGCGCAGAAACTGATCGGCGGCGACGGCGCGGCGGCGGCGGCCACCCTTGCCGGCCTGGTGGTCGGCCTGGGATTGGTGCGGTTATGGTCGATGCGCTTTTCGGCCCGGGGCGAGTTGACGCCCCATTTCATCCGTCGCGTCCCCGCCCCGGGGCCCGACGGCGCTTGTCACGGTTTGGACGGGTAAGGACGAGTCGATGAAGGATGTCATTCTGCTGATCGTCAGCGCGGCGTTGGTTAACAACGTCATTCTGGCGCGCTTCCTGGGTTTGTGCTCATTCATGGGCGTGACCACCCGGGTCGATACAGCCCTGGGCATGGGTGCCGCCTGCACCTTCGTCATCACCCTTTCAGCCATGGGCGACTGGGCGGTAGAGCAGTATTTGCTGGTGCCTTATGGCCTGGGCTATCTGCGCACCGTGGCGTTCATTCTGATCATCGCCTCGGCGGTGCAGCTGAACGAGGCCATCTTCCGCAAATTCTCGCCGCACCTGTTCAAGCTGCTGGGCATCTATTTGCCGCTGATCACCACCAATTGCGCAGTGCTGGGCGTCTGCTTGCTGCTGGTCGAAGGCAAGTACGGCTTCATGGACAGCACGGTGTTCGCCTTCGCCTCGTCGCTGGGCTACAGCCTCGTCATGGTGCTGTTCGCGGGTTTGCGCGAACGTGTCGCCCTGGCCGACGTGCCGCGGATTTTCGCCGGCCCGCCCATCGGTTTCATCACCGCCAGCCTGCTGGCGCTGGCTTTCATGGGTTTCTCCGGCATGAGCGCCAACTAGGAGGTCTTTAGTCATGTTGATCGCCGTTGGCTCTTTGGCCGCCATGGGTATCGCGTTAGGCGGCCTGCTTGGCATCGCCGCCCGCTACCTCCACGTCGAGGAAGATCCGCTTGAGAACGAGTTGATGGGCCTGCTGCCCGGCTCGCAATGCGGCCAGTGCGGCTTTGTCGGCTGCGGCCAATACGCCGCCGCCTTGGCCCACGAACATGCTCCCGTGAATTTGTGTGCCCCCGGTGGCAAGTCGGTGATCGAAGCCCTGGCCAAGCGCCTGGGGGTTTCCGCCGACACCTCGGACCATGAGGAAAAGGGGCCGGAATACGCCCTGATCAACGAAGATTTATGCATCGGCTGCCTGCGCTGCATCGGCGAGTGCAGCACCGACGCCATCGTCGGCGCGGTGAAGTCCGTCCACACCGTGCTGACCGAGAACTGCCACGGCTGTGCCAAATGCTTCAAGATTTGCCCGACGGAGGCCATCACCATGTGCAAGGTGCCGGTGACGCTGGGCAACTGGCATTGGGATAAACCCCATGCCGATGCGCAGCACTAGGAGTCACGAACAATGAAGCTGTTCCCCGTTCGTGGCGGCATCCACCCCGACTATCGCAAGGAGCGGACGAGCGAAGGCGCCATCGTCGCGCTTCCGTTGCCCAAGGCCCTGTACCTGCCGCTGCAGCAGCATATCGGCGCGCCTGCCGAGCCGGTGGTGAAGGCCGGCGATGCGGTGAAGAAAGGCCAGTTGCTGGCCAAGGGTGCCGGTGCGGTTTCCGCCCCCACCCACGCGCCCACCTCGGGCATCATCTCCGCCATCACCGAAGTGGCCGCGCCCCATCCCTCGGGTCTGGCCCAGCTGACCATCGTGCTGCAGCCCGACGGCAAGGATGAGTGGGCCGAGCTGCCCGCCGCCCTGGACCCGTCCACCGCCTCGCCCGAAGATATCCGCGCCCGCGTCGCCGAATGCGGCATCGTCGGCATGGGCGGCGCCACCTTCCCGTCAGCGGTGAAGCTGGGCCTGGGCACGCAGAAGCCCATCGAGACCCTGCTGCTGAACGGCGCCGAGTGCGAGCCTTACCTGACCTGCGACGACCGCGTCATGCGGGAATACGCGGCGGAAGTGGTCGACGGCGCCCGCATCATGGCGCGGGCCTTAGGTGCGGCCAAGATCGTCGTCGGCATCGAGACCAACAAGCCCGCCGCCCTGGCCGCCATGACCGAGGCCGCCAAAACCTTCGCCGATGTGGAAGTCGTGGGCGTGCCGGTGCAGTACCCCATGGGGTCCGAGCGCCATCTGGTCCAGGCCATCACCGGACTGGAAACCCCGGCCCGCAAGCTGACCGCCGATCTGGGCGTGGTGGTGCACAATGTGGGCACCGCGCGCGCCGTGCACGACGCCGTGCGCTTCGGTCGTCCGTTGATCGCCCGCGTGGTCACCGTCAGCGGCGGCGCCGTCGCCAAGCCGCAGAATCTGGAAGTTCCGCTGGGCACCCTGGTGTCCGAGCTGGTGGCCTTCTGCGGCGGCCTGACCGAGCCGCCCCGGCGCATCGTCAATGGCGGCCCCATGATGGGCCAGCCCTTGCCCAGCCTGGACGTGCCGGTGATCAAGGGCACCTGCGGCATCCTGGCGCTGACCGC
This sequence comes from Rhodospirillales bacterium, assembly GCA_014379805.1. Taxonomy (GTDB): domain Bacteria; phylum Pseudomonadota; class Alphaproteobacteria; order Rhodospirillales; family Magnetospirillaceae; genus Magnetospirillum. Next base: position 1,538 of record JACMLB010000234.1, on the reverse strand, counting down.
CGTGGAAACCAACGAGCAGCCGGTCGGCCCGTGCATCCGTTGCGGCACCTGCGTCACCATCTGCCCGTGCGGCTTGGTGCCGGTGGAAATGGCCTCGTACATCCGCAAGGACAATCTGGAAGCCGCCGCCACCGCCGGTGTCACCGATTGCGTGTCGTGCGGGTCGTGTTCCTACATCTGCCCGTCGCACATTCCGCTGGTGCATTACTTCAACTATGCCAAGGGCGCCCTTGCCGCCCAAGGCCGCGAGCAGCGGAAGCAGGACAAGACCAAGGAATTGGTCGAAATCCATAACGACCGCGTGGAAAAGCTGGCCCAGGCCAAGCGCGAGGCCGCCGCTGCCAAGAAGGCTGCGGCTGCGGCAGCAGCTGCGGCGCAGGTGGAGACGCCCCAATGATGACCTATACCGACAAGAGCGGGCCGTTTACCCACGCTGCCACCAGCGTGAGCAAGACCATGAACACGGTGCTGCTGGCCCTGGTGCCGGCCACCCTGTTCGACATTTGGCTGTTCGGCTGGCCCGCGCTGTTCCTGTTCGCCATCACCATCGGTGCCTGCATGGGCGCCGAAGCCCTGTGCCTGAACTGGGCCGGCAAGCCCTTGAAGCCGACCCTGTGCGACGGTTCCGCCGCGCTGACCGGCTGGCTGCTGGCCATGAGCCTGCCGCCGTGGGCGCCGTGGTGGATCGCGGTACTGGGTGCCGTCTTCGCCATTCCGCTGGCCAAGCATGTGTTCGGCGGTCTGGGCCAGAACGTGTTCAACCCGGCCATGGTCGCCCGCGTCGCCCTGCTGGTGTCGTTCCCGGTGCAGATGACTCTGTTCGTGCTGCCGCACCCCATGTTCGCAACCGGTTCGCCGGGCTTCATGGAGGCGCTGTCCATCACCTTCGGCACCGGCACGCTGGATTCCATGAGCGCCGCCTCGGCCTTGGGCTTCATCAAGACCGAGCTGTCGCGCGGCGTGCCCGTGGCCGAGTCCATCAAGCAGGTTCCCAGCCTGATGGATCTGGCCAGCGGCGTGCGCATCGGCTCCATGGGTGAAACCTCTGCCGTGCTGGTGCTGCTGGGCGGTTTAGTGCTGCTGGCGCGCCGCATCATCTCGTGGCACATCCCGGTCACGGTCCTGGGCACCCTGTTCATCATGGGCACCCTGTTCAACGCCGTGGACCCCACCCGCTTCACCCCCGGCTGGTTCCACCTGATGTCGGGCGCCACCTTCCTGGGCGCATTCTTCATCGCCACGGATTACGTCACTTCTCCGGTGTCGAAGCAGGGCCAGCTTGTTTACGGCATCGGCATCGGTCTGCTGACCTGGGTCATCCGCACCTTCGCCGGCTATCCCGAGGGCATGGCCTTCGCCGTGCTGCTGATGAATTCGCTGACGCCCATCATCGACCAGCACTTCCGCCCGCGCATGTTCGGTCGCACCCGCAAGGGCCAGCCTCTGCCGTTGAAGGGGGAATAATGAACCGCATCCATATCCATGCGGGCATCCTGGGTGCCTTCTGCCTGGGCTTCGGCGTCGTCCTGGCTGCCACC
>JACMLB010000233.1 GCA_014379805.1 Rhodospirillales bacterium | reverse complement strand
TCCAGCTGCTGGGTGCCTTCCGCGAGGTCATTGGCCTTCATGTGTGGCGTCTGGGCGAGACCTTCGACCTGGTGGTCATCGGTGGTGGCCCCGGCGGTTACGTCGCCGCCATCCGCGCCGCCCAGCTGGGCATGAAAACCGCTCTGGTGGAGCGCGAGCATTTGGGCGGCATCTGCCTCAACTGGGGCTGCATTCCGACCAAGGCGTTGCTGCGCTCTGCCGAGGTTTATCGCAACATGCAGCATGCTGCGTCCTACGGCCTGACCACCCAGGGCATCGGCTTCGATCTGCCTGCCGTGGTCAAGCGTTCGCGCGGCGTGTCGGCTCAGCTGGCCGGTGGCGTCAAGGGCCTGCTGAAGAAGAACAAGGTCACTGTGTTCGACGGCCACGGCAAGCTGGCCGGTAAGGGCAAGGTCGCCATCGAGGGCAAGGATGCCGGCATCATCAATGCCGCCCACATCATTCTCGCCACCGGTGGCCGTGCCCGCGTGTTGCCGGGGCTGGAGCCCGATGGCAAGTTCGTGTGGACCTACAAGGAAGCCCTGGTTCCCGATACCATGCCGAAAAGCCTGCTGGTCATCGGTTCAGGCGCCATCGGCATCGAATTCGCCAGCTTCTTCAATGCGCTGGGTGCTCAGGTCACCGTGGTCGAAGTGATGGACCGCGTCATTCCGGTGGAAGACGAGGAAATCAGCGCCTTCGCCCGCAAAGCGTTCGAGAAGCAGGGAATGAAGATCCTGACCTCGGCCACCGTCAAGGGGCTGAAGAAGTCGGCCACCAACGTGGCGGTCCAGGTGGAAATCGCCGGCAAGATCGAAGAGATCGTCGTTGATCGCGTCATCTCTGCCGTGGGCGTGGTCGCCAATATCGAGAATATCGGCCTCGAAGGCACCAAGGTGAAGGTGGATAAGGGGCACGTGGTTACTGACCAGTGGTGTGCCACCGACGAACCGGGCGTCTACGCCATCGGCGACATCACCGCACCGCCATGGCTCGCCCACAAGGCCAGCCATGAAGGCGTGATCTGTGTGGAAAAGATCGCCGGCCTGAACCACGTCCACCCGCTGAACATCCGTAACATCCCGGGTTGCACTTACTGTCACCCGCAGGTTGCCAGCGTGGGTCTCAGCGAAGCCAAGGCCAAGGCCAAGGGCTACGAGGTCCGGGTCGGGCGTTTCCCGTTCCTGGCCAACGGAAAGGCCATTGCCTTGGGCGAGGCCGAGGGCTTGGTCAAGACCGTGTTCGACGCCAAGACCGGCGAGTTGCTGGGCGCGCACATGATCGGTGCCGAAGTGACCGAGATGATCCAGGGCTACACCGTCGCCAAGACCCTAGAAACCACCGAAGCCGAGTTGATGCACACCGTCTTCCCGCATCCGACTCTGTCGGAAATGATGCATGAAGCGGTGTTGTCGGCCTACGGTCGCGCCATCCACTTCTAGAACCTCGGTTTTGTCATCCCGAGGAACGCAGTGACGAGGGATCTCATCTTGGTACGGCTTGTCAGAATTGGCATCGGCTTGCCAGGAGGAGATCCCTCACTGCGTTCGGGATAACAAAACTGTATACGGATTTCCTTGACCGCATCAGCGCGCTGGAACATATCCAAGTCATGACCGACAAGCCCACCGTTCGCCATCCCGAAAAAGCCCACAAGCCGGACAACGTCAGCCCGCGCAAGCCGGACTGGATTCGTGTCAAGGCGCCCACATCGGAAGAGGCCGCCGAGGTCCGCCGGTTGATGCGGGAAAAGAACCTGCATACGGTGTGTGAAGAGGCGGCGTGCCCCAATATCGGTGAGTGCTGGAAGCACAAGCACGCCACCTTCATGATCCTGGGCGACACCTGTACCCGCGCCTGTGCCTTCTGCAACGTCAAGACCGGCAAGCCCGGCGCCGTCGATCTGATGGAGCCGGAACATCTGGCCGACAGCGTGGCCTCCATGGGGCTTAAGCATGTGGTCATCACCTCGGTGGACCGCGACGATCTGCCCGATGGCGGCGCTTTCCAATTTGTTGCCTCCATCGAGCGTATCCGTGCACTGGGCACCGATTGCACCGTCGAGATTTTGACCCCGGATTTCCGCGACAAAGCCGGTGCTATCGAAGCCGTGGCCAAGGCCTCGCCTGACGTCTTCAACCATAATCTGGAGACGGTGCCCCGGCTGTACCCCACCATCCGCCCCGGTGCGCGCTATTTCGAAAGCCTGCGCTTGTTGCAGAAGGTGAAAGAGGTCAATCTGGGCATTTTCACCAAGTCGGGCATCATGGTCGGCTTGGGCGAAACGCGTACGGAAGTTTTGCAGGTGATGGACGACATGCGTTCCGCCGGCATCGACTTCATGACCATCGGCCAGTATTTGCAGCCGACGGTGAAGCATGTCGCCATCGATCGCTTCGTTACGCCCGACGAGTTCGAGGATTACAAGGCGGTGGCTAAGGCCAAGGGCTTCCTTATGGTTGCCGCGTCGCCGCTGACCCGGTCGTCACACCATGCTGACCGCGATTTCGCCGAACTCCGCGCCGCCCGCGAAAAGCGGAATGCGGCGGAGTAGGACCAAGATGCCGACCCACGCCGAGCAACGTTATCTGCCCTATACGCCCGACCAATTGTTCGACATGGTCGCCGATGTGGAGCGTTACCCCGAGTTCCTGCCGTGGTGCGTTGCGTCGCGCATCCGCAAGCGCGAGGGCGACGTGTTCTTTGCTGATTTGGTTATCGGCTTCAAGATGATCCGCGAGCGCTACACCTCGAAGGTCGTGCTGAACCGGCCGGCGGACCGCATTGACGTTCAGTACACCGAAGGCCCGTTCCATCATCTGAACAACCACTGGATTTTTAATCCAGCTGAGGATGGCGGCACCAATATTGACTTCTATGTGGATTTTGAGTTCCGCTCGAAGCTGCTGCAAAAGGTCATCGGTGCCTTGTTCAACGAAGCGGTCCGCCTGATGGTATCGTCGTTCGAGAAACGTGCGAAGCAGCTGTTCGGTGCCGATGGCCGCGTGGTGCCGAAGGTAACTTGATTTAAATAAGCGGGAGGTTCGGGGGCTGTGCCTCCGACCGGGGACGGGGCGGGAGCCCCGCAAGCCTTATTCCACTGTCTTCCCCTCGATGCTGCCCAGCCGCAGGATACCGGCGAAGGTTTCAGCAGGGATGGGGCGGGAATAGTAGAAGCCCTGGATCTGCTCGCATTTCAGGGCCTTGAGCACCGCCAACTGGGCCTCGTTCTCCACGCCCTCGGCGACGATTTGCAGATTGAGCGAGTGGCCCATGGCGACGATGGCGCCGACGATCTCGGCAGAGGCCGGATTGACGTCGATGTCCATAACGAACGAGCGGTCGATCTTCAGCTTATCCAACGGGAACTTTTTCAGATAGCTGAGCGAAGAATAGCCGGTGCCGAAATCGTCCACTGCCAGATGACAGCCCACGTCGTGCAATTCCATCAGGGTCTGGATGGCGCTTTCGGCATTATGCATGACGGCACTTTCGGTCAACTCCAGTTCCAGCAATGCGGGGTCGATGCCGTGGCTGTTCATGGCCTCGACCACGCGCTCCACCAAATCAGGCTGGCGGAATTGGTGGGCGGACAGGTTGACGGCGATCTGCACGGGCGGCAGACCTTGGGTTTGCCATGCCTTGATCTGACGGCAGACATGGTCCAGCACCCAATTGCCAATGGGCACAATCAGGCCGGTTTCCTCGGCGATAGGGATGAATTCCACCGGCGAGATCATACCCAATTCACGGTGGTTCCAGCGGATCAGCGCTTCGGCGCCGACCACATGCCCTGAAGCGGTGTCGATCTTGGGCTGGTAGAACACCATGAATTCGTTGCGCGACAGGGCTTTGCGCAACTCGGTTTCCAGCTTCAACCGTTCCACCGAATTGGCATGCATCTCGGGGGTGTAGAACTGGTAAGGGTTGTCGGCCAGTTCCTTGGAACGGCTCATGGCCATCTCGGCCTTCAGCACCAGATCGTCCGGGTCGGTGCCATCCACCGGGAAGACGCTGATGCCCACCTTGGAGGTGACAAACAATTCGTGGCCATCGATATCGAACGAGGTCGTGAAGCATTCCAACAGGCGCGAGATCACCATGTGGGCGTCGTGATCCTGGGCAAGATCGGTCAGCATGCAGCAGAAGGTATCACCCCGCAGGCGAGCGACGGAATCATGGCCGCGTAATGACCCGGCCAGCCGTTCGGCTACGACGCGCAGCAGATGGTCGCCGGTCTGGTGGCCCAGGGTCTCATTGATCTGCTTGAAGCGGTCCAGCCCGATCATCACCAGGGCAACCTTGCGCGCGGCGCGCGGTGCCCGTTCCAGTGCCTGATCCAGGCGGTCCATGAACAGGTGGCGGTTGGGTAGGCGGGTCACGGCGTCGAAATAGGTCAGGGTGCGGATGGTCTCTTCCGCCCGCTTGTGTTTGGAAATGTCAGAGAACACGCCCACATAGCGGGTAACCTGACCCGAGGGATCGGTGATGGCCTTGATGGTCAGCCATTCGGGATAGGCCTCGCCGTCCTTGCGGCGGTTCCAGATTTCGCCTTCCCATTCGCCCTTTTCGCGGATGTGGCCCCACATGGCGGTATAGAAATCGGCTCCTTGCAGGCCGGATTTCAGCAGGCCGGCGTTCTGGCCCAGCACTTCTTCGCGCGAATAACCGGAAATGCGGCAGAAGCCGTGGTTGACCCACAGCATGATACCGCGCCGGTCGGTGACCATGACGCCTTCCATGGTGCATTCCAGCACCTTTTCCGCCACGTCCAGCCGCGCCAAGGCCCGTTTGCGGGCCGAGATGTCGTGCAGCACCACCACGAAGCGGCGTTCGCCGTCGCGTTCCAACTGGGCCACCGATAATTCCACCGGCACCACGCCGCCATCCTTACGCCGGCCCAGTACCTCGCGCCCTGTGGAAATCAGGCCGGCGGTCCCGTCGGTGACGAACGCCTTCCAGCGCTCGCGCAGTTGGCGTCCATAGGGCTCGGCCAACAAGCCGTCCACGGGTTCATCCAATGCCTCATCCAGGGAATAGCCGAACAGGCGCGAGGCCATGGGATTGAAGTCGCGGATGCGGCCGTAATCGTCCGCGATCACCAGGGCGTCAGGCAGCGAGCCCATGATAGTGTCCAGGCAAGCCTCGGCCGCGCGCTGGAGTTTGCGCGCCCGCCCTGCTGCCTCAGCCTGGGTGGTGGTGGACATGCGGTTGAGCAGAACATAAAGGGCCAAGCCGGTGCCCAGCAGCCAACCGCCAAGGGTGACCGGGCCGGGAGCTTCACCGATCAGAAGACCTTGCTGAGTCGCCCCGGCAATGGCTGCGCCGCCGACCGCCAGATAGAAGGCGGTGACCAGACGGGGCGCCTGGGCAAGGGTCCTCAACGGACCCACCGGCATATTGTCATCGGAGGTTGCCGGAACTTGACTCACGCAAGGCTCCCACCATTGCTTCTCAAAGAGCGCTCCACCTCTCGCGGATGGTTCAACTCATTTGGTCAGCCACCATACCCCTATCGGCCATAGGGCCACAAGCGTCCAAAGAGTGTAGGAATGCGTTGTCATTGGGGTGAAAAGCATACTCTTCCCGCCTAAAGACTTATAAGGGGCGCACTCCTGAACTAGGCGCCCGTGTGGTCCGCGTATTTCTTTCCGATGACAGCAGCGCTATCTATCCATAGTGATGATCTTTAGGAGATTCCATGCAGCGGCCCGTAGCGTTGTTCACTGATTTCGGCGTCGCAGGCCCCTATCTGGGGCAGGTCAAGGCAGTGCTGTTGACGCGGGCGCCGGGCGTGCCGGTCATCGACCTCATGGCCGATGCGCCTGCGTTCAACCCGCGCGCCTCGGCCTATTTACTGGCTGCCTTGATACCCGAGATGCCGAAAAATGCGGTTGTCCTGGCGGTGGTCGATCCGGGTGTCGGTGGCGAACGCCAGCCCATGGTGGCAGAGATCGAGGGCCGGTTGGTGGTGGGGCCGGACAATGGTTTGTTGGAAATGGCGTTGCGCGGGGCTCGCCAAGCCCGGTCATGGCGGATCGTCTGGCGGCCAGAGCGATTGTCCGTGACCTTCCATGGCCGCGATCTGTTCGCTCCGGTGGCGGCTTTGCTTGCCCAAGGTGTTGCGCCCGAGGCGGCGGGGTGCGAGGCCATGGACAATCCTTGCCGGCTGGATTGGCCGAACCAATTGGCCGAGGTCATTTATGTGGATCACTACGGCAATGCCATGACTGGCCTGCAAAGTGACGCAATGCCGGTCGAGGCCGTTTTGCAGGTGAACGGCCACATGCTGCGCCACGCCCAGACCTATGAGGCGGTGCCGGCGGGCACGCCGTTCTGGTACGGCAATTCCATGGGATTGGTGGAAGTCGCCGTCAGTCAGCGGCGGGCAGAGACCGTCTTGAACTTTGCCATCGGCACCGCCATTGGCAGGGACGCCTGAAAAAAGGTGCGGCGCATACATTAATTTACCGATGCGGCCCGTTAGGGAAAGGAATAGGGTTGGTCTGACCATGAAAGGGAGACTGGGACGAATGGGTTACAAGGTGAAGTTCTGGGGCGTGCGCGGAAGCATCGCCTGTCCTTCGCCGGATCACATGGTCTATGGCGGCAACACCAGCTGTGTGGAAGTCACCGTCGGCAACCATGTCTTCATCCTTGATGCCGGCACTGGAGTCCGGGCGCTTGGCCGCGATTTGCTTAAGCGCGGCGTAACCTCGGCCACCTTGCTGCTGACCCATACCCATTGGGACCATATCAACGGCTTTCCGTTCTTTGCGCCAGCCTTCACGTCCGACTTTACCCTGCGCATCATGGCCGGCCATTTGCTGGGTAAGCCCGGCGGCATTCGCGCGGTCCTGGCCAATCAGATGGAAAACCCCACGTTCCCGGTGCCGCTTTCGGCCATGTGCGGCGTGCTGTCCTTCGATGATTTTGCCGCCGGTGAAACGCTTGAGCCCACCCCCGGCGTGGTGGTGCGTACCGGCGCCCTACGTCATCCCAATGGCGCCACCGGCTACCGCATTGAATATGAGGGCGCCTCGGTGTGCTATGTCACCGACACCGAACACTTGCCCGGTCAGCCCGACGAGAACGTGCTGACACTAATCGCCGGCGCCGATCTGGTGATCTATGACAGCACCTACACCGATGCCGAGTTCCCCGCCAAAGTCGGCTGGGGGCACTCCACTTGGCAGGAAGGGGTGCGGCTGTGCCAGGCCGCCGGTGTCAAGCGTCTGGTCATCTTCCACCATGACCCCGATCACGATGACGCCTTCATGGAACGCCTGGAAGACGAAGCCCGCCTTATGTGGGAGGCAACCTTGGTTGCCCGTGACGGCATGGAATTGACTATGGCGTGAGGGGGGCGACTGCGTCGGAGTGAGGCGCAGCCGAGGGGCCCCGCGCGCGTATGCGCGCGTCAGCCAAGCCGCCTGAGGCGAACGTATTAATGCGGATAGACGTGGATCGAGACTCGGCGGTTCAGTGACTGGTTCAGCGGTAGCGGCGTGCCGTCGTCGCGGTGGTTTGGCGCGCGCGGGGCATATTGGCCGAAGGACGACATCAGCATGCGCTGCTCGGGCAGGCCGTAGCTGCCCAGCATGCGCATGGCGGCCAAGGCGCGGGCGGCGGCCAGGTCAAAATTGCTGGGGTATTGCGCCGTCTTCACCGGGATATCGTCGGTGTGGCCCTGAACCTCGATGCGGTAGGTGGAGAAACGCTCATTGTTGAGGGTCTCGCTGATACCTTTGACCACGGCCACGATTTCGGGACGGACCTCGGCTGAGCCCGGCTTGAACATGGCGTTGGCATCCAAATTCAGCACCACGCCGCGCTCGTCGGTGCCCACGTCCACCGCATCGTCGCCGCCCTTGGCGGCGCTGATGGCTTGAGCCAATTCCTTGCGGATCGTTTCGATGGGCCGCGCGCTGTTGCGGTTGCCCACGTCCTTAGCCATGCCCGACTGCACCCGCTCGTACAGATTGGCGTCCACCTTGGAAATGGCGGCCAGCATGACGAAGAACGCCATCAGCAACGTAATCATGTCGGCGTAGGACAGCAGCCAGTCTTCCAACGGCTCTTCGTTCTTGGTGTGGAAGCGGTCTTGGCGGCTCATCGCCGTGTCGCCCGGTCGATGTCGAAGTGGATGGCGGGATCAAGGTACGAATTCATGGCGTCCTGGATGAAGCGTGGGCTCTTGCGTTCGGCCAGCAGTGCCAAGCCCTCGGCCACCAGCAGGCCACGGAAGCGAATGATGGATTCGCGCTGGTGCGCCTTGTTGGCGGCAGGCATCAGCATCAGACGGGAGAACAGCATGCCGTACAGCGTGCCCAGCAAGCCCACCGCCATGCCCGGACCCAGCTTCGACGGATCGGTGCCCATGTTGTCGAGCATGATGACCAGACCCACCAAGGTGGCCAGCATGCCGAAGGCCGGTGCGTTGGCGGCCATGTATTTCAAGATTTCACACGGCACGGTGCGGCGCTGGAAGGCGGTCTCCACCTGATTCTCCAGCAACTGGCGCACTTCCGGCCCCGAATAGCCGCTGATGACCAAATTGACGCCGAAGGCCAGGAACTGATCCTGCTTCTTGATGCTTTTTGTGTCGGCTTCCAAGGCGGGCAGGCCGGTCTTCTGCACCATGTAGCCCCAGCGGATGACGCGGGCGACCTCGTTGGTCAGCATGCCGCGCCCCATGCGGGGCGAAAAGAAGATGGCGCGGATTTGCCCCAGGGCCTGCATCACATAGCGGGCCTCGAAGGCGACGAAGCTGGCAGCCAAAGTGCCGCCCACGACCATTACGAAGCCGGTCACGTGGAGGAATACAAAATAATTGCTGGTCGAACCCATGATGGCCGCGACGAACAGCAGCAGGCTCAGAAAGAACCCAAGAATTGTAGGTAACGACATGGGCCAACTTCCCCGACACGGCCACGCCAAAACGGCCCTTGTGTCTATTTTGGGCTAAAGCGGCCATCGGAGCAATACGTTCGGGATATTTCGGTTCCGCAAGCGCTTGCACCAGCCATGGGTTGCCGTAGACTGCCGACCGCGAAATCCCGAGAGGAAACGGCAATGATGTTTTCCGCGCCCAGCGTGGTCCATGGCGCGTTGATCGGCACCATTGTTCTGGTGGCAGCCATGGCTTTCGTCGGGCGGTCGCCCGCCGCGCCGCGTGGTCTGACACTGTTCGCCATTGCCTTTGCCCTGCATGTGACCCGCTATCTGCTGTTGTTGTCCATGCCGCTGCTGGGTGGGCCGTTGGCATTGGTCTTGGCGGAAGCGTCCCATGCCGGCTCGGGCGTGGTCATGCTGGCCGCCACCGCCATGGAGCTGCGCCGTCCACCGCCCCGACGTACCCTGTTCGCCCTTTGGGTGGGCATGGTCGCGGCGTTGGCGGTTGGCCTTCCGCTGGTGGGCGAGATTGCCACGGCTCCCATCAGCCTGTTCGTCGGCGCGGTGATGATGGCGGCGGCGGCAGCATTCTGGCTGCGCGCCCGCAAGGCGCCGGGGGCGGGCTATCGCGCCGTGGCGGTTCTGTTGGCGCTGTGGGGCCTGCATAAATGGGACGCTCCCTGGCTGATGCAGGTGGAATGGCTGCGCCCCTACGGCTTTATGGTGTCTGAAGTGCTGGCTATCGGCCTGGGAGTGGCGCTGCTTCTGGCCTCGGACCGCGAGCGCCGCTATGCGGAGATGGAGGCACGCCGCCGCTCCGAGGGCCTTTTGCGCCTGCAGGGCGAGGCCATGGAGGCCACCGCCAACGCCATCTTCATCACCGATCGCGCCGGGCGCATCGAATGGAGCAATGCCGCCTTTACCCGCCTGTCCGGCTGGACCGGTGAGGAAGCGCGCAAGCGTGGTGCCCGCCGGTTGCTTATGGGCGGGGAACGCGACCGCCGTTTCCAGGATGCCCTGGAGCAGGGAAGGGTATGGCGGGGCGAGTTGAGCCTGCGACGTAAGGACGGCACCCTGTACATCGTTGACCAGACGGTGACACCCATTGCCGACGACAAGGGCCGCGTCGCCCATTACGTGGTGGTGCAGGAAGACGTCACCGAACGGCGCCAAGCCGAGGAACGCATCCGTTTCTTGTCCAATCACGATGCGCTGACGGCACTGCCCAATCGTCTGTTGTTCCGCGAGCATCTACAGCGCGCCATCGCGCGGGCCAAGGCCGAGCGGAGCAGCTTGGGCGTGCTGTTCCTCGATCTCGACGATTTCAGCCACTACAACGACGTACTTGGTCATGACGGCGGTGACCGTCTATTGCTGCAATTGGTGGAGCGGTTGATGTCAGCGGCACGGGGTGTAGAAACCCTGGGCCGGGTCGGTGGCGATGAATTCGCCGTGGTACTGACCGGCGGTGGCGAGGCCGCCGCCGAGATGGCGCAAACCCTGTTGGCCGCAGTGGCGCAGCCGTTCGATCTGGACGGTCACGAGGTCCAATTGGGCGCCAGCGTCGGCATTGCCCTGTTCCCGTTGGATGGCGGCGATGCCGAGACGCTGATGAAGAACGCCGATGTGGCCATGTACCGAGCTATCCATGAGGTCTCCAACGGTTACCGCTTCTTCGCCCCGGCCATGGATGCCGAACTGGCCGCCCGCCGTCGTATGGAAGGTGATCTGCGCCGTGCCGCCATTCGTGGGGAACTCGTGCTGCACTATCAGCCAATCGTCCGCGTCAATGATCGCCGCATTATCGGCTTTGAAGCATTGGTGCGCTGGAACCATCCCGAAGACGGTTTGATACCGCCCGGAGAATTCATTCCACTGGCCGAGGAAAACGGGTTGATCGGCCCCATCGGTGAATGGGTGTTGATAGAGGCTTGCCGCCAAGCCGCCTTGTGGATCAAGGACGGGCTGCCACCGGTCCCCATCGCCGTCAATCTGTCGGCAGTGCAGATGAAACGCCAGGACCTACCCATGCTGGTGCGCCGCATCCTGGCCGAGGCCGGCTTGCCGCCGGGCCGGTTGGAATTGGAGCTGACGGAGACCGCCATGATGGACGACCCCGAAGCGGCAGGCCGCGTGCTGGCCGACATCGAGGCCATGGGCATGGGCTTGGCGGTGGACGATTTCGGCACCGGCTATTCGTCCCTGGGCCGGCTCAAGCGCTTCCCGGTGTGCAAGCTGAAGATCGACCGCAGCTTTGTGTCCGAATTGGCGGAGAACCAAAGTGATCGCGCCATCGCCCGCGCCATCGTCTCGCTGGCCCACGCGCTGGAGTTGACCGTGGTCGCTGAAGGCGTCGAAACCGAAGCGCAATTCGCCATCCTCGCCGCCGAAGGCTGCGATTCCGTTCAGGGCTACCTGTTCAGCCCCGGTGTGCCGGCTGAACAGGCTGCGGAACTACTGCGGAAGGGTGGGTTTTAAGCGTCCTCCGGCTCCGGCGTGGTCACTGCCGGCTTTCTCAAATCGTATTCCACCTCGACGATGTCACCATCGACGGTCTTCATCTGAACGAAGCCCAGATGCTGGACGAATTTGAGCATGCGGGTATTGTCCCGCAGCACTTGGCCAGCGATGGCGTGCGTCCCGCGTGAGCGGCAATACTCGATCATTTTGGCCAACAGGCGCTTGCCCAAGCCGGTGCCCTTGAGGTCCGAGCGCACCAGAACGGCAAATTCGGCCTTTTCGTTGTCCGGGTCGGTAACCGTGCGGCAGACGCCCAGGGTTTCCTTCACGCCATCGGGATGGATGTACTCGCCGATGAACGCCATTTCGCGGTCGTAATCGATCTGCGTGAGACGTGCCATTTCGGTGTGGGGCAGTTCGTGGACCAATCCGAAGAAGCGGAAGCGGATGTCCTCGGCAGTCATCTTCGACACCAGGACGTGGTGGTTCGGTTCATCCTCGGGGCGGATGGGGCGCAGCATGACCTTGCGACCGGTGCCGTCCTTCATGGTGAAGATTTCTTCCAGCTCAGCCGGATAGGGGCGGATGGCGAGGCGGTCCAGGTCGTTGCGTTTCGCCGGGGCGATTTTAATGGTGGCGTCCAGCGCCAACACGCCCTCGGCATCGCAGCGCAGGGGGTTGATGTCCAACTCGACGATCTCGGGGAAGTCGATGATCATCTGCGATACTTGGATCAATGTGGAATGCAGGGCATCCAAATTGGCCGGCGGCCGGCCACGATAGCCGCGCAATAGGGCGGCTACGCGGGTGCGCTGTACCAGCTCGGCTGCCAAATTAAGGTTCAACGGCGGCAACGACACGGCGCGGTCGCCGATGATCTCAACCGCCACGCCGCCTTGGCCGAACAGAATGACCGGGCCAAAGATGGGATCGGTGGCGATGCCGATGATCAGCTCTTGGGTGCCGGGACGGCGCACGGCCATCTTTTGCACGGTAAAGCCCTCGATACGGGCGTCGGGATAGGTGTCCTTGACCCGCGCCAGCATGGCATTGGCGGCTTTTTCCACCTCGAACGGGTTTTCCAGATTCAAAATCACGCCGCCCACATCCGATTTATGGACGATGTCGGGTGACAGGATTTTCAGCGCTACCGGACCATTAAGGCTTTTGGCGATGCGGCTGGCCTCAGCCGGGTGGCGGGCCATGCGGGTTTCGATGGTGGGGATGCCATAGGCTTCCAGCACCGCCTTGGCCTCGGTCTCGGTCATGATGGAATCGCCGCGCGCCAGAACCTCGGCGATGATGTCACGCACGAAGACTGTGTCGGGGATGAAATCCGATGCCGCCGAGGCGGGGACTTCCATCAGCATTTCCTGGTTGCGCTTGTATTCCAGCAGATGCAGGAAGCCCTGCACGGCGGCGTAGGGGGTCTCGAAGGTGGGCACCGCCGCATCGGCGAACAGGCGTCGCGCATGGGCGACTTTCTCGCTGCCGACCCAGCAGGTCATGATATTGGCGCGGGTACGTTCCTTGAACACCTTGATGACGGCCTCGGCTACTTCGTCGGGGTCCGAGATGGCGGTGGGAGCATACATCACCAGCACGCCGTCGATGGCCTTGCAATCCAGCAGAATGCCCATGGCTTTGGCGTAACGTTCGCCCGTGGCATCGCCGACGATGTCGATGGGATTGCCGCGTGACCAATTGGGCGGCAACACCTGGTTCAGCTTTTCAATGATTTCTTCGGGGATTTCCGCCAGTTGACCGTGACCGTCGGATAGATCGTCGGCGGCAACCACGCCGATGCCACCGCCATTGGTCAATATCGCGAGGCGCTTACCCTTGACGGGGCGCGAGCGGGCCAAGGTCTCCACCGCACCGAACAATTCATCGATGTCTTTCACCCGCAGCATGCCGGCGCGTCGAATGGCGGCGTCGAATACCAGATCCGACCCGGCCAAAGCGCCGGTATGGGAGCTGGCCGCCAATGCGCCTTCTGCCGAACGCCCCGCCTTGATGACCAGGACGGGCTTGTTGCGGGCGGCGGCGCGAGCGGCGGACATGAAGTTGCGCCGTTCTTCCAGGGTTTCCAGATAGATCAGGATGGCACGGGTGAACGGGTCCGAGCCCAGATAGTCGAGAATATCACCGATGCTCACATCGGCGCTGTCGCCGGTATGAATGAAGTGCGAAAAGCCGATGCCCTTGGTACAGGCCCAATCCAGCACGGCGGTGCACAAGGCGCCCGATTGCGACACGAAGGCAATCTTGCCCTTCAACGCATCTTCGGGCGCAAAGCTGGCGTTCAACCCGATGCCGGGCACCAGGATGCCCATGGAATTGGGGCCTAGGATACGCAGGCCGAAGGGCTTGGCCTCGGCGCGGGTGACCTCCAGCACGGTGCGCCCGCTGTCGTCGCGCAACTGGCCTAGGGCCGGGGTCATGATGCAGACGGCTTTGGTGCCCCTTTCGCCCAAGGCCCGCACGATGCCGGGGACGGTGGGGGCGGGGGTGCAGATCACGGCAAGGTCGGGAACGATGGGAAGGCTGGCCACGTCGGGATATGCCAGAACGCCGGCCACCGATTCATGGTCGGCGGTTACTGGAATGATCGGGCCGGCGAAATTCGCCTGCAGCAGGTTTTTCATTACGACCCAGCCAGGGGCCTTAACCTGGGTGGTGGCGCCGATGACGGCGACCGATTGCGGGCGAAAAAGAGCCTTCAGGTTGCGTACGCTCATTGGTCCCCGGCTATACCATGGTCTAGTTTCCAGCACAGTACCCCCAGACCATTGTGCGCTGCAACACGCCCAAAGGGCATGGCGGTTATTAGATACGATTAAGAAGCCCACTCAAAAGGGTAGGTCCGGGTAGCTGTCTCCGTCTCAATCCCTTGAATTTCCGCCAATTCTTTGCTCTGCTCCGACCGATGGACGGTCTGTGCGGGCTTTTACCTTTGAGGTATAGCATGACCAAATGGTGAAGGATTTCGGACAGACGTTGTATCTCCATAGGGATGGTCCGTATATTCCGCACTGCAACAAACGAGTCCCGCCTGGACCGGACAAGGAGACGAGAATGGTCGAGATGATGGAAAACCGGACGTGGGATGAGATCTCGGTTGGTGACAGTGCCACCTTGACCCGGACCTGCCGGATGGAAGATGTGGAGCTGTTCGGTGTCGCTACCGGCGACCACAATCCGACCCACTACCTCGCAGAGCAGGCTCAGCAGCTGGCTCATCACCGCAAGGTGCTGGCCCATTCCATGTGGGGCGGCTCGCTGGTTTCGGCCCTGCTGGGCAACGAATTGCCCGGTCCGGGCACCATCTATAAAAGCCAGGATTTCGACTTTGTCCAGGCCGTCGAGGTGGGCGATACCCTGACGTTGACCGTCACCGTGGTCGAGAAGAACGCTCCCAATCTGTTGAGCTTTAATTGCCTGGCGGTCAACCAGAAGGCCGAGACGGTGTTCCAGGGCCATGCGAGCGTCTACGCTCCCACCGTCAAGGTGATGCAGCCCAAGATGGAGTTGCACGAGGTCTCGCTGCGCCGTCGCCATCATGTGTTCGAGGACATCATCGAGCGCTGCCGCCCGCTGGCGCCGATCTCGGTGGCCGTGTGCCATCCCTGCGACCCGGTGTCGCTGGAAGGCCCCATGGATGCGTATAAGATTGGTCTGATCAATCCGATCCTGGTTGGTCCCGAGGCCAAGATCCGCTCGTTGGCGGCGGAGCTGAACTTCGACCTTACTGGCGTCCGTATTATCGATACTCAGCACAGCCATGAATCGGCGGAGAAGGCCGTGGCCCTGTGCCGCTCGGGCGAAGCCGAGGCGTTGATGAAGGGCAGCCTTCATACCGACGAGATGATGCATGAAGTGGCACGGCGCGACATCGGCCTGCGCACCGGTCGTCGCATCAGCCACGTCTTCGTCATGGACGTGCCGACCTATCCCAAGACCCTGATGATCTCGGACGCCGCTATCAACATCTACCCGACCTTGGAAGACAAGGTGGACATTTGCCAGAACGCCATTGATCTGGCCCATTGCCTGGACGTGCCCAAGCCCAAGGTGGCGATCCTGTCGGCGGTGGAGACGGTTTACCCCAAGATCAACTCCACGATCGAGGCCGCTGCCCTGTGCAAGATGGCCGATCGTGGACAGATTACCGGTGGCGAGCTTGACGGTCCGCTGGCTTTCGACAACGCCATTTCCATGGAAGCGGCGAAAATCAAGAAGATCGTCTCGCCGGTGGCCGGTCAGGCCGACATTCTGCTGGTGCCCGATTTGGAAGCCGGCAACATGCTGGCCAAGCAGCTCAGCTATCTGGCCGAGGCCGATGCCGCTGGTATCGTGCTGGGTGCCCGCGTGCCGATCGTGCTGACCAGCCGGGCCGATTCTGCCAAGGCTCGTTTGGCGTCCTGCGCCGTGGCCGTGCTGTTCGCCCATGCGCGACGCGTCAAAGCCGCCAAGGTCGCGGCTGAATAGAGAAGGGGTTTTCTTATGCGTGACGGTATTCTCGTCATCAACGCCGGCTCTTCGTCCATCAAGTTCTCGCTGTACCTGTCCAACAGCGATGGCAAGCCCATGCTGTCCTCCAAGGGCCAGGTGGAGGGCATCGACGTCGCCCCCCATTTCATCGCCCAAGGCCCCGACGGCACCGTGCTGTCCGAGCAGCGTTGGCCCGGCGACAGCGATCTTCACCATGAAGATTTGCTCAAGCACCTGATCGACTGGGTGGAAGACCATCTGGATGGCGCCGAGTTGCGCGCCGCCGGCCATCGGGTCGTCCATGGCGGGCCGAAATACTCCACCCCGGTGTTGGTGGATGACGCCCTTCTGGCCGAGTTGGAAAGCTTCATTCCGTTGGCGCCCTTGCATCAGCCGCATAATCTGGCGCCCATCAAGGCGCTGGCCAAGGTGCATCCCGGCCTGATGCAGGTAGCGTGCTTCGATACCTCTTTCCACCGCACCAATCCCGCTGTGGCGCAGACATTCGCCTTACCGCGCGGGCTGACCGAGGAAGGCGTGCGCCGCTATGGCTTCCACGGCCTGTCTTACGAGTTCATTGCCCGCCGGCTGCGTGAGATCGCGCCCGAAAGGGCCGCGGGCAAGGTGGTGGTTTGCCATTTGGGCTCCGGTGCGTCCATGTGCGCCATCAAGGACGGCCAATCCGTGTCCTCGACCATGGGTTTCACCGCCCTGGACGGCTTGCCCATGGGCACCCGTACCGGCACTATGGATGCCGGTGTGGTGCTGTATCTGCTGCAGCAGAAGGGCATGACCCCCAAGGAGATCGAGACGCTGCTGTACAAGCGCTCGGGCCTGTTGGGTGTGTCGGGTATCTCCAACGACATGCGGGTGCTGCTGGAAAGCTCGGACCCCCATGCGGCCGAGGCGGTGGATTTGTTCGTCTACCGTATCAGCCGCGAATTGGGTTCGCTGTCGGCGGCCATGGGTGGTCTTGACGCCCTGGTGTTCACCGCCGGCATCGGCGAGCGTTCGGTTCCGGTGCGCGAGAAGGTATGCCAAGCAGCGGCGTGGCTGGGTGTCGACCTTGACACCGCCGCCAACGCCAAGAATGGCCCGGTGATTTCCACCGCCGCCAGCAAGGTCCCGGTCTTCGTCATTCCCACCGATGAAGAGATGATGATTGCCAAGCATACCCGCAGCGTCTTGGGCAAGCTGTCTCAAGCCGCCGAATAGGCTTGGGGTGGCTGAAAGTCTTAGGAGCCCTCGGCCACTGGCTGGGGGCTCCTTTTCTTTTTCAGCAAGCAATCCCACATGCACCTATACGAAGGCGCAAGGAATATCTCCGTCTGGCAGAAAAGGGTGGAAGCAGGCACAGTGTTGGTTGCGGCTCGGTTTCAAGAGGGAAGGTTAAGTCATGCGTAAACTTCGGATGACCATCGGCTCGGTCACCATTGACGCGGAGCTGTTGGACACTCCCACGGCAGATGCTCTCTACGCTGCCGCCCCCTTTGAATCGCGCGCGACGACTTGGGGCGAGGAGGTCTATTTCACTGCACCGGTGCGTGCCGAGCGGGAAGCTGATGCCCGCGAGGTGGTGGAGCCGGGCGAGTTAGCCTTCCGGGTCGAGGGCGAGGCGGTGGTCATCGGCTTCGGCCCCACCCCTAATTCCCAGGGCGACGAAATCCGACTCGCCAAGCCGGCCAATGTTTGGGCGCGCACCGGTGACGATGTCCGCCAATTGGCTAAGGTCGAAGCAGGACAGCTGATTCGCGTCGAACCGCTATCTCTAGCCATGTGAGGCCCGCCGTGCGCCGCGTCGTCGTCCTCGGTGAGGTATCGCTTCGAGGGCGGCCGTTCAGCTATCTTGGCGCTTAAAAGCGACCCTTGCCGTCCTATGCGTCGCAGGTGTAGCGTCCGCCACCCAATGGATGGGAACAGCCTGATGAAGCCCACACGTCTTGCCCTTATCGTTCTCGCTCCGCTGACATTGGCCGGTTGCGGTGTGCCCGACCTCGTCGCCCACGGG
>JACMLB010000232.1 GCA_014379805.1 Rhodospirillales bacterium | reverse complement strand
GAAAACCCTTTCCAGAACTCTCGGCTTTTCCTACAACAGTCAGGTCATGACGTCCAAAGCAAACCACCCGCTCCTCACCATCGGCACCCGCGGCTCTCCGCTGGCGCTGGCCCAGACACACGAGACCCGCGACCGCCTTGCTGCGGCGTGGCCGGAATTGGCTGCGGAAGGCGCCATTGCCATCCAGGTCATACAGACCACCGGCGATCTGGTGCAGAACCGACCGCTGGCCGAAATCGGCGGTAAGGGCCTGT
This sequence comes from Rhodospirillales bacterium, assembly GCA_014379805.1. GTDB lineage: Bacteria > Pseudomonadota > Alphaproteobacteria > Rhodospirillales > Magnetospirillaceae > Magnetospirillum. The sequence continues at coordinate 2,899 of JACMLB010000232.1, read as the reverse complement.
TCACCAAGGAACTGGACGAGTCCATGATGGAGGGCCGCATCGATCTGGCGGTCCATTCCATGAAGGACGTGCCGACCATGCTGCCCGACGGCATCGTGCTGCCTTGCGTGCTGCCGCGTGAAGACGTGCGCGACGCCTTCCTGTCGCTGACGGCCAAAAGCCTGGCCGATCTGCCTGCGGGTTCCGTCATCGGCTCGGCCTCGTTACGCCGCGCCTCGCAGATTTTGCACAAGCGGCCCGACCTCAAGGTCGTCAATTTCCGCGGTAATGTGCAGTCACGCCTGCGCAAGCTGTCCGAGGGCGTGGTGGACGCCACCCTGCTGGCCATGGCCGGCCTGAACCGTCTGGGCCTGTCCCAGCACGCCACCTGCGCGCTGGAAACCGACGACATGCTGCCGGCGGTGGCCCAGGGTGCCATCGGCATCACCTGCCGCGCCGACGATGCCCAGGCCCATAAATATCTGGCCGCGCTGAACCACCCGGATTCCATGATCCGCATCACAGCCGAGCGCGCCTTTCTGCTGACCCTGGACGGGTCGTGCCGCACCCCCATCGCGGCGCTGGCCGAGTTGGACGGCGATAATTTGTCCTTCCGTGGCCTGATCATCAGCCCCGACGGCGTCACCGTTCACGCGACGTCCCGCCAGGGCAAGGCCAGCGATGCCGCCGCCATGGGCAAGGATGCCGGCGAGGAAATGATCAAGGTGGCCGGACCGGGCTTCTTCGACGCTATCAAGGCCTAGGGCATGCCTTACGCGCCGAACGCCGGGGTTGACGGGGCGGCCGGTGCTGGCGCGGATCATAAAGCGCTCACGGTTCTCGTCACCCGCCCCCGTGAGGATTCCGAGGGTGTGGCACGGGAACTGGCCGCGCGTGGCATGGACGTGGTGATCGAGCCTTTGCTCGACATCGTGCCGATGGATGCGCAGGTGGACACCCATGGCGTCCAGGGCATCCTTGCCACCTCGGCCAATGGCGTGCGCGCTTTGGCTCGGGTGCTGGCGGACCGCGATTTGCCGGTGTGGGCGGTGGGGGATGCCTCTGCCCGCACGGCGCGCGAACTGGGTTACACAAAGGTGGAAAGCGCTGGGGGCGATGTGGAGACCCTGGCTGCATTGGTCATCGGCCGTTGCAAGCCGGACACGGGCGCTTTCCTGCACGCCGCCGGGACCGTCACCGCCGGCGATCTGTCGGGGCGGCTGGAAGCCGCCGGGTTCAGCGTTCGCCGTCTGGTTCTGTACGAATCGAAGGCCGCAACCGGACTTTCCGCCGGCCTGACCGACGCCTTAGGCCGGCAAGGCGTCCAGGCGGCCCTGTTTTTCTCTCCCCGCACTGCGGCAACCTTTGCTACCTTGGTGCGGGATGCCGATCTGGCTCATGCAACCGCGCGGATGACGGCCTTCGCCTTAAGTTCCGCCGTTGCCGGCGAGCTTGCGGCGCTTCCTTGGGCTGCACTGCGCGTGGCCGCCGCTCCGACCCAAGCCGCGCTGCTGGCGGCGCTGGATGCCGACCATTCGAGGATGATGATGACTCAGCCCGACCAGAAATCCGACGCGCCCGAGACCCCGGTGCCCGAAGCCCCGGTGGAATGTGTGCCAGAGGCCCCGGCAGAGGACAAATCCACCCCGTGGGGCGCCATCATCGCCGCTTTGGCCGTGGTGGTGCTGGTGGGCGGCGGTCTTGCCACATGGCCGGAATGGAAATATCTGGTCTCGGCGTCCCATCCGGTGGTCACGCCCGTCCAGACCACGCAAGCGTCCGACGAGCTGGAATCCCTGCGCACGGACCTGTCCGCCACCCGCGAACGCCTGCGTCAGATGGAAGAACGGCTGGTTGCCCCAAGCGGCGCCGCCCCCGCGCTGGCTCCGCTGGAAAACCGCCTGACCCAGAACGAAGCCGCCCTCCGCGCCCTGCAAGCTCAGCCGCAAGTACCGGCACGTTTGGTGGACGAGGTTGACGCCCTGTCCAAGGAAGTGACGGAGCTGAAGAAAACCTCTGCCGATGCCGCTGCGGTGCTGCGTCTGGCCGACCGGGTGGAGAAGGTGGAAGCCGGCTTCCGCGACATGCAGGCACGGCGCAGCTCGGCCTCGGCCATGATGCTGGCGGTGGGGCAGTTGCGCGAGGCGCTGGCCAAGGCCATGCCGTTTGATGCCGAATTGCGGGCAGTGCGCGCCTTGGGTGGTCAGGATGCCGAAGTGCTGCCGGTGTTGGACGCTTTGAAGCCCCGCGCCGTCACCGGCATCCCCACCGCGCCGGTGCTGACCGCCCGCTTCACCGCCCTGGCCCCGGCCATCGTGCGCGCCACCGTGCTGCCCCAGGATCAAAGCTGGTGGCGCCAGACCATGGATCGCTTCACCAGTCTGGTGACCGTGCGGCGCGAAGACGGCGATGCCGCCGGCCCCCAACCCGCCGCCATCGTCGCCCGTGCCGAGGCCGACCTGCGTCTGGACGATCTGGCCGGCGCCGTCACGGAAGTCGAGACCCTGACCGGCGGTCCGGCGGATCAGGCGGCCAACTGGCTGGCCGATGCCAAGGCCCGCCTCGCCGCCGACAAGGCGGTGTCGGAATTGACCGCCCATGTGGTCGCCTCTGTCGGCGCGGGGCAGTGACATGATCCGCCGCCTCGCACTGTTCATCCTCGTCACCGCCCTTGTGGTCGCAGCGGCGGTGTGGCTGGCCGACCGGCCCGGCGAAGTGGTCATCCACTGGCAGGGCTGGCGGGTGGACACCACGGTGCCGGTTCTGGTGCTGGGGTTGCTCGCCATCTTGGCAGTGGCGTCGTTCGCCCTGAAGCTGGCGCGCGGCGTTGTCCGCTTCCCCGCCCGCGTGCTTGCCAACCGCCGGGCGCGCCGCACCCGCGACGGCTATCGCGCCTTGTCCGACGGTCTGGCCGCCATCG
>JACMLB010000231.1 GCA_014379805.1 Rhodospirillales bacterium | reverse complement strand
TGAACAGCGCCGTGCGGGCACCGCCAATGTGCAGGAAACCGGTCGGAGAAGGAGCGAAGCGGGTAACCACCGACATGATAAGGACTGAAACTCCTGACGCCATGAGTAGCGGGCCGGCCTTCTGTATCATATCTTTCCCGCCGTGACAGCCCGGTGATGGGGGGGTATGGCGATTTTCCCGCCCAATAGGATAGGTTTTGCCCTGGCCCAACGGCTAGGGTGGGGTCCAGCGTTCAGCCTTTCAGCCGTGCTCGCTCCGGTAATGGCGGAGCGTGACCGTTGGCCTTTATGGCTTCCGGTTTTCCTGGGCTGCGGGATCGCGCTGTATTTCGCCCTGCCGGTTGAACCGCCCCTGTGGCTGGGCGCTTTGGCGCTGGCGACCTGTGTGCTGACCGCATGGCTGGCGCGCCGCCATTGGCCGGTGTTGTTGCCGGCCCTGGTGGTGCTTTTCGTCGCCCTAGGTTTCTTCGCCGCCGAATTGCGTGCCGCCCTAGTGTCGGCGCCCGTACTGGAGCGTCCCAGCGGTCAAATCCGGGTGGAGGGCCGGGTCGAAGAGGTCGAGCCCCTGGCCGGCGGCGGACAGCGCGTCACCCTTAGCGAGTTGGTGCTGGACCTTGACGGCGTGAAGCCGGAGCGGGTCCGTCTGAAGCTCAAGACCGAAACTCCCGTTCATGTGGGGACCCGCATCGGCCTTAACGCGGTGCTGTTGCCGCCACCCCAACCGGCGGCGCCGGGCGCCTTCGATTTCGCCCGCTTCGCCTTTTTCATGGGCCTGGGCGCCATCGGCAGCGGCATGGGCGAGCCGCAAGTGTTGCCCGGTGAAGGCGGGTCCGGGGTGATGCTGTGGCTTAACCAGCTGCGCCACCGCATTACCCTGCGCATCATCCAGTCGCTGCCCGCCGATGGCACCGGCGCCGTGGCGGCGGCTTTGGTGGCGGGTGAGACCGCGAGCATTCCGCGCAACGTCATGGACGATTACCGGGATTCCGGGCTGGCTCACATCCTGTCCATCTCGGGCCTGCATATGAGCATGGCCGCCGGTCTGGTGTTCTTCATCGTGCGCGGTGGGCTGGCGCTGATCCCGGCCATCGCCCTGCGTTATCCCATCAAGAAATGGGCGGCGGTGGTGGCCCTGGGCACCACGTTCTTCTACATGATGCTGGCGGGTGCTCCGGTGCCCGCCGTGCGGTCCTTCCTGATGACCGGTATCGTGCTGGTGGCGGTGCTGCTGGACCGTGTTGCCTTGTCCATGCGCATGGTGGCGTGGGCGGCCACCATCGTGCTGCTGGTGGCACCGGATGCCCTGATCGGCCCCAGCTTCCAGATGTCGTTTGCCGCCGTGGCCGCGTTGATCTCGGTCTACGAGGTCCTGACCCCGCGCATGGCCGCGTGGCGCATGGAGAACCGGGGCTGGGTGGCCGGGAGCGGTCATTATCTGTTCGGCGTGGTCCTGACCACATTGGTGGCCGGCACTGCCACGGCCATCTATGGCGCCTATCACTTCAACCGCTTCGCCGTGTGGTCGGTGGTGTCCAACGCCCTGGCCGTGCCCTTGTCGGGCCTTGCCATGCCGTTCGCCATGGCCGGCTTGCTGCTTATGCCCCTGGGCTGGGACGAAATCGCCTGGGTGCCCATGGGCTGGTGCGTGGCCGGCGTCAACTGGGTTGCCAATATGGTCGCCCATTGGCCCGCCGCCGCCATCACCCTGCCGGTGCTGCCGCTGTGGGGCATGGTGATGTTTACTTTGGGCGGCGCATGGTTGCTTCTGTGGCGCCGGCTCTGGCGCCTGTGGGGGCTGCTGCCCATGGCGGTGGGCTTGGCCAGTATGGCCTTTGCCCAGCCGCCCGACATTCTGGTAGACAGCCGCGGCTATTCCCTGGGGGTGCGCACCGCCGAGGGCAGTCTGCTGGTCAATCGCGGCGGCCGCATCCTGCGCGAAACCTGGATGCGCCGCGCCGGCCCCGAGGCGCGTGAGCGCTGGCCCAAGAAGGGCCGCAGCAATGACGGGCGGCTGTCTTGCGATCCGCTGGGCTGTCTCTACCGGGTTGACGGCGCGCAATTGTCGCTGGTGCAGGATGATGGCGGCGTGGATGCGGCCTGTGCCGGCTCGGGCGTGGTGGTCAGCGCCGTGCCCATCCGCCATGCCTGCCGGGGACCGAAACTGGTGATCGACCGCTTCGACCTGTGGCGGCGCGGCGGCCATGCCCTGTGGCTGACCCCCAATGGCGCCCGCGTGGAAACCGTCGCCCAGTGGCAGGGCGACCGCCCGTGGGCGCACAAGCCGCATCGTAAGAAGGTGCCGAGGGTGGCGGTGACCGCGGAGCCGGAGGAGCCCGTGTTGGAGATGGGGGCGGGTGAGGAGGAATAAAAACCAGGAGCAACACGGATGTACTCGGATGACGGCTGCGCCGTCGCACGGACGAACACGGATCAAGAATATTATTTCTTATCCGTGTTCATCCGTGGGTATCCGCGGCATTATGTAGCATGCGCCACCAAGCCCAATTCCGTTTTCGATGGTCGTGACTTAGATTCCTTCGAGAAGCAGCGGAGGAGCAGCATGCCGAAGGCTCAGACCGATATCCCGGCACTTTGCTATCTGCGCGACCTGTTGGCTGCGGCCGTTACCGAAGCCGAGACCTTGCTTGCATTCAGACGACGGGACCTCAACCGCGCTGACGCCGCCCTCAATCGGCTTGCCGCCGAATCGCCAAGTCGCAGACGGCCCGGCGCGTCGCGCTTGCATGGGATCTCCCCGCTGATTCTTACAGCGCTCCGGCAGGCCAACAAATCTTTGACGAAGTCCGAGGTGGTCCAGGCTGTCGCCACGCGGCTAGGTGGGGCACGCAGCCTGGACGAAAGGCGCGCTCAGGAGGTTCTCATTGGCCGCGCCCTCCAGAGGCTCCACGTTCGAGGAATTGTTCGCCCTATCCCTGGTGGCACGGATGGCATCCTCAGGTGGGGAATCAGTGTTGACCGCTCAGGCGACGGCGACGCTTCAGATCCCGGTAGTTCTTAAATTCGCGGTCGGGTTTGCTGTTTAGCGCCAGATGGAGCAGCAGATAGGTCGCATCTGCTGCCGAGAGCCGGCGCTGGTCCTCCCTGAACGCCGCTTCCGTCGCGTAGCGCAGGAGATACGGTCCCGCAATATGGTGGTGCTCCGCTTCCAGACGGCGCAACCTCGCGAAGAAGCTTTCCGCGTGGTTGGTGCAGGCCTGGCCATCCGAATAGGCCTCCTCGTGGTTGATACGCTTGGTTTCGTAAAGCGCATCGAGTTCGAGCCACGCGAAGTGCGAGTCGGCATGGATGATGCTGCCCGGCCGGACCACTTTCGCGATGAGGGCCGCCCCTTGGCGTTCGTGCTTCACTACGAAAACTAAAGTCCGACCATTGGGGCGGCGCTCCCTCACCACGACAACGACCCAGCGCTTATCGCTCTTGTTTCTAGCGAAGCGCCGGTCTCGCCGATTGATGACCCAGTTGGTGGGACGGACGTGACCGCCCAGATAGCAGCCATCAGCCTCGACTTCCACCCCCGGTCCGCCGATCTGCTGGCCCACAACGTCGGAGGTCATGGCATGTCGCAGCTTGTGGCAGAGAGAGAACACCGTACGATAGTTCAGGCCGAAGCTCTGACTCAGATAGCGGGCGGCCCGGCCTTTTGGTGCGATCGCCCACTGCGCAACCAGGATCAGGACGAGTCGCAGCGGAAGCTTCAAGTACGCCAGCGCCGTCCCGGAAGTGACCGTGAACAGGCGCCCACAGTTAAGACAGCGAAACCGTCGCCGTGAGTGCGGCCCCGTCGCAGGCAGGTTGCACCGGTCGCAAACTGGGGCGCCCTCCGTGTTGGGCCAGCGGGCGAGGCAGAACAGCCGGAAAACGGCATCGTCGGTCATCGACATGACGGTTAATAGGGGGAAGTCCCTCGAAGCCGGGGTAATCAGGTAGTGCGCGGGCATGGCAATCTCCTTCATCGCGTCGGCATCGCCGGATGCGCGATTGCGAAGGGCCGGCCAATGCTGGCACCCTGTGCTTGTTCACAGCATAGGGGTGCCAGCTGACAGGCCACATGAGCCTTGCAGTGCGGTTACCAGAGCAGACGATCACTTGAGGCCCCGCCTTTGCAGAGGCGGGGCCTCTCGTTTTTCGCCGTACATCAGAACACGTGATGTTCTCTCCTTACGGCAGCCGACCACCACGTAATCTTAATTCTGTTTTTCGGCGGCGGCGTATGACGCCGTGGAGGTAGGCGTAGCGCCATATTGGTTCTACATTGCGTTTGGTGTTGCCACGCAGAGTATTTTTCTATGCTGCTGACGTAGCTTGTCTTTCCGACAGGCACCCACGCGAAACGCTAGCACCCCAATCCACGCCATCGGAAAAATGCCAAAAACGGGCCGATCGGCGTTCACCGCCTTAGCTGAGAAGGGGCGACAAGACCGTCCGTGGTGTCGGCAAGTGTTGCGGGGATCGGATGCACCCTTCGCTTTGCCAACCGTCAAGTCAGAGCAACTGGACATCGTCCAAGAGACGTGGACAATGGTGCCATTCCATTGGGGAGCCGAAGGCAATGATGGACCGGCAGGAACGGCGGCGCGCACCAATGTCGCAAGAGGTCTGGATGGACATTTGCAACGCCCATCCTCACGCCAGCGATTTCGCCGACCATCCCAGTTTTCTGTGCGATGGCTCTTGGCCCAATGCGCTGTCGGCTACCATCCATTGGCGCGCATGGCGGGCGATGAACGCCGACCGGACAGACGCCCTGTCGCAGGGCTTCGTGGAAGCCGCCGATCGAGCGCTCGCGTTCCGCGCGGGGGTGGCGCCCGAGCAGCATGTCTGGGCAACGGACACCGCCGCGTGCGTACCGAGACACTGGCGGTTCACCAGTCAGGAGGTGGACGCCTTGGCGCGTCAGCTTGAAGCGTTGGAAGGAAGCACGTCCAAATGATGGACACCGTCAGCGATCGCGATCACCAGGATTGCGACGGCTACACCATGCTACTCATGAATGCCGGCGCGCCTAAGGCGGCCAGGTGGCTGCCGATGCCAATGGCGCCGGAAGCAGCGGCAAATGCTGCAGCGGAGTGGGCGACTGACACCGGGTGCGAAGTCCAGCTTCTTTATAGAGGCGAGATCATCACTCGCACCGCTGTCGATTAAAAATCACATGCTGAAGGTACTATGAACCGATGAGCATGCCATTTTCCGAAGACCTCCTTTGGACTGCCCAGCGCGCCGGACAGGATTGGCGAGATGAGGACATCATCGCGGCAGTCGAGTGGCTGACGTCGCTGGTACCGTCGGACGAGTGGGCCAAGCGGTTGACCACTACGGATGCGAAATTTCAATCCGCAAAATCTGATTGGGCCGAAGGTCGAAGGACCCCGCTTTTCGAGCCGGCCGACATGATCGCTTGGTATGTGCACCAGGCCCGATGCTATGCGAATCCGGGCCTGCGCCCTGACTTCTTCGAACCAGAGGGGTATCGGATAGCGCCAGTGTTCAGGCGGCTGGGCCAGTTGCTACCGCTGTTGACGCAGATCGACGGCGCCGAGGAGCGTGCCGCGCGGCTTATGCTCGATGGTAAAGGGCAGCCTGATGATGGGATTTACGAGTTGCTGGTGGCCGCCGCATATCGGAGCCGGGGGTGGGATCACGTTACTTTCGTCCCAGAGATGCCAGGCATCAGAAAGAGACCGGACCTATTTGTTGCTCGCGGTCGGTCCGGATGGGCGCTTGAGTGCAAGCGGGCCGGCCGCTCCGGATACGCGCGGGAAGAGCGGCTCAAAGGGGAACGCATGTCTGCGGCGGCACATGAGATCTCGCATGCCGCCAAGCGACCGCTCGTGATTATGGCCTGTTTCGAAGCAGAATTGTCTGAACTTGGTGACGACTACCTTTCGGAGAAGGCTGAGGCTTTCGTCGGTGGCACGGAACCTTTGGAGTGGCAGGATGACGGCGGCTCAGGAATCATCTTCGACGTGGTATGGGAGCCGCTGCACCACGTTCTGCAAAAGGATGACATCTACTTCGGCGCCAGCCGGATGATCCAACTTCTGCTGGGGAGATACGATCCCTCGGTTGACTACAGCGTCTCTGGCGAATGGACCCCAGCCAAGGGTCGTCCGCTACACGCCACCTCTGTACGCCACGTGAGCCTAGTCGCCTGGCTGAGTACTTCAGATGAAGCCGTGCGAAAAAAGGCCAAGCACTTCCGTAGCGTTGTTGCTAAAGCCGCGGATCAGTTGCCCGGTGATCGCCCCGGCGTAGTCCACGTTGGCTACGAAGCGCTGGGTGGCAACTCCGTCGATGGCCTGCGCCACCGCCTCAATGCTCGTGAGATGCGATCTTTCGACCCAAGGACAGCCGGCTGCGTTGGGTCTATGGGAATTACATGGTGCCGGAGCATGTGACGGCGCGCAACGAGAGCGCAGCGATCGTGGAAACGACAGCTTGGTACCGCGTAGGTACCGGAAGGACACGCCAGCCCCTCAATGGGCATCTGTTATTCACCGAAACCGACGGTCAGCCGGGATCGCACTTCTCCCGCTGAGGCCAATTTACTGACGTTCAGGTCCGGATTGCCATGAGGTTATACGTTGACCGTAAAGTTAGAAACTTGGCTGCGGATTTGGCCACGGGTTATTGAAGGACTGGGATTGCATTTCTGAAAACCGCTGATTCTTAACCTGCTCGCCGATGGCGTAATAAAAGTTGTGATCCCCAGAGGCGTGGCGCATTGCCTGAACCGCTGTATCGAAATTAGAATATTTGCAGAAGAGGTGATTGTAAAACGACATGTAGGCAACTGTCACATCCGACTGCAATACGACGCCCATATTGCCGATCAAAATATTGAAGGCGCTGTCAAATGCGCTTGCCATATTTGTGGCGTTAAACCCGTTACATGATGCCATGCATATATACGGGTCACGACCTTTTGCATAATTGTGCGCGAACAAGAGCCTTCTCAGTTCTTGCCAATCGATGAAAGAATTATCTGTTAACCCCACGCCATTCGGCAGCCCGTGCATGCACAAATGAATAAAAGGAATTGCATTGATGTTTGCGGATGGTTGCATTTGGGCAATCGCGTCTGGAAGGCGAAAGCTTAACGCGGACTGAAAGTTGCCCTTACATGTGGCAAGGGTATAGAAGCAAGGAATTCTAATCGCCCTGAGCGCATCCCGCAGAGCCATGCCAATGCTATAGCCGTCGTACAAATCATTGTGAGATGGAGAATCTACCAGGAATACGAAAGGTTTGTTGATCACATTGTTTGCTGGCAGCATGTTGCTCCCCCAAGACCGTAATTACGTTTGAGCAAGGAGTAGGTTCGCAGTTACATCCGCTAGAGTTTGAGCGCTAACTCGACCGTGTCCTTATCTTCTCCATCTTGAACGAAGCCCATTTTCTTCAAGCTATCGATAGCAAAGCTAGAAGCGCGGTAGCATCTTGCGAAAATTCGTGTCTGATTGTTTGCCAGCTCAATGGCGTGTTGGGCCAAGCGCCGTGCGCATCCTCGGCGACGGAACTGCTTCTTTGTCCCAGTCAGGTGGAGTTCGGTTTCACGACCTTCCGAAAGAGTGATCAAAAACGAAGCCGGCTCGCCATTAATTTCTGCCACATCAAAGCGAGCATTGACCCTCGTTCGGTAAATCGTGCCATGGCGTGCCTTCATCATCTCGAAGGCACCGCAGCGCAGAATTTCGTTGAGCAGGCCGTCTGCCTGTCTGTTGACGGTCGGATTGAAGTGGCGGCCAGCGACACCGTCTATGAGCAGCTGCGTCACCCACGGCATATCCTCTTTACAGCCCGTCCTGATGATAATCTCATCCATGTGTCGCTCCTAGTGGCAGGCAGGCTGAGTATTAGTCGTCTCTCTTGAGTTTGCTAAACGGCCCGAAGAGTGTGGGCGCCTTGGCCAACTCGAACCGGTCGGTCCATTCGACGGTCTTCGTGCGGGGTCGAATGGTCCCATCCTCCTGTCGGATCACAATATCCCCTTCATCCCGCAGGCGGATGATCTCTGGCTCAATGATCGACCGAACGACAGGGGTATCGGAACAGCGACTGCCGAATAGGTCCACCAGGCTGGGCACTCCGCCTCCGGCAACCGCATCATAGATGAGACGCGGCATTTGCTCCCGGATCGCATCCCGTGAGAGTTGACGGGCATGATCGTCCATGACCGATTCGAGCATGTACTGGCCGAGATCGCCGGTTGGCGTGAACCCAAGTGCGTGCAGACCAGACCGACCATGGTGGGTGGTCGTATTGGTCTCCTGCCAATGGATTTCGCCGATCTCGTTCCGAGCTTCGTGGTGTTTAGAAAGGTGAAGAAACCAATGTGATCTGCTGGCTTCAGGCGATTTGATCATGAACGGCGAGTAATAAGGCGCCTGGGTTTTCTCTCGGATATGATCGTAGAGGAAGTTTTGAATAAGGACTCTGGCGCCGAGATAATCTTGCTCTTTGTAACGGAGCATTTCCCGTACGAGATCGGGGCTCACGTCGATCCGTTCGAACGCCTGGAGGTCGTAACTCTTCTCACTGATATAGTTGGCTAAGGCATCGACCATGAAGGTCAAGAACACTTCGGATTTTCTGAGCGTCTGGAGGATCTTCCGGATCGAGGCAAGCGAAACTTGGCTCCAGCCAAATTGATCGAGCAGAAACAGCGAGCAACCTGCGTTCGGTGAGTTTTTCCGCACCTCGACAATCGCCTCGTCGACCAGCACGTTGAAATCGCCCGTCCAGATCGAGATCTCTTTGTCGAGCATGTGGCGGAAGTCGCTGTTCTCGATCTCCGCGCGAAGATACTCGGTGTGCCGCTTCTCGCTGTCGATGAAGATATAGCGAGCCTTGATGTGGAAGCCGTTCCGGCGGACAGCGCCAATTCGGCTCTCCATTTCGGCCACGGTTTTTAGGAAAATCAGAGGCGAGCCGGGAAACGATTCGCTGCCGTTTGAATACCGGCCTCCGCCGCAATACCCATCAACGAATGAAATGCGGAGGGTATCCATCCGCCAATCTTGGGTGACAATATCGAGGTAACGCTCGATATAACGGCGGATTACTCGGTGCTTTGCCAACGTGTGCGGTTCAATGGGCGGAGCTGCTTTTCCAAGCCTCCAAACCGCTTTTGACGTTGCCATTCAGCATTCCCATTATTCGGGGGCTGCCACATAGGAGGGCATCGCGTCCCAAGTTCGGCCATTCAGTTGGCGACCATTGACCTTCTTCGGTCGGCGCTTGCCATCTGCCCCCCAGCCACCCCATTGCTTGAAGAAGAACAGGGCTTCACAACTTTCGCACTGAAGGCGAATGTTTTCAACCCATTGCTCCTTCATAGGACGCGCCTTAGCGCCCGATTCACCTCCGACGATGACCCAATGGATACCGCTCAGGTCAAGTTCGCCGAGGTCTTCCAAAAGCGGTTCAACCGACAGGAAGCGGACGGCAGCATCCACCTTTCGCAATTCGGCAATACGCGGAACGCCGAATTTCTGGTCTTCCACCGAGACACCAAGCCACACGTTGGGCGGCAGTTTGGCTTGACCGAAATACTCGGGGAGGCGCCAAGCCCTTTTGGTCAGGATCTGATAGGTATGCCGGGGCGTGCGCTCGATAACAGAAAACACCCGGTCGATGAATTCGGTTGGCACGCCCTCATGGAAGAGGTCGCTCATCGAATTGACAAAATAAACCGTGGGCTTCTTGCGTTGGAGTGGCTGCTGAAGCCGATCCGACATAAGCGAAAGGTCGAACCCATTATCATAGCCGGCAGCCCCCATGGCTTTCAGCCGGCGCGCCATGGTCTCCGCATAACAGTTCTTGCAACCCGGCGAGATTTTCGAGCAGCCAGTAGTTGGGTTCCAGGTCTGCTCGGTCCATTCAATTCGGGTTTTGCCGCTCATAACGTGCCTCGCAACACCTGACCTTGCCGCAGCCTTCGCGCGCCGCCCCCCCCACGTTGCCGCAATAAACGGACCGGCTTGTTGGCAGTATCCGCGGCGATCATTCTAGCCTCAACGTTTTACAACCAATAGCTTCCATGCATTGGAGCAAGAAGGCAGCTGTGAAGGTGCCCCGTGACACTTTGTTCCGCAGGTTCGGGGAATTGTCAGCGATGCCTAGTTCCGCCAGCCGGCGCGCGAGGTCGTCGTAGGTGACCCCCTGCCTCGCCATCTCCGCCCGCAGGAGTCGCTTCGCCTTTTCCGCCCAGATGTCGTCGCGTTGCGACAATGGAGTCTCCTTTCCCACACAAATGTCATCATATAGCACGCGAATGCCATTGACAATGACGCGCGCCACCATCACATTCAGTGACAGATGTATCACATATGATGGTATCGGCTCATGCCCAGACCCTCTGGCCAACACTTCCTCCTCTCAGCCAAGGCGCGCACGTTGTCGCTCGCCCAGGTGTTCGGTCTGACCGACGCTACGGCTGAGGAGGTGTTCCGGAATATTCGTTGGTCGTCGACCGAGGGAAAGCCGGTTTGCCCGCACTGCGGCTGCCCCACCTGCTACGACTGCCGGCGCCCGAACGGTGCCAGCCGTTGGCGGTGCAAGGCGTGCCGCAAGGACTTCTCGGTGACGTCCGGCACTTTGTTCGCCTTCCACAAGCTGCCGCTCCGCACGTACTTGGCGGCGATCGCTATCTTCGTCAACGAGGTCAAGGGCAAGTCGGCACTGGCGCTGGGACGGGACCTTGGCGTCCAGTACAAGACCGCGTTCGTCCTGACCCACAAATTGCGTGAGGCCATGGCGGCTGAGGTGAAGGACACCCGGTTGGGCGGCGAGGGCACGATCACGGAAATCGACGGCGCCTATTTCGGCGGCCACGCCAAGCCGGAGAACCTCAAGAAGGACCGCAAGGATATGCGCCGCACCGAAAACCAGACCGGCAAGCGCCGCTGTGTGGTTGTCATCCGCGAACGGAATGGCCGAAGTGTGGCCAAGAGCTTCCTGACCGAGGAAGCCTCCAACGACTTCATTCGCGCCCGGGTCGAGCAGGGTGGCGTCATGCATGCCGATGAGTCCGCGGCCTGGAACCGGCTTCATGCCCGGTACGATCTCCGGCGCGTGAACCACGCCCAGGGTTACAGCATCGACGGCGCCTGCACCAACCAGGCGGAAAGCTGGTTCTCGCGGCTACGGCGCGCCGAGATCGGCATCCACCACCACATCAGCGGCGTCTACCTGGACCGCTACGCCCAAGAGGCGGCGTTCCGCGAGGATAACCGGCGCCGGCCGAACGGTGACCTGTTCCGCTCGGTCCTGGCTTTGGTCAGCGCCAACAAGCCTTCGATCGACTTTTGTGGGTACTGGCAGCGCAACCGAACCGTGGCCAAGGAGGCGTACACATGAGCGAGCCGGTTCGCGACAGCGGATTCCTTTGCGTGACGGACATCCAAGGAATTCGTCATGCCATTCGCCTCAGTTCCATCACCGGTCTCCGCGATGCCGACAGCGACCGCACGGAGGCGGTGATCATCGTCAACAGCGGCCGGGACGCGATCATGGTCTCCCACGATCTTGACCAGCTGTTTGCGCAAATAGCGGGGAAATAGCCCCGCCGGCCCCACCATCGTTGTGGCTACGCGCCCTCTCCGTTGGTCTGCGCCTTACCCTTAAACGGCGTCTCGCATGCGGATTTCGCGCACCTTGGGAAGTGAGAATCAAACGACCGCTTGAACCGCTTACTGCTGCAGGCGCAAACGAACTGGTCGCGGAACTTCTTGAATTCATCCCACCGGGCACTCATGTCGCCAGCGCTGGGGCCGGCCGAAGCGTCGGCATTGCCATGTGAACCGGCGTTCTCAGCCTTGCCCATTTTCAGCTGAGCGAAGAATGACGTATCCACGCCCATTTTCCGGTCCTTGATGAACTCTTCAAGGGCAGAGGCCAATTCCGCTCGCCCGAACTTGGGCAGTTCGGCCGGCTTCGGCATGGTCACGGAGACGCCGAACTCGTAGCACACCCGCTGCAGCCACACCTCCTGCGCCTTGCGGATCTCGTTCTCAGCCGACTTGCCCACGCGCAGCAGATCCTCGATCTGGCTATCCGAGGGGCGATCGTCGTCGAATACCGGGCCTCGGTCGGGCTCAACCTCACTGATGCGCTTGGTCAACCAAGTGCTCTGGGGCAGCTTTTCGAGCAGGTATTCAAAGAACTGCCGCTCGTGGGTGACCACGATGACCTGGAAGTCCTTGAACTCCTCGGCAAGCAGGTTGGCGATCATCTGCCTGTGGTCGCGGTCGTAGGACGTCACCACGTCGTCCAGCACCACGAACCGAGCGCCGGAGTTGAATCGCCGGATGGCGGCCAGGCGCAACGCCAATCCGAGGGAGTGCAGCTGGGCGTCGCTAAGATAGCCGCCGGGAGCCACCCCTTTGCGATTGGGGGCAAAATCGATGGTAAGGCACATGCGGTCGGTCTTGCCGCTGGTCGGCAGTGCCAGATTGATGTCCGGCGCCGAGCGGCCGGTGAAGTGGGTGATCCGCTTATAGATGGCGTCCACATCCTCGCGAAGAACGGCGAGAACGTTACTCACGTAGGTCTGGATCTGGCCGTTTAATTCTGTGGCCGCCTTGGTGACAGCCTTTAGGATATCCTTTCGGGCATTTACTTCGGTCATGGCGCGCCGATGAGCGGCAGCCATCACCAGGATCTTCTCCACCCGCTCCAGGCTTTCCTTGCAACTGCCGGCCCCGCGCGCTGTCTCCTGTTCGGCGATCTCCGCCTCCACGGCGTCGGCGGCTCGCCCGCATTCCGATTGAATTTGGGAGATCTGCTCCGGCGTGTATGGCGAATGCGCGGACAGGCTAGCCAATCCTTCGGGCAGCTTCCGGCCGACCGATTCCAGGCGCGTTCTGAGCACCAACAGCGCGTTATCGAGCGCGTTGACCGCCGTCGTCACCGCCGACTGGGCCTTGGAGCGTTCGGCCGAAGCGTCGTGGAATGCCTTGAGGGCGGCGACATTCTCCTGCAAGCGGGCGACAATACCCGCCCTACTTCCTGCCCCAGTCTCGTTGAACGGGGTTTCGCACACTGGGCAACGTTCTTCCTCGCAGTCCGCGTGTCCAAGTGCTGCCACGGCGTGAGTCCACACGGGAGACAGCAACGCCTGGGAAGATGCTGCACGCGTCTCATGTTCAGCCTTTTCTGAATCGGCCAAACGGGCTTGCGTTTTCGTTAGGACGCTTGCCTTACCACCGGCGCGGGGCTGGTCGGCACCGGTCCCATCTGCTCGCTGGCCCGCGATGTCCTCCAACGCCTCCTTGAGGGCCTTCAGCATCGGCAGGCCCAATCGAGCGTCCTCGGCCTGCTTGAGTTCCACCAGCTTGAGGAAACCGGCGTCCGCCTTGGACACATTCGTGAACGCGATGGCATCCTTGACGGGGGCGATCAGAGTGGCATTCAGCCACGCCAGCACCTTTACCTCGTCCCAGCGCGTCACCGCTCCGCCTGTTTGGGCGGAAAGCCCATTGACGGCGAGTTCACAGCCCCTGGTGTCTTCGGCCGCCTTCTTGTAATCCCGTTTGAGCTTGGCCAGTTTGTCTTGGAGGTCCACAAGGGGCTGCAAGCCGAACCAGTTGGCCACCTCGGCGTACCTGTCCGCCTCCGACTGGTCCTCCACGAACTTGCGAAGCTGGTAGCCGCGAATGATGGGGTTCACCGGCAAGAGCCTCCGAATGACCTCGGCGCCGGCGGGCATATCGCCGCCGACCTTGCGCTTGCCTTCGACGCGCTGCCCATCGACCATAAATGTGACAGAAACGGCCGGCTCGATGCTTCGGTCACGGGCATCAACATGTTCCAGGGCTGCGACACCTCCCTGGCTGGTGCTCTGAACTTGGCCCAAGCGGGAAACGGTACCCTTTTCGCTCAGGTAAAACTCCAAACCGTCCACAAGGCTCGATTTTCCGCGCGCGTTGTCCGCAAACAGCGCCAGGGATAGGGCGGTGCTTCCGCGCAGCAAATCGAAAGTTCGCTGTGCCAAATAGGCCCGGAAGCCCTCAAGCGTGATCTCCTTGATGACGGCGTTAGTCATGATCGGCGCCACCTTCCTTGCTGCGCGCCGCGGCCAACGCATTGAGGGCGCCGATCACCTCATCTACCGGTGCGGCATTCACAATCAGCGTTTCGGCAAGGATTTTGGCCACCACCTTGTCATCTGCTTCGACCTCAAGTCGGGCAGCGAGGGTGAACAGGAACTCGGTTGCTGACAGTTCGGACGCGGGAGTTTGTTCTTCAGCCATAACGCTTGCCCATTACGCCAGATTGGGGGGGCGCCGCACGAGCGCACGCGAGCAATTTCGCAGACGTGCCCGCAGGTAGCAAGCCTTCGCACATAAATGACGTCGAGAGATCCGCCTCTATTGGGACGGCGGTTTGAGGAATTCGCTTGGTTCAGCACCGAGGGCATCGGCAAGCCGACCGAGGACCTTCAGGCTGACGTAAAACTTTCCCTTCTCGATCTGGCTGAGGTAGCTGCGGCTCATCTCAGCCTCCAAGGCAAGCTCGTCCTGTGACCAGCCCTTGGCATGGCGCAATCGGCGCAGATTGGTTGCGAACAGCTGCCTGAGATCCATCCCCGCATGGCAACCGGCTTGCTCCGTTCGCGCACCTCGATATATTGAACAAAATGCTTTCGCTGCCAAAGGGGGACGTAATGAGGAAGATATTTGCCTGTGTCGCTACGCTCACGGTCGTTGCCTGCACCTCGACCACGGGCACAAGCATCAGCGAAGAGCGTCTCGCAGAGCTGAAGCAGAGAAAGGCGACGGTCCAGGACGTTGTGACGCAGTTCGGGCCGCCGAGCGGCAGTCAACTGATGCCCAACGGCGAGCGCGTTCTTATGTACGTTCAGTCGAAAGTCCGCATGGATCCCAAGGCGGCAATTCCCATTGTAGGCTTATTCGCGAACGACTCTGGCTATTCGACAGCTTCCGTATCGCTCACCTTCGGAACCGAAGGCACGTTGCAGACCTATTCCGCGCAGAACATGAACTATGGAGGAGGAACCAGCTACAGCGGAGGGGGCAGGTAGTCGCTCAGACGCCCAAGGCAAGCGTCGGTTTGGGAAAGGTGCGCGCCCCTTCTATCGGGTTAGTGCTGCCGCTACGTGCGGGGTGAGCACCGTCCAGAGCTCGAAACCCGCCTGCACGAGGAGGAGTAAGGCGAAAGCGAGGATCGCGCGGAAAAGGAACGCGTGGCCCATCTTCGAGCAGGTAATCTTCTTGTTGATGGCATCCTGGTTCAGTCGCGATGCCAGGAAGGTCTCGGTCGCCAGCCGCCTCCTGATCTCCGGTCCTTCTCGCCCATCTTTCCACATCAGGACGAGATCGGCATGGTAGACCTGCTGATAGTTGCTCGTAGCCACGGTTCTCAGCGCCCAAAGCGCCGACCAGCACAGATAGAGGACCGCAAGCGCCAGGATCGGCAGGCTGACCCATTTCGGCGCGGTTCCCATCTTTGCGTCCCAGATGGCGGTCTCCAGGTAGGTTAGGATGGGCACGAGGGCGGCGGCGACCATGAGCAGGGTGGATGCCTTCGACTCCGCCGTCTTGCGCCTGTCTTCCTCAGCATTGGCGAGGCGTCGGGCCTCCTCAAGGGCGAGATCAGACTCCACGGACCAGTCAGTCGAACGGATGTCGTCCGTCTCTTCGCGGTTCGCCTCCCGAATCTCGGCCAGTTCGGCGGGCCGCCAATCGCCGCGCGTCGGCCACACGATCTCTATCAACCGCCTGAGCATCCCGCGATCCGTTCTAGTTCGTCCACGATAGCCTCCGTCAGCGGCAGACCAGTCCTGTTCTCGATCCACGCCCACTGTCCGTTCGGGTTTACCTCAAGGAACCAGTAGTCTCCGGAGCGGTCAAGGACGAGGTCTACGGCCCCGAAGCGGAGACCCAAGGACTTCACCAGGGTCACGCATCGCTTCGCCAGCGGCTCCGGCAGGTCATGCATGCGGTGGACGAGTTCCGGATGGCTGCCGCGCCGCCAGTCGACTTGGGTCTCCGCCATGTCCTGGGAAAGTATCTCCGCCGCGTAGGCACGGTCGCCGACGACCGTCACCCGAAGGTCCGAGCGCTTCTCGACCTGATGCTGGAAGATGGCCGGGGCCGCTGACACCGCTTGCTCGCTCAATTCCGACAGGTCCGGGATCCGGCTGGTGAATATCACCCGCTCCCGGTCCTCGCCTTCCAGCAGGGCCTCGCGCAGGGTCTTTGCCACGATCGGGCCGTCGGCCAGACGGTCCGCCACCGAGGCGAGGCTATTCGATATGATGGTCGGTGGAACCCGAAAGCCGAGGGATACGGCCAGGGCAAGCTGGCGTGGCTTGTCCTCCGCCGCCATGATCGTCAAGGGCGCGTTCAGCCACCGCGCGCCAAGGGCGTTAAGGGCGGAGGAAAGGGCTGCCCCCCATTCGGCGCGGCAGTATCTCGCGGCGTCCTCCCGGATGACGCCAGCTGGCGTCTCCGGCGAACCCGGCCGGCGGAAGTAGGCCGCGCGCACCGAGCGGAAGTCCACGAGAACGTCCGCCAGTTCGATCAGCCAGCCATCCGCGCCCAGGGCCGGGTCGAAGGCGACCGTACCCTCCGGTAGTCGTTCGGAGTTCAGCCTGACGAACGGAAGCCCTCTTCTTTGTAGCTCAAGGACGACGTAGTCGGACGTCAGATCCCGTTCGTTGGTCAGAACGAGGATCATCGGTCATCGCGTTCCCTGCGCGTCTCCGTTTTCGTGGCGAGTTCAAGGAGCGCGGATATTCCCTGGTCATCCCTTTCCTGCTGCGTGAAGGTCTTGGTCGACCCTTCAAGGAAGGCCATGGCGCCGGGATCGTCCTGCTCCTGCTGGACCTTGGTTTTGGTGACTAGTTCGGCGCTGTCGCGTGCCGTCAGGACGATCGGCTCGCTGCCTTGGGGGCCGTCTACCACCCACACCTGCCTCTCGGCGTCATAGTGGCCGGGTATGGTGTCGTCGCCAGTACGCTCCACGGCCAGTCCAACCAGCAACGGAACCCTCTCAGAACCTATAGCGTCCGGCATGGCGCGCCCCCAATGTTTGCGTAACCCTTTCGACATACCAGCGGGAGGAGTGCTTGGCAACGCCGAGGTGGATTCCGCGAGATAGGAGTTAATGATCCGCCAGCCGCCAGAAGACGTCGCACCCAGGGCCGCCGCCACCCGAGCGTTCGACCACGCCCTTCATACGCCCCAGAGAGCCAAGGACTGCCTTCTGAACCAGTTCACGTGTCCGTGTGTCGGCAGGGTCGAGATCCTTGGCCTTCATCACCCCGCCGGTGATGGCGCGGGTTGACAGTTGCCCGCCGCCAGCCCTCAAGGTGTCCAGTGCTAGGCGCGCGCACTCACCGCCTCGGAACCAGAGAGTCTTTGGCTTGACCGCTCGCTTATTGGGGATCAGTTCGGGGTTGTCGAAGCCATAGACCCGTAAAACGGCATCGATATGCCGGAGATCGGCTCTTAGCTGCCCAATGTCGCGCTCATGAGCGGCGATTTGCCCCGCGATTTCAGCGCGCTTCTTCCGCAAACCCGGTACCACCCACTCTGCCACAGTACCCCCGCTTCCTCTGCCTGTCTGATGGAGGTAGTGTGCTGGTCGGCACCGCGATTATTCAAATTCCGCGTGGTGGCGGGTGATCCATAATGGCGGGTATCCGTGTCCATCCGTGTTGCTCCTGGTTTTATTTTAAAACCGCTCCAGCCCCAACCCCGCCATCTCAATCTCCGGTTCCCTACCCGCAATCACATCCGCGATAATCCGCCCCGAGCCGCAGGCCATGGTCCAGCCCAAGGTGCCATGGCCGGTGTCCAGATACAGGCCTTTGACCGGCGTGGCGCCCAGCAGCGGCACGCTGTCGGGGGTGACGGGGCGCAGGCCGGCCCAGGGTTCGGCCTTGGAGTAATCGCCGGCCAGGGGGAACAGGGCCTTGGCCCGGTCGCGGATCAGGTGCCAGCGGGCCGGGGTCAGGCTGGTGTCGTAGCCGGTCATCTCTGCGGTGCCAGCGGCGCGCAGGCGGTTGCCCAGGCGGGAGTAGACCATCTTGTATTCGTCATCGGTGATGGAGACCGTGGGCGCGCCGTCACCCTCTACCGGCAGCGTGATGGAATAGCCTTTGGCTGGGACAACGGGCAGCCGTAGCCCCAAGGACCGGGCCAGCAACGGGCTGAAGCTGCCAGCGGCTAGCACGATCGCGTCCGCAGTCAGGCGTCCGCTGTCGGTTTCCACTCCGGTGACCCGGTCGCCGTCTTGCACCAGTGCGCGCACGGTCACCCCATAGCGGAACTGCACACCGCGCGCTTCGGCCAGGACGGCCAGGGCGGTGGTGAATTTATGGGCGTCTCCGCTTTCGTCTTCCGGCGTGTGGATGCCACCGGCCAGTTGGTCGGCGCTGGCGGCCAAAGCGGGCTCGATGGCGACGCAGTCCTTGGCGCTTTTCTCCAGCCGGCGCAGGCCCCAACGTCCCATCAGATCGGCAGCGGCGGCGGCGTGGTCGAATTGGCGGCGGTCGCGATAGACGTGTAGGATGCCAAGGCTGCGTTGGTCGTAATCCATGCCGGTCTCGGCCCGCAGTTCCTGCAGGCAGGTGCGCGAATACAGGGCGACCCGTAGCGTCCGTTCCAGGTTGATCTCAGCCCGCTTGCCGGGGCAATTGGCCAGGAAACGCAGGCCCCAGGCCCACAAAGCCGGGTCCCAGCGGTTCCAGCGGAACAGCAACGGGGCATCCTCGCGCCCCAGCCATTTCAGCACCTTGGGCAGTACGGATGGGTTGGCCCATGGCTCGGCATGGCTGGGCGATACCTGTCCGCCATTGGCGAAGCTGGTTTCCAACCCGGCGCCAGGGCACCGGTCGATCACGGTGATTTCGTGTCCGTCCCTGGCCAGATACCAGGCGGCGGCGGTGCCGACCACACCGGCGCCAAGGACCAACACCTTCACAAAGGACCTCCCATGGAAAACGCGGTCTATGGTCCTAGCGCAACCGTACCCCTGCGGCAATCCCTTCTCTTTAGCAAGCTGGCCCCTCTGTTACGCAGGGGTGGGCCTCAAGGATGCGGGTTGCAAAGCGTCCCGTCAGGCATACCCTTGTTGGTAGACGAAATGGAGACATGCCCATGGGCACCGAAGTGCTCTCGGTCGCCGAGATGTACCGCGCCGACGCTCTTGCCATGGCGGGCGGCATTTCCGGCGAGCGCCTGATGGAGGCCGCCGGCCATGCCGTTGCTCGCGAGGTGCGGCGGCGCTTTTCCGCCTGCCGTGTCGCCATCCTGTGCGGCCCCGGCAATAATGGCGGCGACGGCTTTGTGGCGGCGCGGCTGCTGGCCCGTGCCGGTTATGCGGTGCGGCTGGCGCTGCTGGGCGAGGCGGTCAATCTGAAAGGCGATGCGGCGGTCATGGCAGAGCTCTGGCGCGGCGGTGTCGAGCCCCTGGCGCCGGAGGTGCTCGACCGAGCGGATGTGGTGGTGGACGCCATGTTCGGTGCCGGCTTGGCCCGTCCGCTGGACGGCATGGCGCGGGCCATGATCGAAGAAATCGCGCGGCGTCGGCTAAAGGTGATCGCCGTGGATGTGCCCTCGGGGGTGGACGGTGACACTGGCGCCATCCTCGGGCTGGCCCCCGACGCCCTGGCGACCGTCACCTTTTTCCGCAAGAAGCCCGGCCATGTGCTGCTGCCCGGACGGTTGAAATGCGGTGAATTGGTGGTGGCGGATATCGGCATCCCCGCCGCAGTGTTGGCCGAGGTCGAACCGCCGGTCGCGGAAAACGCGCCCTCCCTGTGGCGGCATGCCTTTCCCTGGCCGTCTCCCGAGGGCCATAAATATGCGCGCGGTCATTTGGTGGTGGTAGGCGGCAGCGCCATGACCGGCGCGGCCCGGCTGGCGGCGCGGGCGGCGCGCAGGGTGGGGGCGGGGTTGG
>JACMLB010000230.1 GCA_014379805.1 Rhodospirillales bacterium | reverse complement strand
CTCCGGGTTCGCTGGTGACCAACCCGATCGATGCCATCTCGCTGGGTCTGACCCTGATGTTCGGCACCGCCGGTCTGCCGCATATCCTCATGCGCTTCTTCACCGTGCCGAATGCCAAGGAAGCCCGCAAGTCGGTGTTCTACGCCACTGGTTTCATCGGTTACTTCTACATCCTGACCTTCATCATCGGCTTCGGCGCCATCACCATGGTGTTGACCAACCCGCAGTACCTGGACGTGGCCAAGGGTGGCCTTGCTCTTAAGGGCGGCGGTAACATGCCCGCCATCTGGCTGGCTCATGCCATCGGCGGCGATCTGTTCCTGGGCTTCATCTCGGCCGTGGCCTTCGCCACCATCCTCGCGGTGGTGTCGGGTCTGACCCTGGCCGGCGCCTCCGCCATCTCCCATGACCTCTATGCCAGCGTATTCGCTCGCGGCAAGACCACCGAGGCCATGGAAGTGCGTGTGTCGAAAATGGCTTCTCTGGGTCTGGGCGTCATCGCCGTGATCCTGGGTGTCATCTTCGAAAAGCAGAACGTCGCGTTCATCGTCGCTCTGACCTTCTCCATCGCCGCCTCCGCCACCTTCCCGGTGCTGGTGATGGCCATGTTCTCGAAGAGCTTGACCACCCGCGGTGCCGTCATCGGCGGTTACCTGGGTCTGTTCGGCTCGGTCGGTGCGGTGCTGCTCTCCAAGGTCGTGTGGGTGCAGAGCTTCGGTTTCGCCGAGCCCATCTTCCCGTACGTGTACCCGACCCTGTTCACCATGCCGCTGGCTTTCGCCGGTTGCTGGGTGTTCTCAAAGCTGGACAACAGCCCGCGTGCCCAGCTTGAGCGTGACGCTTACGAAGCCCAGGCCATCCGGTCCGAGACCGGTCTGGGTGCCGAAGGTGCCGCTGCCCACTAAGGGCTTGGTACTTACGTACCTAAATTCTTCGAAGAACAAACTTGGCCGCTGGGTTTACCCGGCGGCCTTTTTTTATTGGGCTGGCGGAAAAAAAACCAGGCGCAACACGGATGGACACGAATGACGGCTGCGCCGTCGCACAGATGAACACGGATGAAGAATTATTGTTTCTTATCCGTGTTCATCCGTGGATATCCGTGTCCATCCGTGTTGCGCCTGGTTTTTACTGCCTGCCCCACAAAAAAAGCCCCGCCGAAGCGGGGCCTTTTCCGAAACTCCCACCCACCTACCGGGTCAGCAGCAACACCAGCATGACCGATCCGAAGACGATGCGGTAATAGGCGAAGGGGGCGAAGCCGTGCTTGCCTATGAAGGCGATGGCGGCGCGGACCACCACCAGGGCGGCCAGAAAGGCGGCAGCGAAGCCGACGGCGATCAACGCCAGATTGTCGAAGGACATGAACGCCCAGTCCTTATACATCTTGAACGCAGTCGCGGCGGCCATGGTGGGGATGGCGAGGAAGAACGAGAACTCCGCCGCCGCCTTACGGTCCATGCCCAACAGCAGCGAGCCCATGATGGTGGCGCCCGAACGCGACACGCCGGGCACCATGGCAAGGCACTGGAACAGGCCGATCTTTACCGCCATGGGAATAGGCAAATCCTCGACACTGAAGACGCGCGGCTTTTTCACCATGCGCTCGATGGCCAGAATGGCAAAGCCACCGACGATCAGCGCCACCGCCACCACCATCGGGCTGTCCAAAAGCGCACGGATGGCCTTATACGCCACCGCGCCGATGACCATGGCCGGCAGGAAGCCGATCAGGATATTGCGCACAAAGGCGCGCGATTTGGCGTCGCTGGTCACGGTGGTGATGGCGCCGAACAGGCGCTGCCAATAGACCACGCAGACCGCCAGGATGGCGCCCAGTTGGATGACGATCTCGAAGGTCTTGCCCGGCGGGCCTTGAAAGCCAAGGAAATCGCCCAGCAAGATCAGATGACCAGTGGACGACACCGGCAGGAATTCGGTCAGGCCTTCGACCACGCCGAGCAGCAACGCTTGCAGAAAGATTTCCATGATGAACCTTGGAGGGGTGGTGAAACGCGGGCGGGATCATGCTCCGCCCTCCCCCTCACGCGCAACCTCCTAAAGGGGAATCGCACCGGTCGGCACAGGTCGGCCCCCCATACGGCTCGCCGCCCATGGAGCCCTTGTTGCCGCTTTTGGCCCACTTACCTGCCTTTGGTCATCCGCCCCGGGGAGGCCGCCTATGCGTATGATGGTGGGACTGCTGCTTTTTATGCTGGCCGCTTGCGCCCAACCCGGCCCAGAGATCACCGAACTGCCGGCGCCAACTGCCGCGCAACCCACCCTGCCCGCCGGCTACGGCGCCCGCCCCGAGGCGCGCGGCTTGGCCGATCCCCGCGCGGTGTTGTTCGATCCGGCCTCGGGCCGTCCGCTGGTGGTGGAGGGTGAGGCGGCACGGTTGTCGCGGGTGCAGCCCGATGGCTCGCTGCTGCCCGTGGCCCAAGGCGGCGGCAATGGCCCGTGGACCAGCGCCGCCATGCTGGACGGTAAGATTTACGTAGCCGAATCCGGCGGGCCGTTGGGCGGACGCATCCTTAGAGTAGGCCCGGACGGCGGATTGAAGGCGTTGACGGCCAAACTGCCGGGCGGCGGCACCGTGGGACCGCTGGCGGCGGGCACGGATGGCTGGCTTTACGTGGGCGTCGCCAGCGCCAGCGCGGGGACAGAACGCACCCGCGACATCCCCTGCCAGGACGTCCGCATCAAGGGCGGCGGCCGCATGGAGGGCGCGGTTCCGTGCACCGGGTCCGTCCTGCGCGTCCGCCCCGACAGCGGCGAGGTGGAAGTCCACGCCTGGGGCTTCCGCGCCCCCACCGGCCTTGCCTTCGCCGCCAATGGCAAGCTGCTGGTGTCCGACCATCTGCCGCAACCGCAAACCGCCGATTTACTGTGGCAGGCGGTTCCGGGGGTGTGGTACGGCTGGCCGGATTTCGCCGGGCAATTGGCCTTGGCCGATCCCCAATTGGCCGACATCCCCAACCCACCGCCGCCGCCCTTGGCCCAGCTTCCGGGCGATGCCGCCGGAATTGCCGCCGCTGCTGACCCCGCTTTCGGCGGCACCAACCAAGCCTTCGTCGCGGATGGCACGGGCGGCATCAATTTCACCTCGCTGGACAGCGGGGAAACCGCGCAATTCGCCGCCAATCTGCAACGCCCCACCGCCATCGCCTTCAGCCCCGATGGCGCCCTGTGGGTGACCGATGCCGGCAGCGGCACCTTGTGGCGCATCAGCGCCATGGGAGCACCGTGAAACCTTGCCCCGCCTGCCGCCATTCGTTACACCCCTGAGGGAGACGAATGGAGTAACCCCGCTTGAGTGCCGTCCCTCGCCGTGCCGAACTAGCCCTCTGGGTGCTGCCCCTGGCGTTCATGGCGCAATTGTTCGTCACACAGGCCCCCAGCCATGCGGTCCTTGTGCTGGCTGGCGCGGCGCTGTGGTGGCTGGGACGGACGACCTTCATCTCCACCGGAATTCTGCTGCCGGCCTTGCTTGCGCAAAGCGCGCCGTTCCTCTCGCCCATCACCGAACCGGTCCCGATCATCGCCATGGCGCTGCTGATCGCTGCCGTGGTGCCGCCGGTCCACCCGCGCCAGGATTGGCACGCCGCACTTGCCGGCATGGCCCTGGCACTGGGCGTGGCCTGCGATAGTCACTTCGCCATGCTGGGCGTCGTCCCGCTGCTGCTGCTGGACCAAAGGCGATTCCTTATCTATGGGGGAACCACGATCACGGCCTTGGCGGCATGGTTCGTGTGGGGCACACCGACCATCGGCGCCCCCCTGCCCTCTTCCCAGGGGGTGCCGCCGCTGATTGCCGCCGCCGTGTTCCTGGCGTCGTTGGTGCAAATGACCGCCTATGTGCGCATGCGGCGCCGAGGCTTGGTGGAACAGGATAAATTCGCCCGCCTGCTGGTGGGCATCCTGGCCGCGCAAATCCTGGCCGTGCTGACCCAATACCCGGTCCCGGCGTCGCTGTTGACCGGCCCGGCCATAACGGCATTGTGGAGCCTGAGCCGCCCG
Organism: Rhodospirillales bacterium; assembly: GCA_014379805.1. Classification (GTDB taxonomy): domain Bacteria; phylum Pseudomonadota; class Alphaproteobacteria; order Rhodospirillales; family Magnetospirillaceae; genus Magnetospirillum. Next base: position 3,245 of record JACMLB010000230.1, on the reverse strand, counting down.
ACCATAACGGCGCGCAATCATCGCAGGCTGTGGCTGGGTGTGGCATTGGTGGTGACGGTCGCGGCGGTAGCGGCACCTAGCCCTTTCGCACTTGCAAAATGGTAGGAACCGGCTAGCCTTTCGCCAGATAGCCTGTCAGGGCTTTCGACCACCTCAGGGGGTTTCCATGTCGGCCAAGATCATCACCATCGCCCAGCAAAAGGGCGGCGCGGGCAAGACCACCATGGCTGCCCAGCTGGCGGTGACGTATGCCCGCACGGGCAAGCGCGTCGGGCTGGTGGACATCGACCCCCAGGGTTCGCTGGCCATGTGGTACGAGGTGCGCAAGGCCTTGGTGAACGGTGACGGCGCCGGCATCACCTTCCTCCAGGCCTCGGGCTGGCGTTTGTCCACCGAGCTTGACCGCATGAAACGCGATTTCGACCTGATATTGGTGGACAGCCCGCCCCATGCCGAGACCGATGTGCGCATCGCCGTGCGCGCCGCCGATCTGATCATGGTGCCCATGCAGCCCTCGCCCATGGACCTGTGGGCCACCCAGCCCACACTGGACCTTGCCAAGAAGGAAAAATCGGCGGCATTGGTAGTGTTCAACCGCACGCCGCCCAAAGGCAAGTTGGTGGATGCGGTGAAAAAGAAGATCATCGAGGCTGACATGCCGGTGGCCGTAACCGTGCTGGGCAACCGAGTCGCCTTCGCCGCCAGCATGATGGAAGGCAAAGGGGTCGCGGAAAGCAATCCCCGCCACACCGCCACCAAGGAAATCAAGGCCTTGGCCGACGAGATCGCCGCTAAACTGGGAATCTGAAATGGACTATACCTTCGCCGCGACCATCGGTCTGCACACCCTGGCCGCCGTCATCTGGGTCGGCGGCATGTTCTTCGCCCATGTGGTGCTGCGCCCCTCGGTTTCCGATATGAACCCGACCCTGCGGCTGTCCCTGTGGCGCCACGTGCTGCCGCGCTTTTTCGCTTGGGTGTTCATTTCCATCGGCGTGCTGCTGGTGACCGGTTACGGCGTTCTGCTGACCGGCTATCGCGGCGGCATCAGCGGCGGCTATCTGCATATCGACATCATGCAGATCATCGGCGCCATCATGATCGTGCTGTTCCTGTTCCTGTTCCTGGGCCCCTATGGCAGCTTCAAGCGCGCCTTGGCCCGCAACGACATCACCGCCGCCGTCACCGCCCAGGGCCGCATCCGCAAGATCGTGGTGATCAACCTGATCCTGGGGTTGTTCACTACGTTCATCGGCGCGGCGGGGACGTTCGTGGGGTATTAGGATATGGACCCGCGTAGCGGGGTTCCGTGTCGCATTATTATTCTTCTCCCCCCGTCACCCGATCGCCCCGCCCCACCAAGCCGCTGACGATCTTGATCTCTCCCGTCAGGGTCTTGTGCACCGGGCATTTCTCGGCCACCTCCAGCAGCTTCTTGCGCTGATCCTCGTCCAGCGGGCCGTCCAGCACGATGTCGCGCACGATCAGGGTGGCGTCATCCAGCTTGCCGCGGCGCAGGCGCACCTCCACATGCTCCAGCGGCCAGCCCTTCCGGGTGGCGACCAGCTTGACCGTCATGGCGGTACAGGTGCCCAGGGCCGCCAACAGGAACTCATGGGGGGCCGGGCCGAAATCGTCGCCGCCCGCATCCATGGGTTCGTCGGCGCGCAGCACGTGGCGGCCGATCATCACCGCCTGGGTCAGGCGGCCCTCGCCCGTATCGGCAACCACGACCACACCCGGCGGCGGCTGAGTCACTTCGGCCATCCAACCCTCCTTGCCACGCTTCTCTCTCGGGTTTACAGGTGGTGTGTCCGCCGACGACATGGGAGACCCCGATCGTGAGCAAACGCTTTACCAGCGACGACGTCCAGGTGATCGCCAAGGACACGGCCTTCAAGGGCTATTTCCAGATGGACCGCTACCGTGTCCGCCACCGCACCTTCGCCGGCGGCTGGACCGCCGAAATCACCCGCGAGATTTTCGAGCGCGGCCATGCGGTGGTGGTGGCGCTGTACGACCCGGTGCGCGACGAAGTGGCCATGATCGAGCAGTTCCGCACGGGCGCCCTGGCGGCAGGTCACTATCCCTGGCTGGTGGAATGCGTCGCCGGCATCATCGATCCGGGCGAAAGCCCCAAACAGGTGGCGCGGCGCGAGACGGTGGAAGAGGCCGGGACCGAGGCCACCGACATCGTCGAAATCGGCACCTACATCGTCACCCCCGGCGGTTCGTCGGAGACCGTGATTCTGTTCTGCGCCCGCATCGACGCCACCCAAATCGGCGGCCTGCACGGCCTGGAGCATGAGGGCGAGGACATCCGCGTCTTCACCATGCCCCTGTCCGAGGCCTATTCCATGGTCAAGGATGGCCGCATCAACAATTCCATGGCGGTGATCTCCATCCAGTGGCTGCTGCTGGAGAAGGCGGCGCTGAAGGCACGCTGGGGGCTCTGAAGGAAGGCGGCGCCCCTGCGAAAGCGGGGGTGACAGACGATATATAAATAGGTCGTGCACACCCTATTCCACCCTCTGATTGTACATTTAAACCCGCTTGATTACGCTACACCCCCTCTGCTAGCCTGCACGAAATTGTACATTCTCGGCGAAAGAACACCATCCATGGCCAACATCCGCGACGGATTCCCCGATTCCATCGGCAACACTCCGCTGATCAAGCTGCATGGCCCGTCCGAGGCGACGGGTTGCACCATTCTGGGTAAGGCCGAATTCCTTAATCCGGGCGGGTCGATCAAGGACCGTGCGGCGCTGGCGATCATTCAGGATGCCGAGAAAAAGGGCCTGCTGAAGCCGGGCGGCGTCATCGTCGAGGGTACGGCCGGCAATACCGGCATTGGCCTGACCCTGGTGGGCAACGCGCTGGGCTATCGCAGCGTCATCGTCATGCCCGAGACCCAAAGCCAGGAAAAGAAGGACATGCTGCGGTTGATCGGCGCCAATTTGCGTCTGGTCCCGGCGGCGCCCTATTCCGACCCCGGTAATTACGTGCGCTATTCCGAGACCCTGGCCGGCGAACTGACCCTGACCGAGCCCAACGGCGTGCTATGGGCCAACCAATTCGACAACGTGGCCAACCGCCTAGGCCATTACCGCACCACCGGCCAGGAAATCTGGCGCCAGACCGGCGGCAAGGTTGATGCCTTCACTTGCGCCGTGGGCACCGGCGGCACCCTGGCCGGCGTGGCCCTGGCCCTGAAGGAACACAATAAGGCGATCCAGATCGTG
>JACMLB010000034.1 GCA_014379805.1 Rhodospirillales bacterium | reverse complement strand
GTACGGCGGGCGGCGGTCCTGGCGGCGGCACGCCCGGCGGCGGTGATGGTGCCGGGACCAATGCCAGCAGCACGGCGCCAGCGGCACAAACGTCGTCAGGGCTTGCCCTGTGCGGCATGCCGGGCGTCTCCGCTTGCCCAGCGCCCGCGACCACTACCGAAAGTGCCAGCGCCAAGGAACAGGCCGAACCGGCGACGCCCACCTATCCGATGACCAGCACGCCCTTGGCCGAACCCTTTGGGCAGGACACCGGCAGCGATACGGGCGGCGCTGGAGATTTGGATAATGGCGCCGGGGCCTCGCCGGTATCCGGCGAGGCCGAGAACGGCGGCGCAACGACCGGCGCGGCCAGCGATAGTCCTCTCCCAGTCACGGGCGAGGCCGAGACTATTGCTACGCCGTCGGCCGTGGATGACGGCCAAGCGGCTGTCACTGGTGAAACGGGTGGGTCTTCGGTGCTCGTGGAAGAACCGGCTGGTGCCGCCATTGCAAACGGCGAAACCGGTGGATCGAGCGTTGGCGGGAGCGGACCCAACTTGGTGGATGGTGCTGAAGGGGGCGGTGCGGAAGGCCTCAGCGGCGGCAACACAGCGTCCGATACGACACCTAGCGGGGCTGAAGCGACCAACCTGCCCGCCGGTTCTTCGTCGGCGACCACAGTGCAGACAGGCGGTTCGGATGTTGCCGGTGCGTTAGACGGCGCGGTGGGCACGACGGGCGCAGAAACGGCCCAACTCCCCTTATCCAACCGCTCCGAGGGTTGCCAGCAGAATACGGGCGATCCGGCGTGCGCCGGTCTTGCCAGTGTGCCGGAAGAGGAGCGGTAGTGCCCTGTCCACCCCCTTACCGTCATGGCCGGGCTTGACCCACGGCTGTCCGGTTCAAAATTGGGCTGTCATCCCGAACGACCAACGGGAGGAGGGATCTCCGCTTGGCACACCGTGTCAGAACTGTACTCCGACGTGCCAGGATGAGATCCCTCGCATTCGCTCGGGATGACAAACTATCAGAAAACCAACGACTTGCCCTTCGACAGGCGTTTTTGATTAACCACAGAGACACAGAGGCACAGAGATACCGAGCGGGCAGAACCCGATCGGTCTCCGTCTGGCAAAGCCTCTCTGTGCCTCTGTGTCTCTGTGGTAATTAACCGTGTCCAATTGGACAGCTGAAGCCGCAAAGGCACGCTGCCCCTGCCTTTGCGGGCGACATCAAAAACTAGACCAGACAGCCGTGGGTCAAGCCCGGCCATGACGGCAACGGGAATGGCGTGATCCTCTTCCTCACCGCTGCCCCGGCTGTTGTGCCTGTTGCGGGGCGCCTTCCATGGCGGCTTGGGCCAATTGCTGGGCGGCGCTTAATTGGTCGCGCAACTGCGGCAGGGTCGCGTCGGCCAAGGCGGTATAGCGGCTGTCTTCGCGCCCCAGCATCTCCATGTTGCGGATGGTGTCGGGGTAGTTTTTGTTGATCCAAGCAATTACTTCGCGGCTGAAGTTGCCCGGGTCGGCGCTGGCCATGCCTTGCAGGCGCTGAACCTCGCCTTGGTCAATGCGTTCGCGCAACGGCATGTTTTCCGGCCCGGCCAACTGGGCTAATTGCTCGGTCAGTCCGCCATTGGTCACGGTCATGGATTGGCCCAATTCACCCAGGCGGCCTTGGCCCGCCCGCTTGGTCGCCAAGGTGCCCACTTGCTGCGCGGTGGCGGCGTTGCGCGCCAAGGCGGCCAGGGCCTGGCGCTCGCGCGCTTCCAACCGGCCCGATTGGGCGCCGCGTGGATCGGCGGGAAGTCCGTCCTGCTGCGCCCAAACGGGGGCGGCAAGCAGCAGTACAAGCGCGAAAGCGGCGAAGAGCCTCATCATTTTAGTCCTTCCTCTCCGGATGCTTCTTTATCTGGAATGGGGACGGACGAATGGAATCAGCCGCTCGGCGTATTGGCCCACCCCTTTGGGCCACCGTCTGGACAATGGCGGATGGCGGCGGCCACTCCCATTCCTGCTAAAGGACAAAGGAGGACGCCCATGCGCCCAACACTCGCTATGACGCCAGTGCTCGCTATGACCATGGTGCTTGTTGCCGCTTGGCCTGCCTGGGCAGTCGAGCACACCTTGCTGCGTTGGAAGAAGACCGGCCAGTGCGAGATCGTCACCCAAATCCCCCTATGGGGCGATCATTGGACCACCTTGGGGGAGTTCCCCTCCCGCTCTCAGGCCGAGCGTGCCTTGGCCGTCAGCCGCAAGACCCACGCCTGCCCGCAATCCAAATCCGCCAGCCGGGCGGACAAAATGCCCGAGGAGCGCCGGCCCTCTATCACCTATCACCGGCCCCGCACCGACGACGATCGGGCCGTGATGTTTCGCGACTACCGCAGCCCGCGTAATAGGCGGTGATGGCGAATGCACAAATTATGGGCTAGATTTCTTTGTCCGCCGCCCCATTCAGACCGAAGAGCAGCCCATGAGCGACATCGACACCCTGAAGGCCGAAGTGAAAAAGCTGTCCACCCAGGCCACCCAGGCCAAGATGGATCTGCACGATTTGTCCGAGGAATTGCCCATTAATTGGGAGACCATCCCGGAGGTGGCGCAGAAGTGCTATGACCTCCACGCCAAACTCACTGAGGCGCGCAAGCAGTTGAAGGCTGTGACCGGCTAATCCACCCGACGCCGGCCCACTGCCACGCGATAGATCCCCAAGATAACCACCGCTCCCACTACGGCGCCGATGAATCCGGCTGATTGGTCGGTGCCGTACCACCCCACCGCCCGACCGATCCAGGTGGCGATAAGGGCGCCGGCGATGCCCAGCAGAATGGTGATGATGAACCCGCCCGGGTCGCGGCCGGGCATCAGCAGTTTGGCAACGATGCCTGCCAACAGGCCGATGATGATTGCGCCGATGAATGCCATGGAACTCCCTCCACTCCGTCTGCGCAAAGGTTAACGGCGGCGGGGCGCGGGGGGTTCCCTTGGGCGGGTTGGTTTCGTCTGGCGCGCTACCCGATATCCACCAGCTCCACCTGCTCGGGCGTCAGGGACCACGGCACGAAGATGGCGGCGACGCGGGCGAAGCGGTCGGTGGCGTCGGTGGCCATGTAGCGGATTTTGGGCGTGCCGTGGGTGGCGGCCAAACGGCGGTGGGTCAGCACGTCTTCCACCGCGCTGGCGGTGGTGGTGGCCGAATCCACGATGGTCACGTCAGGCCCTAACAACTGGTGCAGCAAGGGTGCCAGGGCCGGAAAATGGGTGCAGCCCAGCAGCAGGCAATCGCCGCGCAAGCCCGGTTCGGGCTCAAGGAATTGCGGTGCCAGATAGTGACGCACGATCTGCTCGGCGATGGGGCCGTCCACCATGCCTTCTTCCACCATGGATACGAATAGCGGGCAGGCTACCGAAGTAACCTGGGCACCGGGCCGCGAGTTCAGCACGCCGCGCGCATAGCTGCCGGCCTGGACGGTGCTTTCCGTGGCGATGACGACGATGCGGCCCGTGGCGCTGGCATGGCCGGCGGCGGCGGCACCGGGCTCGACCACGCCGATCACCGGCAGCCCGGGGAATTCCGCGCGCAAGGTCTCCAGCGCGTGGGCGGACGAGGTGTTGTCGGCGACAACCAGCGCCTTGATGCCGGTGGCGACCAGGGCATGGGCGGCCTGGACGGCGTAGTGGCTGACCGCCGCCGCACTTTTGGTGCCATAGGGCAGGCGGGCGGTATCGCCCAGATAGACCAGAGACTCGTTGGGCAGGCGCTCTCGCAGGGCCTTCAGCACGGTCAGGCCGCCGACCCCGGAGTCGAATACGCCGATGGGCAGGTCGCGGGTCAAAATGGGTCTCCGTTTAAGCAGGGCGGCATCTTGCCGCCTTGCACGCGAAAAGCAAGCGGAACGGAACCAGTTGGGCGCCGGCCTGTTGAGCATGCGCAGACAACTACTCCTAGGGAGGATGGCATGATTGTGCGTGTGCTCGGTATGGCGGCGGCGGTTGCGCTGTTGAGCGGCACCGCCTTCGCCCAGGCGGCGGGTGACGCGGCGGCGGGCGAGAAGGTGTTCACCCAATGCAAGGCCTGCCACACGGTCCAAGCTGGCCAGAACCGTGTCGGTCCGTCCCTGTTCGGGGTGGTCGGGCGGCCGGCGGGCACGGTCGAGGGCTTCAACTACTCCCCCGCCATGAAAAGCTCGGGAATGACCTGGACGCCTGAAAATTTGGACAAGTATCTGGCTGATCCCAAGGGCGCCATGCCCGGCAATAAAATGGCCTTCGCCGGGCTAAAGAAGCCCGAGGACCGGGCGAACGTCATCGCCTATCTGTCCCAGCAGAAATAGCCCCACCCCATTTTTTGGTTCATCGCGGATTAGCGGGGAACGTCGGCGAGCGAGTTTGCCTAAGCATACTTTTCACCACCAAGGGCATCAAGGACACCAAGAGGGCGGCGAGGAATGCGGCCAGCCAGCCAAACAGCAGATAGCTTCGTGCCCTTGGTGCCCTTGGTGGTAATAAAACGGCGTCGGTAGCGCTTCCGCTCCCCGGAATTCCGCGATGAACCAAACAAAAAGGCCCCGCGACGGGGGCCCTTCGTTCATTACCGCTCGGCCAAGCCTAGTTCAGGAACTTGCCGACCACCTGCAGAAAATTGGCAACCGAGATGGGCTTGGCGATATAGCCGTCGCAGCCACCCTCACGGATTTTTTCTTCGTCGCCCTTCATGGCGAAGGCGGTCACGGCGATCACCGGGATGGCCTTCAGCTCGGCATCGTCCTTCAGCATCTTGGTGATTTCCAGGCCGGAGATCTCGGGCAGCTGAATGTCCATCAGGATCAGATCGGGGTTGTGCTTGCGGGCCAGATCAATGGCCTCGCGGCCATCCTTGGTTTGCAGGGTGTCGTACCCATTGGCCTGCAACAGATCGTTGAACAACTTCATATTGAGGTCGTTGTCTTCGACGATCAGAACGGTCTTTGCCATGACTTCCCCTGGACAAGCGGATTACCGGGCGCGCGGTGCAAATGATTGCGCCCCCCAGCGCGCCGATCCTCTGGGCGGCATCATCGTCAATTCGGCGCGATGTGTCAAACCAAGGAAAGCAAAGCCTTCACTTCGCCCGGCGCAAACCTGCCACCGCCAACACCAGCCAGCCGGCCATGAAGGCGATGCCGCCCGCCGGAGTCAGCATGGGCACCGGCAATGGGCCGCCGGATATGGCCTTATAGTAGAGCGAGCCGCAAAACAGCATGATGCCAAGCACGAACAACGCCGCCGCCCCGTGGGCCACACGGTGGCCCCCGGCAATCAGGCGGTCGGCGGCCAGAAGCGCCAGGGCATGCAACAATTGGTAATGGGAAGCGCGCTCGGCCAAGGCGTCGCCGGCCAAACCATGGGCGGCATAAGCGCCCATGCCCACCGCAACCATGCCGTTCAAGCCGGCCAGCAGAACCCAAACCCGCATGGAATGACTCCGGTGACTCAGTTTTGCGGCGGGCTCTTGATCCGCGCGCTGTAAATCTCGGCGGAACCGCCCAGCTTGACCGCTTGATCAAGGGTGGCGGTGGCGGCAATGCGGCTGGTCAGCGGCTCGGGCGGCGGCGGCACGATGGGCGCGCGGACAATGACCGGCTTGGGCTTGGCTTCAGGCACGGGCATGGGGGGCACCGCCTTGAACTGGGCCTTCTTCGGCTCAGGCGCAGGCATGATTTCGGGCGCCGCGACGACAGGAGCCACGACCTCGGGCTCAACCACGGGAGCGGGAGCCGCGACCGGCACTGGTGCCGGCAAGGGCTGCACCAGCTTGGGTTCAGCGGGCTTTAGCCCCTCAAGCACGCGTTGTTGTTCCTCGCGACGGATGTCCTCAAGGGTACGCGGCGGCCCCAGGCCACTGCGAACGAAGTCACCCACGGAACCCAGCCAATCGGAGCCGGAATCCTCAGCGCGAGCGGGAGATGCCACGGCCAGAGCCAGCAGCGCGAACCCAAGACGGATATTCATGCGGACCATGACTAAAGTCTATCAGAGGCAATCACTTGAAAACTACGGTTTTCGAACCGTTCAAAAGAACCCTGTTTTCCACATGCCAGCGCACGGCACGGGCCAGAACTACGTTCTCTATGTCGCGGCCCATGGCGACCAGATCGTCAGGGGTGTGGGTGTGGTCCACGCGCTCCACCGATTGCTCGATGATGGGGCCTTCATCCAAATCCGGAGTGACGTAATGGGCGGTGGCGCCGATGATCTTCACGCCGCGCAGATGGGCCTGATGATAGGGCTTGGCGCCCTTGAAGCTGGGCAGGAACGAGTGGTGGATGTTGATGGCGCGCCCCTTCAGGCCCACGCACATCTCGGTGGACAGGATTTGCATGTACCGCGCCAGCACCACCAGATCGGCGCCCGAGCGGTCGATCAAATCCATGACGCGGGATTCTTGGCCGGCCTTGTCGTGCTTGTCCACGGCCAGATAATGGTACGGAATGCCGTGCCATTCGACGATGGAGCGCATGTCCGGGTGGTTGGAAATCACCGCCGGAATGTCGATGTTGAGCTGACCGGTATGGAAGCGGTGCAGCAAATCCACCAGGCAATGGCCGAACTTGGAGACCAGGATGACCACGCGCGGCTTCTTGGACTGGTCGGCCAGGGTCCAGATCATCTGGAAGCGTTCGGCTATCATGGCGAACAGCTTGTCGAATTCGGCCTTGGGCGGGGTCAGCGCACCGGCGGCGAAGACAATGCGCGAGAAGAAACGCCGGCTGAGCGGGTCGCCATACTGGGCGGCCTCGGTGATGAAGCAGTCGTGCTGGGTCAGAAAACCCGAGACGGCGGCAACGATGCCTACCGTGTCCGGACAGGTGATGGTAAGCACGTAGGACTGCTTGTCGGCCATGAATTTCCTCCTGATACCCAGGCTAGATAGCCGAGCCTGGGCCCGCCGCCAAGGCATCAAACGCTTGCTTGCCTTTTTTCCGATAATCGCCCATGGTCCGGCCGTGCGGCCGGTACGGGGCATCTACTGCCCTGCTGAGACACCGGACGCAGCCTTTATCCCCTTGGCCGGCGACCCCGCGCCCGATTGCGAGGAATCCCCGCGATGATCACCGTCTACTACAAGTCCGGCAACGCGCAATGGAAGTACGAGCTCGACGATACCGAGCATGCGTACATCATCAAGAACGTGCTTGAGGACAATCCCGACGTCGAGGAAATGTTCGACGATTCCCTGGAGATCCTGCGCGACGTCTCGGCCATGGACGAGGACGAGATGGACGAGGACGATCAGATCGATCAGACCATCGCCGTTTCCTTCCTATGGCACTACTTCAACAATTTGTCGAAGTCGGAAGAGCGCATTGCCGGCGACATCGTCCTGATTGAAGACGAGGACGGCACCGGCGTCACCGTGCTTCCGGCCGCCGATCTGGCCGACGAATAAGGTTTTGCGCCCCTCCCCCATGCACGACATGGGGGAGGGAGTTCGCAAGTGTCAGCCGACGACTTCGCGGTAGGTTTCCGCCAGACGGGCATCCACGTCCGGGGCGACCAGCGCCGAGATGGCCGATAGCAGGCCCATCTCTTCCTTCTGCACATGGAAAATTTCACGCTCGACCAACTCGCTTCCCGCGTCACGGAAGTCGAGCCAGTTCTGCGCGTCAAAACCCGATTCGGCAGCGGCGGTCGCCAGTTCGGCCACTTGCACGGCCAATGGCAGGATGACGCGGTGTTCGTGGGTCAGCATCATGACGATGCCGGTTTCGCCGCGCTCGATGAAGACCGGGAACAGGTGGTTTTCCTCGAAGCCGAAATGCTTCTCGACCTCTTCGCGCAGCGTCTTGGCCAGATGGCCCAGGAAGGCCTTGGCGGTATCGTCCAGCTTGGGCGTCGCCTTGTTGCGGCCCAGGAATTCCTCAAGCCCCTGCAGGGTCTCGATGGTGGCCATGTGGTCTTCGTGCAGCAGGGTACCGATCTTGGTCTGGCTCAGCATGACGCAGGTCCTTTGGGGTTAGCGGCTTCATGGGCGCGGTAGCGCCGCATCAATTCGATGGCGAACAGGGTGAAGGAAACGGCGCCGATCAGGCCCGAGGCGGCTCCGGCACGCACCAGCAGCGGCGCCTGGGCCAGCAAACCGGCAGCCACCAGGGTCACGGCGAGGCCATGGGCGATGGCGTGGATCAGCAATGGGCGATCGGCCACCAAGCGCGACATCAGCGCCGGCTTGCCGCCATTGGCCCCCGAATGCATGGAGGCGAGGAACGGCATGATGCGCTGCAGGATGCCGGTGACGAAGGTCAGCAGCCAGCCGAACACCAGCAGCCAGCCCCACAAGGGCGCGGTCAGTTCGGGCGAGTCGCCCAGGGCCAGGAACAGGCCCACGAGCACGCTGGCCGGCAACACCAGCCATGCCGCCTTGATCATGCGGAAGAAGGTCTCCAGCCGTTTGCGCATGCGGGTCTTCAGCACCGCCAGCAAGGCCCGCAGATGCAGGCCGATGGCGATCAGGCCGACCACACCGCCCAAACCCGCCACCAAGCCGTTGCCCAGCGCGGCACCGCCCGCCGCCACAACCAGCGCTACGGCAGTCAGCCACGCGGTGCGGCGGCCATCGCGGTCGGACACGCCCTGGGACAGCACGAACATGGGCACCAGCACATAGGAAAAGCCCAGGGCCAAACTGCCCATGAAGCCGTATCCCGCCAGGATGGCGTGGGATGCCGCCAACGCCGCGCGGTTGGGCAGGAAGCCGCCTTGAATATCCACGATCAGCATCAGCCCGAGCACAGCGAGACCCGCCAAGGACACCAGCGCTACCCAGGCATGGCGGGTGACGCCGGGCAGTTCGGACACCTGCAGCAGATTGCGCCCCACCAGTACGGCGAACAGGGCCAGCCCGCCGGCCACCAGCGTGCCGCCCACATGCAGGGCCCACACGAATTGGCTCGCCAGACCCAGGCTGAGCACCGCCACGCCGGGGGTGTACAGCCACCACGTCAAGCGGCAGGCCCAGCTTGGCCCCAATTGACGGCTGGTGGCCACGGGCAGCAATTGGAACGCGGCCCCCATGGCGGTCATAGCAAGCACACCCAGGGTCATGAGATGCAGCCCGGCCAGACCAAGGCCAAGCCCGCCCATGAAGCCCGGCAGCTCGTCGGCGCCAGCCAACAGCACGGCCCAGCCAGCCACGTGGAAGACGATGGCGGTGGCGAAGAAGCGGAAGGGGATCGAGGGCGGCAACAGGCGGTCTTGCGCGCCCATCATGAATTGACCGGCAAACATCAGGCGCGCTCCAGCCACAGGCGCACATTGGCGAATTCCTCGACCATGCGCGCCACCTGCCAGCCGCGTTCGGCCATTTCGGGGAACAGGAATTGGGGAACTCGTTCGTGGTGAACCACCACGGTGTCAGTGGTTTGCTCCAACAGGCGCAGGATCGCCAGCATGGGCTGCGGCGGCTTCAGTTTGCGCACGTCGATGTGCAGGCCGTCGGCTTCGCGCCAATGCATGGCGCCCTCGGGACCGACCGTTACGTCTGCGTCACGCTCCCAATCGGTGCCGCCGTCGCGGTGGAAGAACACCCGCCAATGGCCCTCGGCCAACTTGCGGCCATAGGAGGAAAACCCGCGCCCGGCCAAAGCGCGGCGTAGCGGCGAAGGATTGAACGGCGCGTCAATGACAAGGATTCCGTTGGGCTCAACGGGGTCGGCGGTAGCCATGATGACCTGGAACGGGTCCTCGCCACCGGCCAGAACCGGGCGGACGTCCAACGGCGAGGCGTCCAACGCCAAAGCCAGCCATGCCGGCGGCCCCGCTTGTCCTTGCACGTCGCTCATGGGCAAACTCCCTGCTTCGTCGCCAAGCTTACAAAAAAGCGGCGATAATTCTTTGATCTTGGGCAAGGGAAGCAAGAAGCGGGCCTTAACCTATTCGCCGCCTTCACGCACCAACCGCCGCAGGGCGTCCAAATCCGTCAGCACCACATCGCGCCCCTGAGTTTCCACCCCCACCGCCTTCAGCCGCCCCAAAGCGCGCGACAGGGATTCCGGGGCGATGCCGATTCGGCTGGCAAGCACTGCCTTGGTAATGGGCAGCCTGATCTGGGCCGTGCCCTCTTCACCCTTGGCCAAGGCCAGCAGAAACGAGGCCAAGCGTTGACCCGGCGATTTGCTTTTCAGCTCGGTGATTTCATGGATCATGCGCTTCTGCCAGCGCGACAGACCCGACAGCAGATGGAAGGCCAGCTTGCGGTTCTCGCCCAAGCGCCGCAGGAACGGGCCGGCGGGCACATGCACCAGCCTGGACCCGGCCACCACTTCGCAATTCAACGGGAACTTGCCCGACGAGAAGATAGCGGCTTCGGCGAAGGTGGCGATGGGGTCGAACACTTCGATGACCGATTGGTCGCCGGTCTCGGTCAGGGCGAACAGATTGACGCGGCCTTCCAGCACCACGAAGAAGCGGTCGGCGGCGTCGCCCTGGCTGAACAGCAGCCCGGTTTCGTTGTAGCTCACCGCCTGGGCCTGCTCCAGCAGCAGCGCCAAATCGGGGCGGCTGACGGCCACGAATAGGGGCGCGGTCGCGCATAATTCCAAATCGGCTGCGTTCAATCCGGCCATGTCCCTACCTCAAATCGTCTTCGACGCAGAATTCGCGCAAGGCGTCCACATCGGCAATGACCACGGTGTTGTCGGGCAGCGACTCCACCCCCAGCTTGGCGAGCTTGCCCAAAGCGCGGGACAGGCTTTCCGGCTTCATGCCCAACTCGTCGGCCACCAGCTTCTTGTCGTAGGGAAAGCGCAGGGTTACCCGGCCCTCCTCGGCATCCACCTGGGACAGCAGGAAGCTGCCCAGGCGCTGAGCGGTGGTCTTCAGTTTCAGCTCGGCGATCTGACGCACCAGCATGCGCAGGCGGAACGACATGGTGGACAGCATGTGAGTGATGATGTCGAAGCGCGGTTCCAGCTTGACCAGGAACGAGGCCGCCGGCACCGCCAGCACGGTGGCGCCGGTCAGCACGCGGGCGCTCATGAAAAAGCGGCCCTCGCCGAACATGGCGGCGTCGCCCAGCACGGTGCCCTTGCGCGCCACTTCCACCACCGAGCGCCGGCCATCCATATCCATGGACAGTTCCACATGGCCGTCCATGACCACGAAGAACCGCTCGACCACATCCCCCTGCTGGTAAAGCTGATGCTCATGGGGGAATTGGATCAGCTCGGCCCCCGCGATCAGATCGCGGATATCGGGCTCCATCAGTCCCGAGAATAACGGGGTGAACTGCAATTGCAGCAGAACGCCCTTATCCACACCATTTTCGGACATACAGGTCCCTCCAGACTTGGAGGGGACCCTAGCCCATCAGTCACCGAATTTCCACAAGGGTCCGGTAGGACCAATAACCGAAGGCAAGGTGGGCGGCGTCGGCGCCGTGGGACCAGCCCAAACACCGCTGCCGGGCACAGGTCGAGTACTGGGAACGGGGCTAATGGGAGTGAGCCCGCCGCCGGTGTTGAACGATGGCGGCAAGGTCTCCGCCGCCGCTGCCGGCAAGGTGACCGTTACCTGAGGCTTGACCGGGACCATGGCGGACAGGGGATCAAGTTTCTCCCTAAGCCGCTTGCCGTTAGACCGCGAGTCCATGATTTTATCACCATCAAGCGCCGCCAACGGGTCCGCAGCCAGCGCCGGCAAAGCGACGCACAGGGTCAACAGGGCCGTAACCGTCAGAGCTCCCGTTCGCATGGGGTCCTCCTCGCGTTTGGACATAAGCCATTATCGCGCGGTAGGAGGAAAGACGGGCGGGCGCAAACGGGGATAGCTGTTAGTTCCTCAATGCCCGCGCTGCTTCCTCACCTTCTCCCCAGACGGCCCCAGCGTATCGGCCATGTTGGCGCCGCGCTGGCCCATGGGGCGGGCGGGACCTTCGGTGGTGTCTTTGGCGGTTTGGTGCTCCATCTCGGCGTTGATGAGCCCGCCCAGCAGAACCACGAAGCTGGTCAACTGGAACCACAACAGGGTCACCGCCACCGCCGCCATGGAGCCATAGGTCTTGTTGAAATCGCCAAACTTGGCGGCATACAGCGAGAACAGGCCCGAGCCGATCAGCCACAGCGCCGCCGCCACCACCGCCCCCCAACTGACCCAGCGCCATTGCGGCGTGTCGCGGGATGGGGCGTAGCGATAGACCACCGCCAGCCCGATCAGCACGAACACCGCCAGCAGCGGCCAACGCAGGAAGGACAGCAGGGACTGGATGGTTTCGCCCACCGGCAGTAGCTTCAGCAGGGCCGGGACCGCCGCCACCAGGGCCAATGCCACCAATCCGAAGATGATGGCGCCGAACGTCAGCCCCAGCGCGGTCAGGTTATATTTCAAGAAACCGCGCTGTTCCGGCTCCTGATATACGATGTTGAGGCCGGACATCATGCCCTTGATGCCCCGCGTCGCCCCCCACAGAGCAATAACCACGGCGATAATCAACGATAGGCCTAACGCGCCGCCCGAGGCTTGCGTCAGCCCCTGCAACTGACCGGCGATCAGGGAATGGACATCCGCCGGCATGAAGCCGGCCAAGATACCCAACTGACGCTCCACCGTGGCCGGATCGGCCACCAACCCATACAGCGACACACCTGCGGCCAAGGCGGGGAACAGGGCAAAGAACTCGTTGAAGGCGACACCCGCCGAGACCACCGAAACCTCGAACCGGCTGATATCGGCCCAGACGCGCTTGACGATATCCAACCAGCCGGTCTTCGGAATATCCGACGGCTTCTCGGCCTCGCGGCCCCGCGCACTTGCCCTGCTTCCCGCCATTGGCTAACTCCGCTAATGCGTCATGCTCGACGTGGTCCCCGGCGTTTCCTGACGGTAGGCACGCTCGCCTTCCTCCTTGGCCGCCTGGACGGCACGGTCGGCCACCCGCCCGGCCTTGTCCACCAGCTCAGAACCGGCTTGGCGGGCTTGGCGCAGCATATCGCCCGCTGCTTGGCCCAGAGTCTCGGACTCGGCGCGGCTGCGCGGCAGCATGGCGCCGAACGCCGCTCCAACCAATGCCGCCACCACCCCCATGGTCAGGGGATGATCCTGATAGACGTCTCGGGTACGCCCGGCAGCCTGATTGGCGGAAGTACGCGCCTGCTGGCTCCATTGCGACACCTTGCCACGGGTGCTGTCGGCGGCGCGCGACACGGACTCGCGGGCGGAACCGGCAAGTTGGCTGGCCCGCTCGCGCATGTCGCGGCCTTCGCTGGTATATTCCGCGCTGCCGGCGGTGCCATAGGTCTGGCTTTCCGTCCCACTGCCCCAGGCTGGCGCCAGTCCTTCCATGCTCTCATACGAGCCTTCCGAGGCCGAGGACCTGCGCCCCATGGAGCTGGACACGGCAAACCAGCCGATGCCCAGACCAATCAACGCCAAAGGAATAGGATTGTCGCGCACCACCTGAGCGACACGCGACTGATCGCTTGCAAGTTCACGCATGGTGTCCACCGCCTGATCCATGATCTGTTTCGGGGAAAGCTTGCGCTCAATGGCGTTCAGGGTGCTCGCCATCTCGTCGCGGGTTCGCTCGATCTCGTCTTCGATGTGCTCGGTCGCGGTCATCTCAGCTGCTCCTTGGCCCAGCGGGTGTTGTCGCGCAGTGAATCCATGGTGCGTTTGGGTGCCAGATTGCCGGTCCGTATATTGGACAGGCCCTTGGACAGCACGACGATGCCGATCAGCCCGACCGCCACGGCGACAATCAGCGCCGCCAACCAGGGCTGGACCACGTTCATCAGTGCCAATACCGCGGTGGCCGCCAGTGTCAGCAGGGCGACGAACAGCAGCAGCCCGCCGATGGCGATCTCTGCCGCCCCGCGCCCGGCCTGACGCGCCTTGTCGCTCAATTCGGCCCGGGCCAGCCGGATTTCCTGGCGAAACAAGGCAGCAGTCTCGCGCGTCAGCTCGGTGAACAAACTGCTGAGCGGACGGTCGGGAAGAATATCGGCCATGGTCAGACCTCCCGTCCAGGCGCGGTGGTTCCAGCAGCCCCGGCAGAGGATATGGGCGCCGTGGTGGCCGTGGTCGGTGGATACAGCCCGGCCTCGGTGCTGGTGCCATAGCCCGCCGCCGACGAAGCCGCCATGCGCTGGCCCAGCCGTGCGGTAGCGTCGGAACGCCGTGCCGCCTCGCCCGAATTCTTCACGAAACGCGCCAGCACGAACCCAGCCGCCATGGCCCCGCCCACGAACCAATAGGGCTGACGGCGGGCGAAATCCTCGGCGCCGTGAACCACTTCGTTCCAATCGGTGTCACGCAGGTAATGCGACACCTCCTCTAGCCGCTCGGCGGCCATGTCGGTATAGCGGCCCATGGTTTCGTTCTCCGCTTTCATATCAGACGCCGCGCGATGCAGCGCACCCGCCATGCCGCCCACCGCGTCGGCGGCACGACGGCGCTGCTCGTCGGCGGTTTCGCGCATCTTGGCCTTGGCCTCGCCCAAGGCCTGCTCGCGGCCAGCCCGCAACACATCCACGGTGGACCGCGCCGAAGCGCCGGCATCCCTGGTGGCCTCGTCGCCGGTGATGCCCGTTCCCGTGTAGGTCGTGGATGCCCCAACAGTTGATGACCCGCTTGACGTACCCGGCGCATTGATCTTGCTCTCAGCCATGGCTCGCTCCTTCTTGCAACATCGCGTCCCGCCAAAGGGAACAAGCCGGAACCGGTCGAAGTTCCCCGCTTCCGGTTACGGCCTGCGCACCACCGGCCCAGAGCTTTCCACGGCAGGCACCGAGGCATAGCCGAAATAGCCAGCGGCGATGGCGATGATGGCATGCAGCCAGATGTCGTTGCCGTGCAGCGGCACCAGCCCGAACACCGTGTGCAGGCCGGGGATCAGTCCCATGATCGTC
The DNA here is from genome assembly GCA_014379805.1 of Rhodospirillales bacterium. Taxonomy (GTDB): domain Bacteria; phylum Pseudomonadota; class Alphaproteobacteria; order Rhodospirillales; family Magnetospirillaceae; genus Magnetospirillum. The sequence continues at coordinate 20,361 of JACMLB010000034.1, read as the reverse complement.
AGCACGCCGTAGATGATGGCGACCGAGCGGGAATAAACGCGCGAGGCGGCGAAAGCGCGCCAGACCACCACGCCCCAGATGCCGAAGATCAGGTGAACCAGATTGAGCAAGACATTGACCGGGAACAGACCGAACAGATTGCCATGGCCGGCCTCGATCATCAGCGAGGGCTGGCCCTCGGGCGCAGTCAGCAGCCGTGGCACGAAGCCGAGGATACCTACCGCCAAAAACCCAATGCCCATGATCAGGGCGAAATAGCGCGTTCTCATAGGGACCCTCCAAATGCTGCCAGATGCCCAATGCTGCTAGATGCATCGTCACTGAAAAGCGCAGCTGGGAAGGCGTCCGGTTCTAAGCAAACTCCCCCCTCCGCCTTCGCACATCGCCCGTCCCGTTGCGTGCGGGTTGAATTGTGCCAGCGCGCCAACCCCCTTACCGGCGAGGCACCTCGGAAGAAGTGCCCGCCGAAAAAGGTTCATTGCGGATTGGCGGGGAACGTCGGCGAGCGAGTTTGCCTAAGCATAGTTTTCACCACCAAGGGCACCAAGAGGGCGGCGAGGAATGCGCCCAGCCAGCCACACAGCAGATAGCTTCGCGCCCTTGGTGGTAATAAAACGGCGTCGGTAGCGCTGCCGCTCCCCGGACTTCCGCGAAGAACCTTTTGTTTGCCATCTCCCCCTTCCGGCCTACCCCTTGTTCCCTGCTTTGGAGGTCCGGCTTTCGCACCGGGCAATCCTGCGTTAGCATCGAACCTCAATCCCCGGGAGGGCGGGTATGACGGGCTGGCAGTTCTGGATCGATCGCGGCGGCACCTTCACCGACATCGTGGCCCGCGCCCCTGGCGGCGGCTTGCAAACGCTGAAGCTGTTGTCGGAAAACCCCGAGCAATATGACGACGCCGCCATCGCGGGCATCCGCCGGTGTCTGGACCTTGCCGCTGACGAGGCCATCCCGCCCGAGCGTGTCTCGGCGGTCAAGATGGGTACCACGGTCGCCACCAACGCGCTGCTGGAGCGCAAGGGTGACCGCGTCGTCCTGGCGGTGACTCAGGGCTTTGCCGACATCCTTGCCATCGGCACCCAGAACCGCCCCGACATCTTCGCCCGCGCCATCCATCTGCCTGAAATGCTTTACGAACGCGTGGTGGAAATCCCCGGGCGCATGGGGCCGCGCGGCGAGGAATTGGCCCCCCTGGATTTGGACGCCGCCCGCGCTGGTCTGCAAGCCGCCTATGATGACGGCATCCGTGCAGTGGCGGTGGTCTTCCTGCACGGCTACCGCTTCCCCGAGCACGAGCGCGAGGTGGGCAAGCTGGCCCGCGACATGGGCTTCACCCAAATCAGCCTGTCCCATGAGGCCAGCCCGCTGATGAAGGTGGTCGGGCGTGGCGATACCACCGTGGTGGACGCGTATCTTTCGCCCATCCTGCGCCGCTATGTGGACCGAGTCGCCGGCCAGATGGAAGGTACCCGGTTGATGTTCATGCAAAGCTCGGGCGGCTTGACCGACGCCCGGCGCTTCCAGGGCAAGGACGCCATCTTGTCGGGGCCGGCGGGTGGTGTGGTCGGCGCGGTCAGGACCGCCGCCATGGCCGGCTTTCATCGCCTGATCGGCTTCGACATGGGCGGCACCTCCACCGACGTCTGCCATTACGACGGCGAGTTTGAACGCAGCTTTGACACCCAGGTGGCCGGCATCCGCCTGCGCGCACCCATGATGCGCATCCATACCGTGGCGGCGGGCGGCGGCTCCATCCTGCATTACGACGGCGCCCGCTTCCGCGTCGGTCCGGACTCTGCCGGGGCCAATCCCGGCCCAACCTGCTATCGCCGGGGCGGGCCGCTCTCGGTGACCGACTGCAACGTCATGGTCGGCAAGCTGGATACCGCTTTCTTCCCCAAGGTGTTCGGCCCCCAGGCTGACCAAGGACTTGACCAGGATGCGGTGCGCACGGGGTTCGCGGACCTCGCCGCGCGTATCGGTGACGGCCGCAGTCCCGAGCAGGTGGCGGAAGGCTTCCTGTCCATCGCCGTGCTGAACATGGCCAACGCCATCAAGCAGGTCAGCGTGGCGCGCGGCTATGACGTCACCCGCTATGCCCTGGTCTGCTTCGGCGGGGCCGGCGGCCAGCATGCCTGTCTGGTAGCCGATGCGTTGGGCATGGAGACGGTGTTCCTGCATCCCCTGGCCGGCGTGCTGTCGGCCTATGGCATGGGCTTGGCCGATCTGCGCGTGCTGAAGGAACGGGCGCTTGAGGCGGTGCTGGACGACGAATCCATGCCCCTGGTCAACCGCGCCTTCGCCGATCTGGAAGCCGAAGCCCGCACCGAGTTGGAGCGCCAAGGCGTCGAGCGCCTGGACATGCTGGGCACCCGCAAGGTGTTCCTGAAATACCAAGGCTCGGACACGGCGCTGGAGGTGGAGGCCACCGACAAGGACGCCCTGACCACGGCGTTCGAGATCGCCCATAAGGCTCGTTTCGGTTTCGTCATGGAACGGCCCTTGGTGGTTGAAGCCGTCAGCGTGGAAGTGGCCGGCGGCGGCGAGGCGGTGCTGGAGCCGGAAGTCACCATCGTCACCAGCCAGCCGCCAATCCCGCGCGCCACCGCCCGCATCTTCACCCACGATGCCTGGCATGACGCCGCCGTCTATGACCGCGAAGATTTGGCGCCCGGCCAAAAAGTGGACGGCCCCGCCATCATCACCGAGGCCACCGGTACCAATGTGGTGGAGCCCGGCTGGCGCGCCGAGATGAACCCGCGCCGCCATTTGATACTAAGCCGTGTCGTTCCGCGCCCGCAACGGTTCGCCGCCGGCACCAGCGTGGACCCGGTTCTGCTGGAAGTGTTCAACAACCTGTTCATGAGTGTGGCCGAACAGATGGGCGCTGTGCTCGCCAACACCGCCCATTCTGTCAACATCAAGGAACGGTTGGATTTCAGCTGCGCCGTGTTCGACGCCCAAGGCGGTTTGGTCGCCAACGCGCCGCATATCCCGGTTCACCTGGGGTCCATGGGCGAAAGCGTACGCACCATTATCCGCACTCGGTCGCACTCCATGAAGCCGGGCGATTCCTTCGTGCTCAACTCGCCCTATGCTGGCGGCACCCATCTGCCCGACATCACCGTCATCACCCCGGTGTTCGAGGCCGGAAGCGTGCTGTTCTATGTGGCGAGCCGAGGCCATCACGCTGATATCGGCGGCATCACCCCGGGTTCCATGCCGCCGCATTCCACCTCTATCGAGCAGGAAGGCGTGCTGATCGACAATGTACCGCTGGTGGAGGAAGGCCGTTTCCGTGAGGCGGAAATCTCGGCGCTGCTGACCGCTGGGCCGTATCCGACCCGCAATTTGCGTCAGAACATCGCCGATCTACAGGCGCAGTTGGCGGCCAATGAAAAGGGCGCGCGCGAGCTGATCCGCATGGTGGACCAGTTCGGCACCGAAACGGTCGCCGCCTATATGGGCCATGTGCAGGCCAATGCGGAAGAATCCGTGCGCCGCGTGCTGGCCCGCTTGAATGACGGCGACTACACCGTGGAAATGGATGACGGTGCCCTGATCAAGGTCGCCATCCGGGTGGACCAGACGGCCCGCAATGCGGTGATCGACTTCACCGGCACCAGCGGCCAGCGCCCCGGCAACGCCAACGCCCCCACCGCCATTGCGCGGGCGGCGGTGCTGTACGTGTTCCGCTGCATCGTGGACGATTCCATCCCGCTGAACGAGGGCTGCCTGAAGCCGCTTGAGATCATCATCCCCGAGGGTTCACTGCTGGCGCCTCAGCCGCCGGCGGCGGTGGTGGCGGGCAATGTGGAGACCAGCCAAGCCCTGGTGGATTGCCTGATGGGGGCGTTGGGCGTCATGGCGGCCAGCCAGGGCACCATGAACAATCTGACCTTCGGCGATGCCCGCTTCCAATATTACGAAACCATCTGCGGCGGTTCCGGCGCCGGTCCCGATTTTGACGGGGCCAGCGCGGTCCAGACCCACATGACCAATTCCCGCCTGACCGACGCAGAAGTGCTGGAATGGCGCTTCCCCGTGCTGGTGGACGGGTTCCGCATCCGCCGGGGCTCGGGCGGGCAGGGCGCCTGTCATGGTGGCGACGGCGTGGTTCGGCGGCTGAAGTTCCTGGAACCCATGGCTGCCGGCATCCTGTCCAACCGCCGCCGCATCGCCCCGTTCGGCTTGAACGGCGGCGGTGACGGCCAACCGGGCCACAATTACGTGGAGCGCGCCGACGGGTCGGTGGAGGAATTGAACGGCACCGCGCGGGTGGACATGCAGCCCGGCGATGTGTTCGTGGTGGAAACGCCCGGTGGGGGTGGGTACGGGAAGGGGCGTTGCTAAGGACTGTTCCCGTCCGCCAGCGACCAGCGCGCCCGTATCTGTCCCGCCTCGTCCACCAGCAGTTCGGTGTGGCTGGTCACGCCATAGGCTTCCGCCACGTCAGGCGTCACGGTCACCGACAACGGAGACGTGGCGGGGGATTGCAGGGGACTGGCCAGGATGCGGCAGTCGTCGGTTTGGTTTTCCAGCTGGCCTAGGCGTGCCCGCGATGCCGGGCTGTCGTCGTAAAACACCAGCAAGGTTACCAAGTCGTCCACCAGCGAGCCCTGGTCGCCGCCGGGTGTCTCGAAGTCGAAATCGGGGGCCGGTCCACTGGCGCCGTGGGCGCGGACCCTCAGGTAATGTACCACGCTCCAACCGTCGTCGCCGGCCAAGGGCGGTGCGGCGTGCCCTTGGGTCGCCCACCAATAGGTGTCGCCTTGGTTGGATGTCTGCGGCCCGGTGGGGTGGCAGCCTGCGCAGGTTTCAACGTAGAGGCGGCGGCCTTGCGCCACCGCTTCAGTGGTTAGACGGGTGGCCGGACGGGCGAAACTCAGGGGGGTGGCGGGCACCAGATGTCCGCCGTCCAGACGATAGGGCAGGGGCCAGCGCACCTCGCCGTGAATGGCTGGCGCCATGGTGCCCAGCGCCCCGACCACGCCCAGCAGCATTGCCCCCAGCGCGGCCTCAGTCAGGGTGTTGCGGATCAGCTGCGTGCGGCCCGAGGCCAAGCGTGGCGTGAGGATTTGGCGGTTCCAGGCGGCCAGGGCCAGCATGGCGGCGAACAACGCCAGCTTGACCAGCAGCAGATGGCCGTAGGGCGTGCCCAACAGCCCGGCCAGCGAGCCGATCAGGAAATAGGCGCTACCCAAGCCGCTGACCACCACTGTCAGCACGGCGGCCATGCCCAGGCGAGAGAACCGTCGGGCGGCCAAGCTGCACGCGGTCATGTCGCCGTGATGCAGCACCAGGGCCAGGGGCAGCAATCCGCCCAGCCATGCGGCGGCGGCAAGCACATGGATGACGTCGCTGGCGGGGTGCAGCAGGCCCTCGCCAGCACCCGCATGACCGGACCAAGCCAGGGTAGCGGCGACTGTAGCGCTCAACACCACGGCGAGCCAGCGCCACCGGCCCCAGGCCATCAGCAGCGCCAGCGCGGCCAGTAAGGCCGCACGCAGGACAATGGAGTGCCCGAACTGAGTATCGACCAGCACGGTGGTCATCCCATGGCCGCTCATCTGCGCGGTCGGCGTGACCACCCAGGCGACGCCCGAGGCCAACGCCACGGCCAGACAACCCCATGCCAGCCGGCGCATGCGGGCAAGCGCTGGGGCTGGGACGGGCAGGACCACTATTGCCAATGCCAAGCCGGCCAATTGCAGGATGGCGATGATGTGAAGGGTGCGGGCCAGGATCAGCACCGCAGAGACGGTCATTACGGCCGGACCTCGAAGGTGAAGCTGCCGGACGTGGTGTGAATGTCCATGGAAACCACCTGCCAATTCACCGTATAGGTGCCCGCCGGCACGGGCTTTAGCGCCACCTCCAGCGTGGTGCCGGACTTCACTTGGGCGGGGGCGGCATCCATGCGCTCACCGCTGGCGTTAATGACCTCCACGGTGCTGAACTTGGGTTCCAGTTTTTCGTTGAAGCGCAGGGTGACCTGGGCGGGGGCGGTCTTGACGACGCTGCCGGGCTTGGGCGTGGCGCGCTCCAGGGCGCCGTGGGCGAAGGCGGTGCCGTGGAAGGTCAGCACCGTCAGCAGGACCAACAGCAGGCGAATGACCATATAAGAAACTCCGGCGGAATACGGGCGGGGCAGTCTAAGTCCTGCAGTCATACGCGTCACCCCCGCTTTGCCCCACACGCGCTTGGATTATGGTGCCGGGGACCAGTCCAGGGGGAGGCCGTGGCCCAGCCGCAATCAGCCATCTGCGCCGAAGGAGAGAATTTCGGCATTTTCATCACGCTTACCGTGGTCGAGCCTGCCATCATCCGGCTCGTCGCGGCAAATCTGCCGGTCCTGACCGCCCAGGTGGCGTCCATGGTGGGCGAGCCCGCTTTGGTCAGCGCCATGGGCTTCGGCGCCGCGTGCTGGCCCCAAATGTTCGGCCCCGCCGCCCCGGCGGAACTGGCACCGTTCCAGCCCCTGGAAGATGGTCCGCGCGTGGCTCCGGCGACACCCGCCGACATGTTCCTGCACATTCATTCCGGCCGTCATGACGCCAACTTCGCCTTGGCCCGCGCGGTCATGGGCGCATTGGACGGCGCGGTGCGGCTGGTGGAGGAAGTCCACGGCTTCAAATATCTCGGCGGGCGCGATCTGACCGGCTTCGTGGACGGCACCGAGAACCCCAAGGGTGATGAACGCCCAGACGTGGCGCTGGTAGGGGCGGAAGATGCGGCCTTCGCGGGTGGCAGCTATGTGAGCATCCAGCGCTACGTCCACAACCTATGCAAATGGGAGGCTTTGGGCCGGGCCGAACAGGAAGCGGCGGTGGGCCGTACCAAGGACGACGACGAGGAATTGGATGGCGAGGTCAAACCGCCCTCGGCCCATATCGCCCGCGTGGTGATCGAGGAAGACGGCGAGGAATTGCAGGTGGTGCGCCACAGTGCCCTACGGCACCACCGTCGAAAGCGGCCTGTACTTCGTCGCCTATGGCCGCACCACTCCACGGGTGTTCAACCTGATGCTGGACAGCATGGTCCGCCGTGACCGCCACGGTCATGCCGACCGGTTGCTGGACTTCACCCGCGCGGTCACCGGCGCTTCGTTCTTTGTCCCGTCCGAGGATTTCCTGCGCGGGCAGGTTTAGGGCGCCACGGAACGCACGCTTCCGCAGGGTGTTGTTCGCCACATGAGCGAGCAATCCCAGAACCGTGCCAGCGAGAACCGTGCCAACGAGAACCGGGTCAGTGCGGCGGACATTGCCGCGTTGGCCCATCTTTATCGGGGCGAGCTGTACCGCAGCACGGTATGGCGGACCCGGTTGGATACCACCACCAATTGGGCGGTGGTCACCACTGGGTTGGCGCTGTCGCTGACCTTCAGCAATGCCAGCGCCTCGCCGCTGCCCTTGGTGTTGGTGGGATTATTGGTGGCGGTGTTTTTGGCCATTGAGGCACGGCGTTACCGTTTCTTCGATTTCTGGCGCATCCGTGCCCACATCCTGGAACTGAACTTCTTTGGTCCCATTCTGCTGGGCAAGGGTCTCAATTTCGACAGCGGCTGGAACGAGATCCTGTACAAGGATTACGTCAATCCGCAGCTCCACATCACTTTCGCCCAGGCCGTCGGGCGGCGGCTGCGGCGCAATTATGGCTGGATATTCCTGATCCAGCTGATTTCGTATGTGGGCAAACTGGTCATCCACCCGGTTCCGGTGGACAGCATCCATATGATCGTGGCCCGCGCCGCCATCGGCCCCATCCCCGGTGAGGTGGTCTTGCTGTGTGGGCTGCTGTTCCATGGCACGTGGATCGCCGTTGCCTTTATCACTCTGCGCAGCCGGCGCGGCGGCGACCGGCCCCGCCGCAAGCTGCCGGTGGAGGACGCTGTGCTCGACCTTGCGCGCGGTCGTTAAACGTTCACTCAAATTCTATTGGCGAGAAGGGGTTCCGCCGTCAAAATGAATTTCGTAGGTTTTGAAATGTAGGGTGGGCGTTATGGGATATGGGAGATGGCTGTCTGCCGTCATCGTCGGCGCGCTGTGGACCTGTGGGGCACAGGCGGCGGACATGGTGCGCTTGGCCTATGAGGATAAGCCTCAGCCGCCCTATTACATGGATGATTCCACGGTGGTGGACGCCGAACGGCCGGGCGTTTCCATCGACCTGATCCGCATTGCCGCCAAGGAAATCGGCATCGAAGTGGACTTCGTGCGCATGCCGTGGGTGCGCTGCCAGAAATCCCTGCAGATGGGCGAGGTGGACGCCATCTTCAATTCGTCGTTCAAGGAAGACCGGCTGGAATATGGCACCTACCCCATGGTTGGCTCCAAGCCCGATCCGTCGCGGCGTATCGCTACCCTGAGTTATTCCCTTTATCGCCTCAAGGGCAGCCCGGTGACCTGGAACGGCAAAACCATCGGCGGACTGGATGGGCCGGTGGGCGCGCAAACTGGCTATTCCATCATCGACGATTTGACCCGCATGGGGGTCAAGACCGAGGAAGCCCAGGCGTCTTCGACCAATTTCAAGAAGCTGACGTCAAAGCGCATTCCGGCCGTGGCGGCCCAGGACGTTAATGGCGATTTCCTGTTGGCCTCGGGCGATTTCCCCGAGATCGAAAAGATATTTCCGCCGCTGGTGACGAAAGACTACTTCCTCATGTTCAGCCACCAATTCTACGACAACAAACGCGCCTTGGCCGAACGGCTGTGGGCCAAGATCGGTGAAGTCCGCGAGCGGGATGGCGCCAAGCTTTACGCGAAGTATGCGAAGTAGGCATCCCGTAGGGTAAGCGGTTGACCCAGCGCAGGATTGTCATCCCGAACGCATGTGAGGGATCTCATCCTGGCAGGTCGGAGGCTAGTTCTGACGCGGTGTGCCAAGCGGAAATCCCTCACGTGCGTTCGGGATGACAACTAGGGTCTACCCCTGCTTCAGCACGATCAGCGTCAAATCATCATACAGCGCCTGACTGCCGATATGGCGGCGCACGTCGGCGACCACTGCCGCCTTGATGGCTTCGGCCTCGGCCTGCCAATGGGACGCCACCACCTCGCACAGCCGTTCCAGACCGTACAGAGTGTGGGTCGAATCCGCCGCTTCGGTGATGCCGTCGGTGTACAGCACCACGGTGTCGCCGGGATGCAGCAGGATGGTGACCTCGGCGATGAATTCTTTGACGTCGTCGATCATGCCGATGGGCAGGCCCAAATCCACCGTGTCGATCAGCTCGATGATGCCGCCCTGGCGGATGACGATGACCGATTCGTGTTGGCCGCTGACCCGCAGATGGCCGGTGACGGGTTGTCCGGTCCCGTCGTCAACCATGTCCATAGGCGCTTCGGGGCGGTAGTCCAGCAGGGCCAGGGTCAGGTTCTTGTCGCTGCCCATACGCTCGACGTTCTTGTAGATGGTGCGGTTGAGCACGTCGAGCAGGCGCACGGCGTCGTTTTCGTCGCTGGTCACCAGGGTGCGCACGGCGCTTTGGGTCATCAGCATGACCACGCCGCTTTCCAGCCCGTGGCCGGTGACGTCGCCGATGCCGATGCGCAGGCGTCCGCCGCCAGCTTGCAGGATGTCGTAGTAATCGCCGCCGACCTCGCTGGCCGGTTCCATGAAGGTGGCGACATCCAGGCCCTTGATTTGGGCCAGCTCCAACTCGGTGGGCAGAATCATCTGCTGGATGCGGCGCGACACGTCCAGCTCGGCGCCCATGCGCAGATTGTCGGCTTTGAGCTGAAGATTGAGCGAGTGGATCTGGTTGCTGGCGGTTTCAAGCTCGGCGGTACGCTCGGCCACCCGGCGTTCCAGATCATGGGTCAGGGCGGTCAGATCGGCTTGGGCGCGGTCGCGCTGGTCCAGGCCGCGCTGCGACGAGGTCAGCATGGCGTTGAGCGAGCCGATCAACTGGCCCAATTCGTCCTGACCATGGCCGGGCAGGACGGTGATCAGCCGGGCGCCGGGGTGGTCGGGATCGACTTGGGACACCACTTGCGACAGCCGCACCAGGGGGCGGGTGATCATGGCGTAGAAGATGCCCACCACCAGCCCGACGATGGCCAGCGAGCGGAACAGGCCCAGACCGCCATTGACCAAGGCAAGGTCGAAGAAGCTATGGGCCACCGCTTCGGGCGACAGCACCAGATCAAGCCGTCCGACCTCGGTGACCGGGCCGTTGTTGCGTGAGCGCATGAGCGAGCGGTGATAGGTGGTCACGTCACCGAACAGATGGCGTGCCAAACCGGCGAACATGTCGGGTTCGCGGCTGCGAGAGGCTTTGCCCAGCGCGTCGCCGAAATTGTCGCGCAATTCGACGGTGTCCACCACTTGGTAGCCGAGCAACCCGGTCACCACCTGCTGGCCCAGTTCGCTGCTCAGCTGATAGGCCGCCTCTGCCGCCGAACCGTCCACGGTGTTGAGCATTTGCGAGGCCTGCTCGCGCACCTGACCGCGGATGTGGTTCCAGGCGATGAACAGTTCCAGGAAGCTGCCGAGAAGGCTCAGGACCAGCACCACCACCACGGTAACGATGGCCTGCTTGGCGGTCAGGCTGCGGAAGCGGGCCGTCGGCGCCACTGCCGTGGCCGGATCAACCACCGATGCCGCAAATGAATTCACCCTGTGCCTCCGGCCCATACGCGTTAAATGATTTCCATCTTCAGGCTGGGCATCAGCTTGCACAGATTTGCCAGCGACTTGCCCTGCCACGAGATGGCCGTCGAGCCCACCACGTTGAGATCGACCGTCTTGCGGTTGCGAATCTCAATGACGAACTTGGACAGCATGGCGATGCCGGAGCTGTTGAGAAACTCCAGGGAGCGCACATCCAGGGTCATTTTTCCCTCAGGCACCGCCGAGGACAGGAAGCGGGCGATCGGCCCGTATTCCTCCAGCCCATTGAGCCGCAGGATGCCTTTCAAGGCGGCGGTTCGGGTGGGAGCGTCCCATTCGACCGAATATTGTTCCCCGCTGACGACGATTTCCATGTGGATTTCCTACCTATATCTCAAGCAGCACCTGGGTGGTCACGCGCATGGCGCCGTCACCCAGGTCGTCGAATTTCCAGCCAAGCTGAGCCCCGTAATCATTGACCATGGTGATCAGTCCCAGGCCCGATCCGCCGGTCTCCACCCCCCGTTCCAGTTGGGTGACGTACAGCTCGGTCGGGTCCGAGGTCGCCAATTCGGTGACGAACGCCTGGAAGGCGCGCCCGCGCGCCGCGTTGGTGGCGTTGGACTCGACGAACAGGATCGAGTCGGCTTCCATCACCAGCTTAATGGAGATGGGTTGGGTCAGATGCTCATCGCTGTACTTCATGGCGTTCTCAAGCAGTTCGTTGGCGATGTAATTGACCGCCCCACGGATTTCCTGCTGACGCGCCAAGCTTTTCGGGTCGTTCTCTACGCGCGGAAAGAACGTCGTTACGTAATCGGCAAGAAAATCGGCCGACAGGCCGTTATTGCGCCAACGCTGTTTCAACGGAATGGAACTGGCGGAAAACGATAGCTCCAGCCCTTCTTTAGTTGCGGCACCGCATTCGCGATACCGACCGACCATATCCGACATTCCCCAAATCTCCCCCGCACGATCTTGGTGCCCAACAACCCCCGAACTTTGCCACCCGACTGGCTTTACCGCAAGCGGGTGAACGCCCGTCACCGGCGCTGTAGTCTTGCCTGGGCGCGCGCGAAACCTTCGGGCAGCCGTGCGGCCAGGGCCAGAGCGTCTTCCAGCTTGCCCACGCGGATGGCGGCTTCGATACCGGCGCACATGTGATCCATGGCAACCAGGCCCAGCATGGCCGACGAGCTTTTCAGACTGTGGGCGGCATAGGCCAGCGCCTTACCGTCGCGCATGGTGGTGGCGGCGGTGATGTCGTTCAGTAGGGATTTGGCAGTGCGGCCATATTCGGCGACGATCTCGGCCACCGTCTCGTCACCCAGCACGTCGCGCAAGGTTGCCAGCACGGTGGGGTCCAGATCGCCGTCGCGGCCCGCTTGTTGCGCCATCATACGGTCGATCACTTCCACCAATTGTTCGGGCGAGAACGGTTTGGGCACGAAATCGTTCATGCCGGCATCCAGGCATTCGCGGATCTCGGCCTGGGACGCCGCCGCCGTCAGGGCGACCACGGGCAAATCGCACAAAGGCGGGGGCAAGGCGCGCAGCGTGCGGACAGCTTCCAGCCCGTCCATCACCGGCATGTGGCGGTCCATGAGCACCAGATCGAAGGGCTCGGCCTGAAGGCGTTCAATGCCTTCCGCGCCGTTATCGGCGGTGACCACCACATGGCGTTGGCGGGCCAGCATGCCCACCGCCACACGCTGGTTCACCGGATTGTCTTCCACCACCAGAATGCGCAACGACACGCCGCAATGGCCGGGATCGGTGCGGCGCGGCATGGGGGCGGGAGCGCAAGGCGGCGTTTTGCGCGCCTCCATGGATCGGGCGGACCAATCCAGGGCGGCGGCCAGAGCGGCTTCGGCCACGGGCTCGGCCAGGGTCAGGGTGTCGCCGCCGGCGGCCTGCTGCGGCAGGGTTCCTGCGGGAGACGAGATGATGGTGGGCAGGCCATGGGCGGCAGACAAGGCCAATGCTGCGGTACGGGCCAGCCGCGCTCCCACCAGCAACACGTCGCCGGGCTGGCGCAGGCTGGTAATGGAATCGGGCAGGGCGGTGACGACCGGCACGCCCCAGGCGCCAAGACGCGACGCCATGGCCGTGCGGATGGAGAAATCGGGCTCCACCAGGACAACGCGCTTGGGCGCGGCGGTGGGATGGGCGCGCGGGCGCGTTTCGCCGGCGTGTCCCAGCGGCATCTCGAACCAGAACACGCTGCCGGCCCCCGGCGTGCTGTCCACGCCGATCTCGCCGCCCATCAGTTCGACCAACTGCTTGCAGATGGACAGTCCCAGGCCGGTGCCGCCGAATTTGCGCGACACCCAGGTGTCGCCCTGAACATAGCGGTTGAACAGGCGTTCTTGGACTTCGGGGCTGATGCCGATGCCGGTGTCGCTGATGGCGAAGCGCACATGGCCCTTCTCCGTCGGCGAGACGCTGACGGTGATGCTGCCCTTTTCGGTGAATTTGGTGGCGTTGCCGATCAGATTGGTCAGCACCTGGCGCAGGCGCATGGGGTCGCCCTTGGCCATGACGGCGATGTCCGGGGCGATCACATGGGCGACGGCAAGGCCGCGCTCGCTGGCGCGCATGCTCATCAGGCCCAGGCTTTCCTCGACCAACTGGACCAGATTGAAGTCGATGTTTTCCAGATGAAGCCGGCTGGCCTCCAATTTGGAAAGGTCCAGGATGTCGTCCAGGATGTTCAGTAACAGCCGGCCCGATGACACCACCGTATCGGCCAGATCGCGCTGTTCGTGAGTCAGTTCGGTGTCCAGCAGCAGGCGCGCCATGCCCAGTAAGCCGTTCATGGGGGTGCGCACTTCGTGCGACACCACGGCCACGAACTCGGCCTTGATGCGGGCCATGGTTTCGGCCTGTTCCTTGGCAAGGCGGATGCGTTCATTCTCAAGCCGCAGCTGTTCGTTGGTCAGCTCGTGCTCGACATCGATTTCGTCGCTGTGTTCGGTGATGGTGTGGACCAGAAGCTCCAGGTCGCTTTTCTGTTCCTTCAGGGCGGTCAGCAGGCGTTGCAGTTTGACGTCGGCGCGGATGCGTTCGGCGATCTCGCCGCGCATCTGGTCATTGGCCAAGGCCAATTCGGCCTCAATGGCATCGCCATGCTCGATGGCGGCCTGAAGCTCGAGTTCTAGGTCGGAATTCTGCTGCTCCAAATTGGCGATATGTGTGCGCATTGCACTCATTTCGCCCCGTAATTGGAGAATTACATCCGCGTCCACGCCCGTCCCCCTCCCGGTTCCATCATTAGAGTGCACAGGTAGTGGAAGAAATCAATCGAGGACGGCGCTATTCCTCATGAATACGTCGTACCGGGTGGTCTTGCCGATGATCTGATGGGATGGTTTCGGCAGGCCGGGCAGGGGATCGGCGCGCAGGGGCCATTTCAGCACCACCCGCTTGCGGGCGCAGGCCAAGGCCGCCTGCATCAACTCGAAGGCGTCCAGATCGGGGCCGACCAATTGGCGCAGCACCCGCATTTCCTTTTTCACCAGGGCGCTGTTCTTGCGCGGCGGATGCATGGGATCGACCACCACCACATCGGTCTGCATGCCGGGCAGCAGAACCTTGGCGTCGCCGTGGATCAGCGTCATGCGGGCGACGATGGCGGCGTAGTCCGGCCCCGCCGCACTGGCGCGCTCCAGCCCGTCGCGCAACAGGGCATAAACCTCGGGCGAACGTTCCAGCAGGGTGACCTGCGCGCCCATGGTGGCCAGCAGAAAGGCGTCGCGGCCCAGCCCGGCGGTGGCGTCGATGATGGTCGGTATGTTGCCGTGGCTAAAGCCGACAGCTTTATGCAGCGCTTGGCTGTGGCCGCCGCTGGAGCGGAAGCGGTGGCCGACGGCGCCACCGACAAAATCAATGGTGAGGTTTGGTTGGGCGGTGTCGTCCACGGCGGTATTTCTCTTGCAAACCATACTCGGTGCGGGTTGTAGCACCATCACCTCGGGAATGCCGCATATTTGGAAAAAGCAAATTGCTATAGCGCAGTGCGGTGTTCTTTAGAATATCTCTATTCATTGATCCATCTCAATGCGCTCCCTTGTTGATCGGGCGGAAAGTGTCTCTCGGCAATCTCAGGGGGACTACCAATGTTGAAACTGACGACGCTGTCGCTTGCTGCCGTGCTGGCGATCTCCACCGCCGCCCATGCCAGTGGCGAGCCCATTGAGGCCATCGCCCCGGCGAAGGTCAAGGATGCGGGTCTGGCCGAGCTTGGCAAGAAGCTGTACTTCGATACCCGGCTTTCCAAATCCGGTTTCATCTCGTGCAATTCCTGCCACAACCTCTCTTTGGGCGGCACGGATAACCTCAAGACCTCCATCGGTCACAACTGGAACCAAGGCCCCATCAACGCGCCGACCGTGCTGAATTCCAGCATGAATCTGGCTCAGTTCTGGGATGGCCGTGCCAAGGACCTTCAGGCCCAGGCCGGCGGCCCCATCGCCAATCCCGGCGAGATGGGCTTCACCCATGAACTGGCGGTCGAGGTGCTGCAGTCCATTCCCGGCTACGTCACCCAATTCAAGAAGGTGTTCGGCTCGGAAAAGGTCACCATCGAGGAAGTGACCAAGGCCATCGCCGCCTTTGAAGAGACCCTGGTTACGCCCAACTCGCGCTTCGACAAGTGGCTGAAGGGCGACAAGAAGGCGCTGACCGCCAACGAAAAGGCCGGCTACACCCTGTTCAAGGATAGCGGCTGCGTGTCGTGCCATAACGGCGCGGCGGTGGGTGGCAATTCCTACCAGAAGATGGGCGTGGTCGAGGCCTACAAGGCCACCAGCCCGGCGGAAGGCCGCGTGGCCGTGACCAAGGATGAAGCCGACCGCTTCAACTTCAAGGTCCCGACCCTGCGTAACGTGGAATTGACCTATCCCTACTTCCACGACGGCGAGGCCGCCACCTTGACCCAGGCGGTGGAGACCATGGGCCGTATCCAGTTGGGCAAGCAGTTCACTGCCGATGAGAACGCCAAGATCGTGGCGTTCCTGAAGACGCTGACCGGCGACCAGCCCAACTTCAAGCTGCCGATCCTGCCGCCGTCCTCGGATGCGACCCCGCGTCCGAAGCCGTTCGAAAAGTAATCATCCCGCCTTGAGCGGAGATGACACCACCCGGTGTTGAGGGGCCGCCTTGGGCAAAGGCGGCTCCTCTGTTTTTGTGATGGGGCAGGATGGTTTCGCCGCCTCGTCAATGTCCTGCGCGGGCTGGGGATAGCGGTAGGGCTCGGGTGCCTCATAGGGCGGCACGCCTGCGGTGCGGGGCGCCGGGGCGGGTGGGCGCTGACCCAGCGGCTGGATGGTTGCCTTTATGTCAGGCCCGAATTTCAGCATGTTGAGCACGGCGAGATCGGGAATGCCGGTCACCCTGAGGCCCACATCGCTTTGATAGACCGAGATGGCCGTGCGCAGCGACGGGGTCATGCGCCCGTCGATCATCCCGCCGTAATAGCCGCGTGCAGTCAGTTGCTGCTGGACGTCGGTGATGGAACTGGCGGCGAGCGCCGGTGCAAAGCCGTGCTCGGGCTCCGCCGCCTGTGCTTGAACCGCCATGGCCGACATCACAGCGGCAAACACCAAAATCCTCATGGCCCGACCTCCCATGTCCGCGCGGGATTACGCTAGCAGAGCGCGTGCCCGTAGGCATGGGAGCGGAGGATTTGGGGCTTTTGGCCGTAGGTCTATGACCCTCTAGAAATATTTAGCCAGATTGCGGCGGATACGCTCCTTCACCGATTCCCCGGCGGGCGGGGCGTCGAAGGATTGGCCGGTGACGGCTTCGAACAGCGAGATGTATTTCTGGCTGAATTCCACCAACGTGTCGTCGGGGATGGCCGGGATGGGCTGGGTGTAGGGATCGCAGCGCGCGGCAATCCACAGGCGCAGGAATTCCTTGTCCAGGCTCTCCGGCTCTTCGCCCTTGGCATGGCGCGCGGCAAAGCCTTCCGCCCGCCAATAACGGCTGGAATCCGGGGTCAGGATTTCGTCGGCCAGGGTGATGCGGCCCTGGGGGTCAAGGCCGAACTCGAACTTGGTGTCCACCAGCAGCAGGCCGTTCTTGGCGGCAATGTCGCGGCCACGGGCGAACAGGGCCAGGGACAGTTCGGCCAGTTCGTCCCACTGCTTCTGGGTCAGCAAACCGGTGGCGACGATCTCTTTCGGCGAAATGGGGGCGTCGTGGCCGCCCACATCGGCTTTGGTGGTGGGCGTCAGGATGGTGCCGGGCAGCTTGTCATTCTTGACCAAGCCGTTGGGGAAATCCACGCCGTACATGGTGCGGTTGCCCGCCTTGTACATGGACCACACGGACGTGTCGGTGGAGCCGGTCAGGTAATCGCGCACCACCATCTCGATGGGCAGCATGTCCAGACGGCGACCCACCACCACGTTGGGATCGGGGTATTCGATCACATGGTTGGGGCAGATATCGGCGCAGGCTTCAAACCAGAAGCGGGCGGTCTGGGTCAGTACCTGACCCTTGAACGGCACCGCCGACAGCACCTGATCGAAGGCGCTTTGGCGGTCGGTCGAGATCAGGATGCGCCGCCCGTCCGGCAGGTCGTAATTCTCACGCACCTTGCCCCGGTAGTAATTGGGCAATTCGGGAATGGCGGCCTCGGTGAGCACGCCGGGAATGGCTGCGCGGATTACGGCGCTGGAAAGCATGGATCGGCATCCGAAGGAAATAAGGGATGCGGAGTATCGCAGCCGCGCGGCGGGCGGGCAATAAAAAGGGGGCCGAGCAATAAGCTCGGCCCCAAGGCGCGGCTCGTAGAGGGAGACAACCAGCCCCGTGGGCGTGTGTGACTACGGGACTAGCGGAGCCGGACGAGCCATCCGGCACCGAAGTTTCAAAGCTGCGCTTCGTCCAACGCCATGACCGAAGCCCCACCGAACATGATGGCGGCGCCAAGCGCTAGGGTTTGCGGCAACACGTGCTCGGCATAGAACCGGGCAAGGATGGGCTTGGCGGTCAGGAACGGATCGGCTTCCGCCAGTTCCGACTGCGCGGTGGCGGCTGCGCGGGCGGATTTCGCCAAGCAATGGCCACCGACGATGATGCCCATCAATTCCAGGAACGGCACCGCGCCGGCGCTGGGTTGACGGGCGTCGTTGGGTGCCGCCGCCAGCAGCCACGCCACCACATGGGAGGCTTGGCCCGCCGCGTCCTTGAGCGCACCGCCGACCACCCGCAACGAGGCATCCGATCCGGTGCGCATGGCTTCGGCCGACAGCATGACGTCATCCAGCAATTCGCTGATGGCCCGGCCACCGTCACGCAGCACCTTGCGGTGCAGCAGATCGTTGGCCTGGATGGCGGTGGTACCTTCGTAGATGGTGGTGATGCGGGCGTCACGCAAATGCTGAGCGGCGCCGGTTTCTTCGATGTAGCCCATGCCGCCATGAACCTGCACGCCGATTGAGGCGACGCTTTGCCCGGTCTCGGTGCACCAACCCTTGACCATGGGGGTCAGCAGCTCGACCAATTGATGGGCCTTGGCGCGGGCGGCTTCGTCGGTGTGGGCGTGGGCAACGTCGATGGCGGCGGCGGCGGTGTAGATCAGGCCGCGCATGGCCTCGATGCGCGCCTTCATGCCCATGAGCATGCGGCGCACATCGGGATGGTGGACGATGGGCATGGGACCGCTGCAGCCCACGGGCTTGCCCTGCACACGCTCGCGGGCATAGGACCGCGCCTGCTGATAGGCCCGCTCGGCGATGGACAGACCCTGCAAACCAACGGCTTGGCGGGCATGGTTCATCATGGCGAACATGTATTCCACGCCGCGATTGAGCTCGCCCACCAGGGTGCCGACGGCGCCGCCATTGTCGCCATAGGACAGCACGGCGGTCGACGCGCCGCGAATGCCCAATTTGTGTTCCAGCGAGACGCAGTGGACGTCGTTGCGGGTGCCATCTTCCAAAACTTTCAGCACCACGAACAGGGACAGGCCCTTCAGTCCGGGCGGAGCGTCGGGCGTGCGGGCCAGCACCAGATGAACGATGTTTTCGCTCATCTCATGGTCGCCATACGAGATGAAAATCTTCTGGCCGCTGATGCGATAGTGGTCGCCTTCGGGCACGGCGCGCGAGCGGATGGCGGCCATGTCGGAACCGGCCTGGGGCTCGGTGATGTTCATGGTGCCGCACCACTCGCCCGACACCAGCTTGGGCAGATACTCCGCCTTTTGGGCATCGCTGCCGAACAGTTCCAAAGCGTGGGCGGCGCCCTGGACCAAAGTGGCATTCAATGCGAAGGCCATGTTGGCCGATTGCCACATCTCGTGCACGGCGGTGTTCAGCAGGTTGGGCAGGCCCATGCCGCCATGGTCGGGGGCGAAGGGCAGGCCGATCCAGCCGCCGTCCACCAGCACGTTCCAGGCTTCCGGCCAGCCATCGGGCGAATGCACCACGCCGTCTTCCAGGCGGGCGCCTTGGATGTCGCCGCTGCGGTTCATGGGCGCCATGGTCTCTTCGGCGATCTTGGCGGCTTCTTCAAGGATGCTGTCCACCAGATCGGGGGTGGCTTCCTCGAAGCCGGGCAGGGCGGCGATGGTGTCCAGTCCGGCTTCGGCCAGCATGAACTTGATCTCGCGAACGGGGGCGATATAGGCGGACATTGGGGGCTCCGTCAGCGAGTGGGGACCGGCGCAGGGCCGGCATAGTCATAGAAGCCGCGGCCGGTCTTGCGACCCAGCCAGCCCGCTTCCACGTATTTGACCAATAACGGGCAAGGCCGGTATTTGGAGTCCGCCAGCCCCTCGTGCAGCACCTGCATGATGGCGAGGCAGGTATCCAGCCCGATGAAATCCGCCAGTTGCAGCGGTCCCATGGGATGGTTGGCACCTAATCGTAGCGCGGTGTCGATGGATTCCACCGAGCCCACGCCCTCATACAAGGTGTAGACCGCCTCGTTGATCATGGGCAGCAGCACGCGGTTGACGATGAAGGCGGGGAAATCTTCCGACGATACCGGTGACTTGCCCAGCTTCAGCACCACTTCGCGGACCAAGGCGAAGGCGGTCTCGTCCGTGGCGATACCCCGGATCAGTTCCACCAGTTGCATCACCGGCACCGGGTTCATGAAGTGCATGCCCATGAACTTGGTGGGGCGGTCGGTGCTTGCCCCCAGGCGGGTGATGGAAATGGAGGACGTGTTGGACGCGATATGCGCCTCGGGCTTCAGCACCGGGCACAATTGGGCAAAGATGGCGCGCTTGACCTGTTCATTCTCGCTGGCGGCTTCGATCACCAGATCGCAATCGGCCAGCAGATCATAGGCGACGCCCACGCGGATGCGGGCCAGGGCATCCCATTTGTCGCTTTCCGAGATTTTGCCTTTTTCGGCCAGACGGCCCAGGCCCTTGGTGATGGTGCCCATGGCAGCCGACAGGCGGTCCTCGGCCATGTCCAGCAGGTGCACGTTGAATCCGGCTTGGGCGAACACCTGGGCAATGCCGGTGCCCATCTGGCCGGCGCCGATGATGCCCACGTCGCGGATGGCGGTGACGTCGGGCGTTGTAGTGGTGGTGGCGGGGCGCATATGGGTCATGGGGTCAACCCCTCGTCCAACTCCGGCAGCGCCTTGAACAAATCCGCCACCAAGCCGTAATCGGCCACCGAGAAGATCGGCGCCTCTTCGTCCTTGTTGATGGCGACGATGACTTTAGAGTCCTTCATGCCGGCCAGATGCTGGATGGCACCCGAGATACCGACC
>JACMLB010000229.1 GCA_014379805.1 Rhodospirillales bacterium | reverse complement strand
GCGGCGGGCGGTGCGTCCGGCATTGCGGCACGGGCGCGCCAGAAGGCTGTCGGGTTGTGGGCGGCGGCGGTCTGGTAGAACTGAGCGGCCCAACGCCGGTGCCGGTCCGCCGAGGCCAGGATGTTGGCCTGATAGAACGACACCGCCTGGGCTGCATCGCCAGGACGGCGCAGTACGGTGTTGACGGCGATGGCGCCGGCCAGCGCGGTCTGCATGGCTTTCTGCACCCCGCTGGACGAGAGGGGGTCGATCACCAACGCCGCCCCGCCCACTTTGATGTGGTTGGCGGACATGCCGTTCAAACTGACCGATGGCGTGGCGTCGCACACCTGCACCCCTTGGCACTTGCGCGCGTCGGAACAGCCCGCCACCAAGCCTGATTGGGCCATCAGGCGGTCGTATTCCTGTTCCATGGAGCCGATGCGCCGGGCGCGGAAGTCGGCAGTGTCCACGAAGGCCATGGCGTTAGTGGTGCCATTGGGCAGCGGCACGGCCCAGAACCACGAATCCCGCCCGGCCTCGATACGCGGCACCGTGGCCAAGCTGGCACCCTGCCAATAGGCGCTGATGGCCAAAGTGCGCGGGCCGTTGAACTGGCGCGGGCTACGCAGGACCACACCGCCGCCGCTAGCATCGGCCAGCAATGCGGCCTCGACCACACGGCCATTGATGGTCAGCCGCCAGCCCTCGCCGTGGCGCTCGCACGCCGTCAACGTTGCCGGTTGCAGCACCTGAACGCCCTGAGCCTGGGCCATGCGCAGCAGCAGCTGGTCGAAGCGCCCGCGATCCACCAACAGGCCGGGCTGCTGGTTTTGGTCGCGCCGTTCGGGATCAGCGCCGTACCAATGCAGGGTGACTTCCCGGCACGGCGTGAAGCCCATGGCCTCCACCGCCTCGCGGGCACCCAGCAGGTCCAGCTGAGTCCAGATACCGGGGCTGAGGGATTCGCCCATGTGCTCACGCGGGAAGCGTTCGCGTTCCACCACGCAGACCTTGTGGCCCAATTGGGCGAGCCGCAAGGCCAGCGTGCTGCCCGCCGGGCCGCCGCCAATGATGCAGACGTCTACCTTCACGGGGCACCGCCCAGGCGCAGATAGGCCTCCAGGCAATAATGCAGCCAGCCACGAATGAAGTCACAAGCGGGACGGCCCCGGCCCAGCACCTCGTGATGACAGCCGCCGCCGCACAGATAGCGCGCCCAACAGACGCTGCACGGGGTCTGGCGGTGTACGTGGCGCTCGGTCAGCCAGCGCGATTGCCGGTCCAGGTCGATGCCGGTGGCAAGCGTTCCCATGGCGCCGTTGTCGTCACCGACGAAGCGGTGACAGGCGGCCAGATCGCCGTCTGCCGAAACCCCGAAATAGCCCGCCCCGGCGCCGCACGGATAGGGCCGGTGGGTGCCTCGGCTAATCTCGCGCATGGCGTTTTGCATGTTGGCGAAGGGATAGGGCTGGCCGGCAGCGGTGCGGCGTTCGAACTCCTCGCCGCACAGGAGCAACTCGGCCAGCATGGCGTCAAGTTGGTCGGGCTTCATCTCGCCTTGGCCGTTGGGGGCTTTCAGCAAAGCGGAGAAGCCCACCGAGTGGAAGCCCTCGGCAATGAAATCATCCAGCACCGGGCGCAGGGCCAAATTGTCCGGGGTGACCGTGACCCGGGCCGAGACCTGCATGCGGCTTTGCCCCACCAGCATGGGGCGCACATTGGTCATGATGCGGTCAAAGCTGCCGCGCCCGCCCTTGAACGGCCGCAGCCGGTCGTGGTCCTCCGCCCGGCCATCTAGGCTGATGGTGACGGCGAAACCGTGCTGGTCGAAGAACTCGGCATCGCCGGGGGTCAGCAAGGTGCCGTTGGTGGTGATGGCGAAGCTGGGGGTGATGCCGTGCCGCGCGGCCATGTCCGCCGCATGGGTGGTGGCCGCTCGCAGAACGGCGCGGTTCGCCAGGGGCTCGCCGCCCAGGAAGGCCAGATTGAACTTACCGCCCGGCGGGGTCGCCGCCACCAGCATGTCCACCGCCTGCAACGCGGTGTCCAACGCCATGTCGCGGGCGGCGCCGCCGAACTCGCCCTGCTGGGCATAGCAATAGGTGCAGCCCAGATTGCATTTCTGCGCCACTGCCAGAGAAAAGGCATGGACCGGCACCTGGGGCGGCTGATCGTCGATGACAGCAGGACCGCCCACCCCTAGCTGGTCAAGCAATGCGGCTTCGGTGCTGGCGGATATGGCCTCGTCCAGCAAAGCCAGTTGCTCGGCATCCACGTCGAACAACCGGCTGCCATCGACCACGAACAGATGGTGGCCCCGCGCACTCCGCCAGACATGGGCATGGGGAGAACGCGGGCGCGACGCCAATGTCACTAGACGTCCTTGCCGCCGATCTGGAAGCGCAGCAGGGCCTCCCAGTTCTCGAACAGATCCTTGTAATTGATCAGGTTCGCGTCTTTGTAGTCGTCCACCACATAGGCGCCGGTGCGCACCTTTTGCAGCCAGTTATCGCCCTTGCTGGCGTCGCCGTCGGGCTGGACGTTGACGTAATCGGGACGGCTGGAGGCCCAGTAATAGCAGACGCATTCGCGGAAATCGTTCTGCCAGGGCGAGCACAACCCTTGGGTCATTTCGCCGGGCGCCGCCAGTTCGCGCGAGATGAAAGCGGTGTCGTCCTCGAAGAATTTGCGCACTGTCAGCGAGCGGGTGATGGTCTCGCCGCCGTCCAGCACTTCCACCTCGGACACATCCTTGGTGAACACGCATTCCATGGTGCCGCCCTGCTTTTGCAGGGCATAGGCCAGAGCGTTGGACCATTCCATGCAGACCACGCCGTTGGGGTTCTCTGTGGTGGCAAGCGGCCCGCCATCGGGGTGGGCTTCCGACGGCCCCATGGCCTGGAACACGATGGCGCGCCCGTCGATCTTCAGCAGGCGATGGCCCAGCAGGTCGGAGAATTCCGCATCGGCCTGGACCACGTAATTGGTGTGTTCCACCAGGGTGATGCCCTGGAAGACGCGGCGCCATACGCTGCGGAAATCATATTCCAGGCCGGGACAGCAATTACCCACGGCCGAGGCGATGCCGGCATTGGGCGGATTGCCCTGGGCCTGATGGGTCAGCTGAGCGGTGCGGTTGCGCGGCACCAGGGTCACGCCGTCCTTGGCCTTGGCAATGATGTCCGACTGGCGCCGGGTCAGGGCCAAATAGCGGGCATCGGCGCCCGACATCAGGGCGGGCATCTTGTGGCGCCCGGTATCGGTCAGATCGCCGATCTCCTCGGGCTTGCGCAGATATTCGGTGTAATACATGCCGCTGCCGTCATGCACCGCCGACAGCACGCCCTGATGGATGCCCAACACGGTGCTGGTATCCATGGCGGGATCGAATACCTGCTGGTTCAGCCGCTTGAGGTCATCGTAATCATTGCCCGGCATGGTGTCGGCCACGTTCGGCTTGCCGTCCACCGGGCCGCCGTTCAATACCGAAATGTTCATGAAGCGCACGGTCTCATAGGCGCGGCGGATGATGTCTTCGGCCTCGGCCAGACCGACGCCTTCGGGTCCCACTTCCGGGCCGTCCAGCACCTGTTCCAGATCATCGGCCATGGAGCGGATGAAGCCGGAATCCGGGGCGAAGATGGGCGGGGCCGAGCAGATGCGGGCACGGGCGGAATGCTGCACCACGCCCGCATGATCCACCAATTCAACGGTGACGATGCCGTCGCAGGTGTCGTCGAAATAGCCCCGGCTGGGCTGCGGCTGGTCGTAGTAATTGAAGAACGGCGTGGCGCCATAGGCGGCATACAGCCCCTGGCCCAGGGTGTTGCGAATGGCATTATTGTCCACATAGCCGTGCCAGCGGCCGCGCGCGCTGTCATACAGCGTCCGCTCGGGCGGGATGGGGACTTCCGAGCTTTCGCCCGTGCCGTTGCTGGGATCATCCACCACAATGGGCTTGTCCAAGGGCGTGCTGCCATAGACCAGACCGGCGGCGGGAGTGAAGCGCAGGCGGATTTGCGGATAGGCGGCGTTGGGCCTGATGGCCTGCACCCAGCCCATGGCCACCGCCTTGTCCGGGCTGATGAAATTGGCGCAATGGCCCATCAGGGCGCGCCGGGTGCTGTCGCTGAAGAAGTCCGTATCCGCATGGATCTGGTCGTTCACGTCGCCAGTGCGGCGGAACATCTTGAAATTGCCCACCTCGACCCGCCAGCGCACCGTCAACTTGGCCTGATCCAGCATGGGGGCGGTCAGAGCCACGGCCTCGCCGCTATCGGTCACGGCAAACACTTCCAGGAACGGCGCCACCGGGCGGATTTGGTTGCCGGTCTTGAAGTGCGGCGGCTGGGCCGAGGCCGGACGGGTGGCGACGATTTCCCCGCTGGCTTCGTCCACCACCAGGGTTTCGGCGCATTGGATGGACCGGAACGGCAGGGCATCGGCGTCCGGCGGGGTCTCGACCACGGTGACCGTGTAATTGTCCAGCGGCTCAACCGCCGAGCCCAGACGGCCAATGGCCAAAGGCGGAAAAATGCGAAGCGCGGTAATGGTGGTCATGGCCGATATCCCCCCGGATGGCAGAAACCGCAAGGCTGCCAAAATTCGCGCAAGGGTTCAACTACTCTTACTTTAAAGCAACCCCAGCCGCCGCAACTCCTCCGCCATTTCCGGCGGCGGTTCCTGCTCGCCCTTGCGGCGGTCGGCGGGGGCGTTGGCTGCCTCCAGGTAGCGCCAGCCCTGGAACGGCTTGCACGGGCGGCTTTCCACCTCCACGACGTTCGGGTCTAGAATCAGGCGGCAGCGCGCGCGGCCTTCCTCATCCTGATCGGCCAGCACATCGGTGACCAACTGGCGGGCCAGGATTTGCCCCTTGATGACCCAGTAGATGGAACCGCCATCGGTCAGCTCCTCAGCCCGCTTGGGGACCGAGCGGGTCAGGTGGAACACTTGGCCGAAGCTGCGCAGGCGGTAGTCCTGAAACGCCTTCATGTCGTCGATGTTGCCGCAGCCGACGGCCAGCTTGATCAGATGTACCAAAGCGGTCCTCCCGTTTCGCCGCCAGTTTACGGGAAAATATCCGTTATGGGTAAGCCACACCTTGCGAAGCGCCCCCGGAAGGTCGATATCCTTCGCCCATGACCGACCTGTTCTCGCACCGCAAATTCCGGGCGCTTCGCCCCGCCCCCTTCCTGCCCATGTCGCGCGCCGAGATGGAGGCACTGGGCTGGGACTCGTGTGACGTAGTGCTGGTCACCGGCGACGCTTATGTGGATCATCCCAGCTTCGGCATGGCCATAATCGGTCGCCTGCTGGAGGCGCAGGGCTTCCGCGTCGGCATCATCGCCCAGCCCGACTGGATGACTGCCGAGCCATTCCGCGCTTTGGGCAAGCCCAATCTTTTTTGGGGCGTCACCGGCGGCAACATGGATTCCATGGTCAACCGCTACACCTCGGACCGCCGCATCCGCACCGACGACGCCTACACGCCCAATGCCGAGGGCGGCAAGCGGCCCGACCGCGCCTTGCTGGTCTATGCCCAGCGTTGCCGCGAGGCGTTCAAGGACGTCCCCATCGTGCTGGGCGGCATCGAAGCCAGCCTGCGCCGCATCGCCCATTACGATTACTGGTCGGACAAGGTGCGGCGTTCCGTGCTGGTGGACGCCAAGGCCGACATTCTGGTGTTCGGCAATGCGGAACGCGCCATCGTGGACATCGCCCACCGGGTGGCCGAGGGCCAATCCCCACGCAGCATGACCGATTTGCGCGGCGTGGCGCTGATCCGCGACCGCGTGCCGGAAGACTACGCCGTGGTGGATTGGAGCGATCTGGAACCGCCCGACGCGCCGGTCAAAACTAACAAGGCCGTGGTGCGGTTGCCCGCCTATGAGCAGGTCTCCACCGATCCGGTGCTGTACGGCCACGCCTCGCGCATCCTGCATTTGGAGGCCAATCCCGGCAATGCCCGCCCGCTGGTGCAGCGCCACGGCGACAAGGAAGTGTGGCTGACCCAGCCGCCCATCCCACTGACCACGCCCGAACTGGACGGGGTCTACGAGCTGCCCTATGCCCGCGCGCCGCACCCAAGCTATGGCGATGCGGTCATCCCTGCCTGGGACATGATCCGGTTCTCGGTCAACA
The DNA here is from genome assembly GCA_014379805.1 of Rhodospirillales bacterium. Taxonomy (GTDB): domain Bacteria; phylum Pseudomonadota; class Alphaproteobacteria; order Rhodospirillales; family Magnetospirillaceae; genus Magnetospirillum. The sequence goes on along the minus strand of JACMLB010000229.1, from coordinate 502 downwards.
TCATGCGCGGCTGCTTCGGCGGCTGTTCGTTTTGTTCCATCACCGAGCATGAAGGCCGCGTCATCCAAAGCCGCTCAGAGGGCTCGATCCTGAAAGAGCTGGGCGAAATCCGCGACAAGACCAAGGGCTTTACCGGTGCAGTGTCCGATCTGGGCGGCCCCACCGCCAATATGTGGCGGCTGAACTGCAAGGACGACAAAATCCAGGAAGTCTGCCGCCGGCCGTCCTGCGTTTATCCAGACATCTGCAAGAATCTGGAAACCAACCACGACCCGCTGGTGACGCTGTACCGTAAGGCCCGCGCCCTTCCCGGCATCAAGCGCATCAGCATCGCCTCAGGCGTGCGTTATCATCTGGCGGTGCGCTCGCCCGCCTATGTGAAGGAATTGGTGGCCCACCATGTGGGCGGCTATTTGAAGATCGCGCCCGAGCATACCGAGGACGGCCCGCTGTCCAAGATGATGAAACCGGGCATGGGCGCCTATGACCGCTTCAAGGAAAT
>JACMLB010000228.1 GCA_014379805.1 Rhodospirillales bacterium | reverse complement strand
AGCCCCGCTGGCGCGCAACCCGGCCCGGCGCGCCGGCCCTCGCCCCCCTCTCACCCCACCGCTCACGCGGCCCCGGGAAGCAGCGCGAGGCTGCTTGCCCGCGGCAATTGGGAAGGAGAGAGGACCATGCACAGCGAGCTTGAAGCCGGCCCCCAGGTGTCCGGCGCGTTTAAGGTGGATGTGACCCGGGGCGCCAACGTGTCGCGGGTGGCGTCGGAATGGTACGCCCGCCCCGCCGATGAGCGGTTCCTCAGCCTGTCTGAGTTGTACGAGTCGGTGAAGGGCCGGGCGGAGCGGTCCCATACAAGGACGGTGGAAAGCCGGGCGGTGCGGGTGGAAGCGTCCCGTGACGACATGGAAAATCTCGCCCTGTTGCTGCCCGGCCAGGACCAGCCCGTCGCCGCCACCCATTGGAGCTTTGGCCAATTGTGTTCCCTGGTAGGGGCGCCCTCGGGCTATCTGCGCCAGCTGCCCGCGCCCTTGGCCGGGATCAATCTGCAATACGGCCTCAACCATCACCGCGCCGAGCAGGTCAAGACCCTGGAGACCGAGGACGGGCGGCTGGAATTGCGCGCGGTGACCGGCCCCGATTACGGCCGCATCTATGACCATGAACTGGTGTCGGCGGTGCGGCGCATCGCCGGCAACGGCACCGGAGACACACGGTGGAAGGTGCCGGGAACGCTGGATTGGGGCACCAGCACCTATAATCCCTTCGTCGATGTGACGGCGGAAACCACCACCCTGTACGCCAGCGACCGCGACGTCTTCCTGTTCCTGGTGGACGACACCCACCCCATCGAGGCCGGGCGCTTGGCCGACGGTTCGCCCGATCTCTATTTCCGGGGCTTCTATTGCTGGAACAGCGAAGTGGGCTCCAAGACGCTGGGCATTGCGTCGTTCTATCTACGCGGGGTGTGCCAGAACAGGAACCTGTGGGGCGTGGAAGGTTTCGAGGAAATCACCATCCGCCATTCCAAATACGCCGCTTCGCGCTTCGCCCATGAAGCCGCACCCGCCTTGGAACGCTTTGCCGCCAGCAGCCCGGCCCCGTTCATCGCCGGCATCCGCGCCGCCCGTGAACGGGTGGTGGCCCGCACCGACGAGGAGCGCACCGACTTCCTGACCAAGCGCGCCGGCTTCGGCCGCAATGACGCCGCTAAGATCATCGACACGGTGTTGCGCGAGGAAGGCCGGGCGCCGGAAAGCGTGTTCGACTTTGTCCAGGGCATCACCGCCGTAGCGCGGACTAAAGAACACCAGGACGCAAGGCTTGATCTGGAACAGCGGGCCAAGCGCTTGCTGGATAAAGCCACCTGACCGTGGGGCCGCGCCTCTTCGGGGGCGCGGCTTCTCCCTAAGTGGATACCACGAAGGAGGTAGGGATCCGCGCGCCGGCCTGCGGCCGGCGCGCTATACGGTCATGAAAGAATTGGCCATGGCGGCGCAATCACACTCAGGCCTCGAAACGTGTTCCCGGTGGTGAAGTAGGCGCGGAATCTGGCGTTCGCTCATCAGGCCGTGTTGGTGTAAAAACCACACACGACACTCGCCCAAAAAAAGAAACGGCTACCCAATGAATGCTCTGCCCCCGGTTGCGATCAACGATATCCTGCGTTATTGGCGCAATTCCCTCGCTGATGAAGACCTCATGGGGCTGGATGGCAAGGATAGCCCGGTCCGCACCACCATGGACGCCGTCCGGGCCGATAACCTGGATGAGAATTCGGTCAAGCTTCTCCAGCGGGCTTGGGACGAACATAAGAACCGGGCCGCCCGCGACCAGACCACTGCCGACCTGACGGACGCCTATAAAGGGGCCGTGCCGGTGGTCATCCTCGCCAGGGGCTTTGCACCCCGGCACGAACACGGGAAGGCGGTTGGTGCCAAAGCTGCTGGGGCTGCGTTCTATACCCTCTGCATTCCCGCTGTCCTTTCGCCCTCTGGCTCATTTTCCTTCACAGCCGATTCATTGCCGTGGATCGGTCGGGAATACTTGCTGCCCAACGAGGAGGCTGACGCCAGCATCCCCATGGTCGGGGAGCTGGAAGCGTTCGATGGATGGCTCAATGAAAATCCACTTGGCGTTGCGCCCTGGGCTGAATTGATCCAATGGTGCGACGGGATGTGGGACCACGTCGCCGGAGATCGTGTACCAGAGGGCTTCGTGGCCCTCGGTGACGTTCGCATCGACATTGCCAAATCCGTGCGGAATGCCGGGAGGCAGATTTGCCAGCTCTATGATGCGTTGCTGGCCGAGGAGAAGCCCCCCACCCTTCTGAACCGGCTTTGCCGTGGCCGTGCCGACCATATGGTGGCGGACGTGGCCTTGCGCTTGCGCCAGTTGGCGGCGCCGCGCGGCACCATGGGCATGGCCTACGGCTTGGCGGACAGCCAGGCGGATGCCGTTGCCGCATATTCCACGCTCGGGCATGGCGAGGTCCTGGCGGTCAACGGCCCGCCTGGCACCGGGAAGACGACGCTTCTGCAAAGCATCATCGCGAGCGAAGTGGTGGCTCGCGCCGTGGCCGGGGGAGAGCCGGCGGTTATCGTCGGCGCATCCACCAACAATCAGGCTGTCACCAACATCAACAAGAGCCTGAACGAAGTGCTACGGGAAAACCCTGCCAGCGCCTTGTTTACGTGGGCGCGGCGTTGGGTTCCCGATGCCGAGACATATGGGCTCTATTTGCCGACGAACGATAGAGCCGAAGAAGCTGCCAGCAAGGGCTTCGCAGTGGCTTTGAAGAATGGAAATGAGTGGGGCGGTTTTCCGGAGCGGGAAAAGGACCCTGCCTATCTGACCCGGGCACGGCTGTTGTGGCTGGACGGCTATCTGGAAACCTATGGGGGTGAGCCCGCCACGGTCGAAGAGGGCGTGAAGGCGCTGCGTGCTGATCTCGCCGGCATCGTCGCGGAGATGCATGGTCTTCAAGGTGTTCTCCAAGGTTTCGCGACCATTGATCAGTGGTGGCGTGCCACAGCCGGTGAGATGGCGCCCCGGGCTTTCATCGACAGGGAGGATGCCGAGCTGACGGCGGCGGTTACCCGGGCCGTCAATCTTCAGCAGGAGGTGGCGAAGGCTGTCGAGGTCGCGAGATCGGCCCAGGCGGTACTGGTGGCGGATACCACCGAAGAGGCGCGACGTGCCGAAAAGGCTATCGCCGACCGGCAGACGCGGATGCATCAGCTCATCGGTATCAAGGCCAAGGTCAATGCGGCGCTGGCGCCTCATGGTATTTTGGAGGCGTTGGCCGAGGCCATTCCGCTGTTCCGGGGGGTGTTCATCCACAAGCGGGTTGCCCGCTTGTGTTCCCTTGCCGCTCAAGAGCCGCTCATGGGCGAATTGTTCGAGAAGGAGGCCCGGCACAACGATTCAGCAGCGTGGCCCCTTCGTGCAGACCAGCTCATGCAGGAGGCGGCAGACGAACTCGCCCGGATGCGTGATGCCGAAGCCGACGAAGTACGCGAGCGAGGTCGGCAGATTGGCGATGCGGATCAGCGGCTTGTGGCGGCCAAGAACGAGCATGATCGAGCGACTAAGGCGGTTGGTCAGGCTCGCCTGCATCGGGATGACCGGCTCAAACTTCTGAACGAAAAAGCCGGGGAATTGGCGGCGCGCTCCCAGGACGTGCAGCAAGCCTATGACACGCTGATCGTTCGGGCGGGGTCAGAATTCGCGGTCGAAGCCGCGAAGACGCGGGCGCGGCCAACGCTGCCGACCGTGGCCGATTTCGATTGGCTGTTGGACGTCACCCTTCGGCACATGGCCTTCCAGAAGGCCATGCGGTATTGGGAGGGACGCTGGATCATCGAGGTCCAGGCCGTCCAGGAAGGGCTTGTGAATACCAAGGGCGGGCGCCTTGGGACGGAAGCACGGTTCCGGCGCTGGTGCATGTTGACGCCCTGCTTGGTCATCACCCTCCACTCTCTTCCCAAGCATCTTCGCTTCAGGCACGTTGCCGTGGGCAAGGACGGCGCCTGGGTCTCCACCTTCTTGTTCGATTTCATCGACCTGCTCATTGTGGATGAAGCGGGTCAGGTGGGGCCGCACATCGGGGCGGCGGCATTCGCCCTGGCGCGCCAGGCCGTTGTTGTCGGCGACATTTATCAGATTGAGCCGGTGAGCCGGGTATCCCGGGGTGCGGATTACGCCAACTCAGCTCGTGCCGGCCTGCGGAGCATGTGGCTCGACGGTGACCCCGTCAGCCCCCATCTCATCAGCGAACCGAGCGACGGCGGGCCGCAGGGAAGCGTGATGCGGCTGGCGCAGATGGCGACGGCTGCGTCCTCGCCGGCAATGGAGAAAGAGCCGGGCATTTTCCTGTCCGAGCACCGCCGCTGCCGGTCGGAGATCGTCGAGTACTGCAACCGGCTGGTCTATAAGGGGCGTCTGGAGCCGTTGAGCGCCCCGCGCGCCAAGGAGCTGCCGGTTCGCCCCCTGGCGTGGGCGCATGTGCGGGGAATTGCCAAGAAGGTGGGCGGCAGCAACTCCAACCAGTTGGAGGCCAACGCCATTGCCGGATGGATCGCCGGCAATGCCGACGGATGGTGCCAGCATTACGGCAAGCCCATTGATGAGATCGTCGCCGTGGTGACCCCTTTCCGTCCGCAATCCAACCTTGTGCGGGAAGCGCTCCGCCGGGTAGGCAGTCAGTTCACCAAGGTAACCGTCGGCACCGTCCACAGTCTGCAAGGCGCGGAGAAGCCCATTGTCGTTTTCTCTCCGACCTATAGCGCCGATACGGCGAAGGGGATGTTCTTCGACCGCAAGCCCAACATGCTGAACGTGGCCGTCTCCCGCGCCAAGGATTCCTTCGTGGTCCTTGGCGATATGAAGCTGTTCCGGCGCAAAGGGCGCTCGCCCTCTGCCATCCTGGGTGACATGCTCTTTGCGAACGAGGAGAACGAGCTTCCCGACGTCGATGGAAACTACCGCTTCCCTCGCGAGCTACTGGTTCAAGGCGAGCGGATTTCCACGCTCGAACGACACAGGGATGTTCTCCGCAAAGCCCTCGCCCAGGTCGGCGCCGGTCAAACCGTCGTGATTGCCTCGCCTTGGATCACCATGAAGGCGGTCGAGGATGACGGTTTGGTTGCGCTGGTCGCGGCAGCCGTGGAGCGTGGGGCGCGGGTCAGCCTCGTGGTGGACCGCGAGCTTTCCAGCCGCAATCCCAAGCATCGTGCCAGCGAAGCCATTGCAGAGATGAAGAAGGCGGGGGCTGCTGTATCCCAAGTCGCCAGCTTGCACAACAAGACCTTGATTTCGGGTCCCTCTGAAATCATCGAGGGTTCGTTCAACTGGCTTTCGGCCAACCGGCAGCGGGGAGACCAATTCATCCGCCACGAAACCTCCTGGCGAATCTCCGGTGACTTGGCGACGGCAGCAATTCGATCTGCGCTTGAGGAATTTGAGAAATTGGGCGCCCATTCGGTTCAATCGACAACACGGGCAATCAGCTAGCCAGCCATTTCATTGCTGAAGGTTCAGAAGAGACGCCCCGATTGTCCGTCTGCTCTCATCCGTGGCCGAACACGCGGGAGACGTCAGCCCAAAGTCATGACTCCTGCCCACAGAGCCTAAGAACAGCGGCACGCTAGTCTCAATTGTATAGTACTCGGTTGGAGTTGTGCTGAATTCTGTATAGTTATGCTCAGTTCCACATAGATAGCCACTCTTGCGCAGTGTTCCGCTGAGTTGCGCGGAGATTATCTTACTTGTGCAGTGTAAGGCGTTGGCAAGATGTGGTTTGTGGGCCCACAAACCGGTTGCTTACATCGCCTGCGGCTCGACGCGGAACAAGTGGGACGAACGGCATGGGCACCAGCGAGACACGGGACCGGCTACGGCGGCTGAAGGTCGGGGTGACCGATGCCGAGCGCGACGCCATCGAGGCGCGCGCGGCGGCGGTGGGCATGTCGGTGGCGGGGTTCCTGCGCGCCGCCGCACTGAACCAGCCGCTGCAGCGCCTGGGCGACCGGCAGGCGCTGGACGCGCTGATCCGCCTGCATGGCGAGTTGGGCGAGGTGCAGCGGCTGGCGGGCATTTCGGCGTTGTCGGCCCGCATCGCCCAGTTGCGCGAGCAACTGGCCGCCCAGGCGGAGCGGCTGGGATGATCGCCAAGATCGTAGCGGCCAAGGGCGGCGGCGACTTCGCCCGGCTAGGGCGCTACATCACCGATGCCAAGAAGGACAGTTTGACCACGGCGGCCGAGCGGCTGGCGCTTTATGTCACCGATGCCGCCCATGACGGCGAGAAGGTGGCGTGGTCGCGCATTACCAACTGCGGCAGCGACGACCCGGGAATGGCTATGCTGCAGATCCGCAACACCCAGGCGCGCAATACCCGGGCCACCAACAAGACCCTGCATCTGGTGGTGTCGTTCCCGGCCGGCGAGCGGCCCAGCGACACCCAACTGCACCAGATCGAAGATGCCCTGTGTGTCGCGCTGGGCATGCAGGATCATCAGCGGCTCTCGGCCCTGCATACCAACACCGACCATGTGCATCTGCACGTGGCGCTCAACCGCATCCACCCCGAGAGCTTGCGCTGCGTCGATCCATCCTTCGGCCAGCGCAAGCTGATGGCGGCCTGCCACCAGTTGGAGATCACCCTGGGGCTGACCCGCACCAATCACGGCCTGGGCCGCGACGACGCCTCACAGGCGCCTATCCAGGGCCGCGCCGCCGACATGGAGGCCCATTCCGGGGTGGAGAGCTTCGCGCGATGGGTGCGCGACCATGCCCGCGACGATCTGCTGGCGGCCAAGGACCAGGGCTGGCCGGCCCTGCACCAGGCGGCGGCGGAGCATGGGCTCGAGATCAAGCCGCGCGGCGCCGGGCTGGTGTTCGTCGACGCCACCAAGCCGGGCCGCGCGGTGAAGGCGTCGTCGGTGGATCGCGGCCTGTCCATGGGCGCTCTGGTCAAGGCCTGCGGCACGTTCCAGCTGGCGGCGGACAAGGTGCCGGCGCGGGAAACCTATCGGGCTAAGCCGCTGCACCCGCATGCCAAGGCCTCGCCGCTCTACGAGAAATACCAAGCCCAGCGCAATGCTGCGCTGGACCAACGGGCCAAGCGGATCACCAGCTGGAAGCACGAGCAGCGCACCTATCGCCAGCAATTGTCGGCGTGGTATCGCGAGGAAAAACACAAGCTGGCCCATGGCTGGCTGGAATCCCTGGCCCTGGACAAAGGCGCGCGTCGCCGCGAACTGGCCCGTCAGCGCACCACGCTGTCGGAGCGCTCCCGGGGCGCCGAGAAAAGCGGGATCGCCAAGATCCGCGCCGAGTATCCGCTGCCCACCTGGCAGGATTGGTTGCGGCGACAGGCCGCGCAGGGCGACCGTAATGCGGTGGAGGTACTGCGCAGCCGGGGCGACTGGATCCACCCCCAACCCGAGCGGACGGGTGGCCTTCCCCCAACGTCCAGGCCCACCGGCCCGGCCACGCGCCATAATGACCCGGCCCCGTCGGCGCCCCCATATCAGCCCTGGTCGGCGGCCTTGGGCGGTGAGTTCACCTATCTCGGCCAGCGCGATCCGGGCAGCGGGCCGGCGCTGGTGTGGCAGCAGGGCGGCATTCATTACGCCCAGGCCGCCACCCGCAAGGCGGTCGACGCCGCCCGTGACATCGAGCCAGGAGACCGCGTCATGTTCCACCAAGGGCGGCCGATCATCGTGCACAGCCGGGATACCGGCCACGGCCGATGAGTCAGGACGGGCAGCGCGACCGCATCAAGGTGCAACTGGCCGGCTTGGCACTGCTGGTGGCGGCTGTGGCCGCCATCAGCATGGCGGCCACCCAGATCGTGGCGGCACATTTCGGCGCCGACCCCGAACTGAGTCCCGATTGGGGCCATGGGCTCTATCCGCCGGGCCAATGGATCGTGTGGAGCTTTCGCTTCCACGATGCCGATCCGACCTTCTTCGCCCTGGTGCAGATCGCCTTTCTGGTCGCGATCGGTGTGGTGCTGGTCGGGATTGTCGCCGCCATCGGCGTGACGACCCGGAGTGCCCGGCCCTATGCCGACGCCCATGGTTCCGCCCGCTTCATCACCGGGCTGGAGGAATTGCGCCACATCGGGTTGGTGGCCATGCCCTCGACGTCCGGCGCGCTGACCTTGGCCGGTTGTCCCGGTGAGCACGGCGAGATCCACTACCTGCGCCAGACCGGTAACGAACATCTGGCGGTGATCGCGCCGACCCGCACCGGCAAGGGCGTCGGGCCGGTGTTGATGAACGCCGCGTCCTGGGCCGGCGCCTTCATCATGTACGATCCCAAGGGCGAGGGCTTTCACGCCACCGCCGGCTGCCGGGCTCGCATGGGGCCGGTGTGGCGGTGGAATCCGGTGGCGACCCATGATGTCAGCCGCTTCAATGTCCTCGACACTGTGCGCTTGAACAGCCTGCACGAGGTCGGCGATGCCATGGATATCGCCACCTTGCTGGTCGATCCGTCCTCGAAAGGCAATTGGGACCACTGGAAGGGCACCGGCTTCGATCTGCTGACCGGGGTGATTCTGCATGTGCTTTATCAGAAGCAGGCCATGGGGCAGCGGGCCTGTCTGGCCGATGTCGCCTATGCCCTGGGCGATCCCGACCAGCCCAATTTGACCCTTTACAGTGACATGGCCAACAACCGCCACGGCGAAGCGGCCGCCGCCGGGTATCTGCCGGGCGTGCGCAACCGCGCCGTCGCCATGGCCGGGGCGGTGATGATCAACCGCGAGCACCGCGAACGCACCAGCATCCACTCCACCGCCGTGTTGTGTCTGGCGCTTTACAAGGATCCGATCATTGCTGCCAACACGGCGGTCAGTGACTTCCAGCTGACCGACATCTGGAACGGCCCGCGGCCGGCCTCGCTTTACGTCACCGTCAGCCCCGATCAGGAACTGAAGCTGCAGCCCATGTTGCGCATGATGCTGACGCTGATCCTGCGCTCCATCCAGCGGGTGGAACTGCAGTATCGCGGCGGCCGACCGCTGGCGCCGTGGCGGCATCGCCTGCTACTGCTGCTGGACGAGTTCGCCTCGCTGGGCACGGTCAAGGAGATCGAGTTGGCGTTGTCGCGCATCGCCGGCTACGGCGCCCAGATCATGCTAGTGATCCAGGACGTGCCCCAGCTTTATCAGGCCTACACTCAGTACCAAGCCATCCTCGGCAATTGCCAGACCAAGATCGTCTATGCCCCCAACGACCGCATGACGGCGGAGTGGCTGAGCGGCGAATGCGGCACTGCCACGGTAATCAAGAAGGCGGTCCAGGTCAGCGGCGGCCGCTTCGCCACCCTGCTGCACCACGTTTCCGAGCAGTACCAGGAAATCAGCCGGCCGCTGATCACGCCGCAGGAATGCGAGCGCCTGCAGCCGCCCGCCAAGGACCTAGCCGGCAACATCATCGAGGGCGGCGACGTCATCGTGCTGCGCACCGGCTACAACCCGATCTTCGCCCGGCAGGTGCTGTTTTTCCAGGATCCGTTTTTCGCCGAGCGCATCCGTCTGCCCCCGCCGCGTATCGGTGTGGAGGCATCACCATGAATGCCCGCCGCATCGGCTTGGCCGCGTGGGGCGTGGCCATCGTCATCATCCTTGCCGGCGCCTTCGCCGATGCCGCCGGTTTGCGCATCAACACGACCGCGTCCCTGCCGCGCGGCCTGTGGCGGGTGGTCGCGACGCCGGAGGCGGTGCGGGTCGGTGACGTGGTGACTTTCTGTCCGCCGTTAAATGCGGCCATGGAACTGGCCCGGGATCGCGGATATGTGGCTGGCGGCGCTTGCCCGGGCGCCATCGAGCCGATGATGAAGCCGGTGGTGGCGATGGGCGGGGATACGGTGGAAATGTCGGCGCAGGGTGTCGCTGTCAACGGGATGGCGATAACCCGCTCGGCGTCGCTGCCCCGTGACGGCGCCGGCCGCCCGTTGCCGCTGGCGCTGCCAGGACCCATCGTCGTTTCTCACGGGCAGATCTGGGTGGTGTCGAGCCATAGCGCACGCTCGTTCGACAGCCGCTATTTCGGCCCAATCTCCCGCGATCACCTCACGGCAATCCTGCGACCGGTGTGGACGGAGGCGGCACCATGACCGGCGCCATCTCCCTGGCCTTAATCCTCGCCTGCGCGCCGCCCGAAGTCGCGCCGCAGACCATCCAGGCCATCATCCAGGTGGAAAGCCGCGGCGATCCGCTGGCCATCGGCATCAATCTGCCGGAACAGGACAGCCGCTCAGCCCACCCCACCTCAACGGCTGCTGCCATGCGCGTGGTCAAGGCAGTCCTGGCCCAAGGCGGTTCGGTGGACCTTGGCCTGATGCAGGTCAACAACCGGAACTTGAAGGCGCTGGGATACGGGATCGAACAGATGTTCGATCCCTGTACCAACATCCGCGCCGGTGCCCTGATCCTGCAGGAGGCCTATGGCCGAGCGGTGCAGGTGCTGCCGCCGGGGCAGTTAGCGCTTAGGGCGGCGCTGAGCGCTTATAACACCGGAGATTTGGAGCGCGGGTTCGCCAACGGCTATGTGGAGCGGTACGAGCGGTTCACCGCGTTACATCTCAGTGATGAATAACAAGTCGTCGATTCATGCCAACGGAAGCACCCGTTCGAACAAACGTTTGATGTGGCCGAGGTCGCCTTCCCGGCGGAACACCACGTTCCGGTTTTGGAAATCCTCTTCGGTCCATCTACCCTTCCACGGGATGTCCGCGAAAGCCGTCGTTGAGACGATGAATGAATTTAGGATCATGTCTGGATCGCCCAACCGCGCCTCGGTGGCTTTGATGGTGAGGTGCAGGTCGATCTTGTGGTCTTCTTGCCCCAAGGCGTGGCGCAGACCATGTGGGTCCACGAAGGTGACATATTGGCGGGTGCCTTCCATGATCCAAAGAATAAAGTCCGGGTAAAACCCTCCCTCTGTGAAGAAGCCAAAACCCTGACCACGGGTGCGGTTGCGTAACAGGTGGATTTGGCGGCCGGCAAGAATCTTGGGTTTAGCTTGCTCGAAGCGCCGAATATCTTCCACAAAGTTCCGCTCGCCCGTGTTCAACGCCACGGGCTTGATCTGCACCGGTCCAGAGGCGTGAAGTAGCGGGTTATAGAGGTGGCTGCCATAGAAATGGGCACTGCCGCCGGGGAATGGATAGGTGGCCCCCGTGAAAGTACCCACGGCGTCGCGAAGGGCCTCAAGCTGCTGGATGAGGGTTCGATGCGCTTTGTCCACGAGGACGGTGTACCTGTCGAAGAACACCGGGTCCGAGGTCGCCAAAGCGCGCACTTCCATGCGTTCGTCCTGATAGGCGCCCTTGCGGTAATCATAGACCCGCTCACAATGGAGCTTCAGCAGAGCGACGGCGATCTCCTGCCACTCCGCCACCCGTCCGATATGGTCGAAGGCCATGCGCTCGGGCGGGATGTGCAGCATGTACCAGTCCTGGTTCAGCAACAGATCCTTCAACGCGGCGCGCGGGATCTCCATGTTGAACCATGACCGTTCGGCCTTGAACTCCTGAAGGGCGAGCCAAATGGCGTCGAGATCGAGCAGGGCCACATGTGCCGCGGTTAACTTGGCCGAATGTGGCTCTACCGTGAACGCGCCCACAGCGGCGGCCTGCGCCAATACCGCCTGCAGCCGGGGATACCAGTTGAGGTAGACGCCGGGGACAGCTGCGGGAGCCGACTGAAGGCGGGGCCTTGGCGCCTTGGGGTCGCGCTTGAAATCCGTCCCCTTCCGAAGGCTGGGCACCTTGAGGCCTTTGGCGGCAATGTCGCCGACGATGACCGGAAGGATGATCTCGGCGGGGCGGTCGTCCTCGTCCACGCCTTCGGTCTTCAAATAGTCGCGGAACTGCCTCATGTAGTCGGCGCGAATGCCGAAGACATTCAAGGTTTCCAGCATCTCCAGCGCCGTGTCATGACGGATATGCATGCCCTTGCCGGTATGGCGCTTGAGGCTGTGGTCAAGGCCTTTTAGGCGGACGCCGCGACCGAACAACTGGATAATCTCCGGGCCCTCGCCCCGGCCCATGTTCATCAGTCCCATGGTGCTGACGCGCCAAGAACTCCAGCCTTCGCTGAACTTGCGCGAGCCGATCAGCATGGTAATGGGAGAGTTGCGCGCCTCTATGCCGTGGAAAAGCGAGCCCGTGAACGGCTTGTCGCCAAGGTTTAAAAGGTCCGTATGGCTGCGGCAGGCCTTCATCAAAGCCGGTGCGTCACCCACGTTGATGACGCCGAAGGGATCAGCTGTGCCGACGGACAACGCGATCTCGCCGGAACCGCCTTTTAGCTCATCCACATGAAAGGCACCGGAGCGTGCGGTGTTGAACACCGTCTGAAGCACGTCCTGATAGACCTGTTCGGCCGTACGCACAATCAAATAGGGGTAGGCATTGCAGAAGACGTCCCTGACGTCTTCGTCCAGTAATCCGGTGTCGCCCGACAACAACCGGGCGATGTCGCGTATTCCGCGCTCGCGCTCGCGCTCCTTCACGAAGCTGGCAAGGAACCGCAAAATCTCGACCACGTCCGCAACAGTAGTCTTGCTTGGTTTAGCAGATACGGTCGCGCCGACGAAGACCCATAAGGGTTTGGAGATCAAGAAGCGCGCCAGTGCCTCGCGCTTGTCCGCCCAAACTTGAAGTTGCTGGTGGAAGGCTAACAAGCATGCCGTCAGGTACAGCGTTTTGTCCGGTTTGTGACTGTCGTCCGCCAAATTAAGGATGCGGTAGGCCTTGCCGTATCCGTCCTCATGGAAATATTTAAATGAGTAATCAAACAGGATAGCTTTGCCGTACTCGTTGCCCAAATCATGCACGGCTTTACCCGTCGCCGCCTTGACCATCTGGCCAAAGGTGGCTGAATATTCGAACGAGAAACCCTCGGCAGACAAGCGTTTGCGCATGTCGCGCCATATGTCACCGCCACGGTGCCCTTCGTCCACCAGCACGAGATTGTTGGCCTCGAAGGCGTCCACAGCCACCGTTTTGATGCCCTGGTCTTCGCGCAGTTTCGAAATCTCAATGATCTCGATAGCCTTACCGCGGAACAGGCTGGGTGCCTTGGGCCGGAAAGCCTCCGCCTGCATATCGGATAGGCGGAATTCCTCAAGATGCTGGCGGGTCAGCCCCTCATTAGGGGTGATCAGAATGATGCGGTTCAGCTTGTGGCGGCGCTTGTCGCCCTTGGTCTCCTGCCAATGCCGGTACTGTAGAATGTTGATGTGCATGATCAGGGTCTTGCCCGATCCGGTGGCGTTCCAGAATGCCAGCTTGCGCAAATCTTCGGGCTGGAAGGAACCGATGCGATCATCGGCGGCAAGGTCCTCATTATGCGCGGCCCGGAATGCCTCTAACTCGGCCAGCAATTTCGCGGGATCGGTGAACCAGCGGTCCAGATAAATCTCGGTGAAAAGCAAGGCGAGGTACTGGAAATACTTCAGTTGGACGGGCCGCTCCCGTCGGCCCGAAATGGCGGCTGTGTGGCGGACGATGTTGGCGTCGTAAGTAAGCAGTTGGATCGCGTCTAACTGCGCCTCGGGCTTTAGGTGCCCGACCAGAGTGTGATGAAAGCGGCTGACATTGTCCTCGGTCAGCCCCTCGGGGGCGTTCCACATAGCGTCTTGTAAATCGGCGAACCGGCGGTATCCCAACTGCCCCAACATCCAGTGGAACAGCACCAGCCGCCGCGCGAACGGGGTGCCGTTGGCGGAGGGGGCGGTCGGGGTGGTCGAAGAGCTGGCTGATTTCTTACGGGGCGCCATGGCTTAGTGTGTACCGTCCGAGTAGCGCTTCTCGGCGAGCGCGATGTGGGTATCATAAAACGTATGATTTCCGCCCTTGAAGCCGGCGGTTAGCATGACCGCCTTCTGGTCCGGGCGGCGGGCGAAGAAGATGCGAAGGGGGTTCGAGCCGTTCACCAGGACCCTAAGCTCTTTCAAATTGTTGAGCTTGCTTCCATGCAGGACATCGACCGTGGGTCGGCCGACGTTGAATGAAAGGCGTTGCAGGGCATCGGCATGGTGCATGACCCGGTGGATAACGCTGGCCGGCTGGGCGGCAGCAAGCCACTCGCGGAATTCGTGGTGCAGAACCCATTGGGGCAGGACATTTTCCCAGTTCTCCAGCCGGTATTCCCTGTCCTGCGCGGCAAAGTGACGCTCAAGGTCATCCGCGTGGGTGAAGCGGGAGAGGTTTAGAACCTTCGCGTCTGGATCGCGCGAATCTTCGTTCAAATTGTCGTCGAACCCCACCAGAACGATCGGCAATGTAGACGTGTCCCAAACATCCGCCGAGGCCAAACCAACAGCGATGCCCCCGCTGATTTGAGCAGCCGCAAGAACGGGGACGCTCCCAAGTTCGGGGGCTTCGCGGAGTTGCGCGTCTGTGCGGTCGAACACCTCCCGCACCTCTTCGGGCAGATTGTCGCGGAAGGGGTGTCTTAGCGAAATACGACTAAGCAGCACGAACAAATCGCGGTCGCGACCCCGCGCAACCTCGGTGCGGAAGTTAGCAAAGAAATAGCCCTTGGCGAATTCAGTGGTTTCGACGCTTTCGTGAGACAGCCATGTAGGCAAGCAACGCTTGCGATTCACCAGCACCGCGATGCCCCGGCAGGTGTCCAGCAGCAACGCGCGCGCCGTCTCGTCATCCTTGGCCGGCACGCTGTGGTGGTTGAAGAACAGCGGCACACTCACGATTGGCCCTCCTCACGGGGGGCGCCCAGTTCGGCCATGTTCAGGATACCCTGGTCGAAGAAGCCGTCGGGCCATTCGTCGATCATGCCGTCGGGGTCAATGGTGGGGCTGGAGACCACGCTTTCGCCGTTTTCGCCCCGACTGAAATAGTGGATCGCCACCTTGTCGTTCGAGACATGGCCGCGCTTCACCGCGATGCGGATGCCGTCGAGTACATGGTCGGAATGGGTCTCGACGACGACCTGGACGCCTGCGTTGGCTACCATGGCAATCAGTCGGCCCATGGCCGTCTGGCCCGCCGGGTGCAGGTGGGCTTCGGGGTTTTCGATCAGCACCAGCGCGCCCGGCGCGGCGGAAACCAGGGCGACGATGACCGGAAGGCAATAGGACAAACCAAAGCCCACATGGGTCGGGCGGAACAGCGGAGTCGTATCCGTACCCGCTTTGAAGCGGTACGAGGAATAGCTGACGTCGGCGCGTGGGATCATGCCGAAATCTGGGGTGACGCCCGGGCTGATTTCAGACAACCACGCCGTCACTTGGTCGCGCAACAGACGGCTGCTGGATGCGGGGTGGCTGGGCAAATTGGCGTTTCCAACACCGTGTGGATGCACGCGGGCGCCGATTTCGCTGGTGCCGTACACATGCATAAAGTGGGCGACATATTCGCCGTGGCGGCCAACGTGGTGGGGCCAGTCGCGGTCGTCGGCGATGGGCATTGTGACCCGCGGCCCCCAACGGTCGGCGGACAGGAATGTTAGCGCACGGAATACGTGACCGGGCAGGTCGACGTTGAGGTCGCTAACCTCTGTATCCTTCATGGTGAAGGAAAAGGACGCCGGTACACCCTTGTCGAGCTGGAAATCCACCTTGGTCTGAGCATCGTCGGCGAAATAAGAGTGCATGTCATGGAACGTGCCCAGGTCAAGCCACGGCCCGCGCATGGCGTAGCTATGTTCCCCCAATTGGCTGAGCATGATGATGGATTGAATGACCGAGCTTTTCCCAGTGCCATTGAGGCCGGCGAGAAGGGTCAGGGGCGCGAGATCGATCGGTTGGCGCCGGAAACATTTGAAATTCTTAAATTCGATTCCTTCGATCATCAGAACATCTCCGCCCGCTCAAGAATTTCCCGAATCAACCCCTCGACCGCAGCGAAGCGGTACTTCACCTTCGGCGGATCGCTGGTGTCTTGCGAAACCGCATTTTCAAAGGACAAGTTCAAATGGGCTAAGTTGGGCGGCGCCCATTCGCCACGCATCATCTCGCAGAATAGGTGCAATACGTCCTCGGCATAGGCTTCCAGGGTCGAGAAGTCATCGTCGTTCAGGCGCCCAAGGCACACCGACCAAGTTTCAAACAGCGCCTTGTTGATGGGATAGCGGTACGAATCCGTGGCCCTGTACTGTTTGCGGAAAGCCCTACCGCCAAACAAGGCGTTGCTGCGCGCCATTGCGTCGATGAAAGCGTCCTGCAAACGGTCGATCTCATCTTTCGGCATTTGGTTGATGGCTTCCATGGCCGTGCTCAGGAAGCCATCCAGATCTTTTTTCGAATAATATTCGGGGGGCGTCATGTAGAACGCTAGGAAGCGCAATGCGCATTCGCGGCCCGCCATGCGGTCGTCGGATACCGATCGAGTGGTCGCGTCCAGATACCCCGGTTGAGTGACAAGGTCGCGCAGGAGCACGGTCGCCGGTCCCTGGTACAAGGCATGACGGATTTCTTGGGACGACAGCGGCAGGCCGCCGGTGTTGATGCGGCGGAAAATGGTAAACGTCACCCCGCGTGGGGTTGACGGCTGGATCATGTGCAACGTCAGCTCGCTTTCGCGGATTCGCCGTTGCATGGGGCGAGGTAGATCCTCGAACTTGTAGTCCTGAAAATGCCGAAGGAATTCCAAGTCGTTCAACGCGAAGCTGTTATCGGCAAAGTCGCGGATGGTCGTCATGCGTTGCAAGCCATCAACCACGGTCCAATTTTCATTCTTGTCCGTGGAGACATAAAACATGGGCAGCGGAATCCGCAGCAGCAGAGACTCGATCAAGCGGCTCTTTTCCCGAAGTTTCCAGATGCCGGCGGCACGTTGGAAATCAGGATCGAGTACGATTTCTCCGTGGGTTATCCGATCCAATACTTGGCCGACGGTGAAACCTTTGGTGACAATGTCGATGTCGTTGGGGTCGAAGGGGTCGGAGATTTCCGATCCCAAATCTTCTTTCTCCACATCAGAGACGCTGCCGTCGTCGATGAATTCGCGCTTGATGTCGTGCTGGTCGTTCATCGGTCGTACCGTTCCAAATTATTCATTGGCAACTATAAGGCGTCCAAGCCCGGGGGCAAGGGCGTGGCTACCCTAGCCGTGCGCCGGTGCGTTCCTTGACCTTGATCCGCCGTCCGGTCCGTTCGCACAGCCATGTGTCAGCTACTTCATGGGCAAATAGGTGGAAGACGCGGTTGTCCTCCAGCGCCCGTGTCACCACGGCAAGGCGGTAGTCACCTTCAAGAAAGCCGCCGTTCACGGCCTGCGCCATGGCGGTGTATTCGTTGGGTGTCAGTTCGACCGCCACCTCGGCCCCGGACAAGCCCTTCACCTCGACGCACAGCGTCCGGCCGTCGCGGAGGAATTCCAGATCCCAGCCGCAGCAAGCCTCCTGGCGGTCGGCGGTGATGTCACCTAATTGGCGTTTGGTTTCGTCGATGGCATGCTGCTCGACTAAGGCCCTGTGGGCCGGGTCGGTGTTGGGTGGCCATCCTTTGCCGCCTACCAAACCACCGCCTTGCTCCAATCCAATGGCGGGACCGTCCCAGGCTTCGATGAAAGCCAAAGCGTTCGCCAGCCAGCCGGCGATTTGGGCTTTCCCCTCGGGATAGAACACGGAGGCCGTTCCAGGTAGCCCCGGGCCATGGTGAGGCACTGCGAAGTCACGATCATCGGCGGCGATTAAGGTGCATTGGTCAGCAGGTGCCTCAATCAAATAGCCGACCCGCTCGCCCTCGACCGTGCGCCCTCTGACGCGCCCCTGCTCGAACTGACGATGGACCCGCGCACCTTTGTACCAGCCGACGACATACCGTCCGCCTTCCTTTTTTGGGGCCGTCCAGATGACCGTCACATCGTCGATGAAGGTATCATCGCCATCCGCGCCGAGGCTGTCGATGTTGATGATGCCGGTGCGTGTTTGAACGTAGCCGTAGCAGGTGCCATTCACTGGCATGAAATTGAACAGCTCGTGCCCAAACCCATGTTCCTGGGGATAGTCAAAACCGCCCGCATAAATGTCATCCTCGGGACCGCGGTAATGGTTCATCCAAATCACGTGGCATAATAGGACCGGCATAATTACCCCCCGAACATCCGCTTACGGAATTCCTGCTCGATCAATTGCACCTTGAACCGGGCGGTTCCCGGATCGTCGGAGGCCTGATCGGCTGAGAGGGTCAGGTTTTCCAGGGTGTTGTCGCCGTTGACGTAGATGGCGCCGAATTCGGATTCGCGGGCGTTGTAGTCCTGTTTGGCGAACCATTCGTTCAGCTTGTCATTAGGCATCTCGCTGACGCTACGCCATAGGATCAGGGCCTTGGTGCCGTCCTTGTCGGGCAGGCGGCCGGTGATGGCGAGGACACCGCGGATGCGGTCGCGGGTTTCGACTTCGAGGCCCAGCAGCCAGTTGAAAGTTTCGGGCAGGTCGGCCACTGGCTCGCGGGCGGAGTCGCCGCGGGTGACGCGCAGTTTGTGCTGGAAAGGTTCGTCGAACATAGCGGCGCTGAACAGGCTGGCGCCGGCGGGCTCGCCCTTGGTCTTGCCGTCATCCACCCGGAACGCGTACTGAATCATATGGCCGTCGGCCATGGCGGGCGCGGTGTCCAGCAGGTCCTGGGCCTGGGACGAGCGCTCGAACACCAGATTGTCCAGGGTGTCCTCGTAGGATTCCAGCCGGATGACTTTGACGCACTGGCTGACCCCGTCGCGCCCCACCGGCACGCCATCCTTCCACTCGCGGGAATAGGCGGCCTTGAGTACGCGGGGTTTGAGTAATTTGTCGAAATAATCCCCCATTTCGACAAGGACGTATTTGCGGGCGGACTCGGGCGCCATCCTATTTAGTGTAATGACGGATTGACCTGTCGTTCCAGACCCCCCGAAATAATCCATAATGATGTCATTCTTTGTGCCCACGTAAGAGAGCAATTCGCAAAGGAGATCTGGGTCTTTCGGGTTTCCAAAGGCGTCACTACCAAGCATTGCCCGAAGAAGTCTAGTTGCGGCTTTCGAGTGCTTGTAGAGCACGCTGTTTTTAACCTGCGTATCCGTTTTGAAAAAGTGCCGCCTTTGAAGCAAGCGCCGAGGATTTTCCAGATCGAATTCAACTTCACCGCTGGCGATCATTTTCCGCAAATTCTCTTCCTTAAATCCCCACCCTCGGGAGGGGATTTCGACAGGTTCCCCAGTCGCCGGATTAATGATCTTGTAGCGCGGCCCACCACCGCCTGGCCACGAGAGGTCCGTGTCGTCTCGGTAAGGCCCATCGGCATCCATTTTATTGAACAACAGAATAGAACGGGCAACTGCCGGATCCATCCGAAGGCCAACAAATAATTGGAGTTCTTTTCTTATGGCAACGTAATCATCACCGAATTGCTTCTGCAATTGATAAAATTTGCTCTTGACCTCTTCGAGCCCTGGTTTTTGTTCGCGCCACTCAGGATGGCTTGACTTCAACTCGGCAATGTCGTTCGTGTACAACAGATAATATTCATGGGCTAGCGAGACGTGTTTCGCATCGTTCTTGCGACCACGCTCCCACACGAACTCTGCCATTCGGTTGTCTTCACCGAAGATGTTGTCGAGGGCAAAAACCGCACGATGCATCTCATTGCGATCGATGCTCGTCAACAGGCAGCCATCCGAGGTCATGAGCGGGCGCGACGCTTCAACTCGGTCTTGAAGGCAGGTAAGCCAAGAGGAGTGCTGATAATTGTCCTTGTAAAGAAAGTCGTCGCCACCTGTGTTGTACGGTGGATCGATATAGATCGTCTTCACCTTCCCCCGATATCGCTCCTGGATCAAGTTCAGTGCCTGGAAGTTCTCGCCGTGGATCAATAAGCCGTCGGTGCGGGCGTCCAGGTCGGGAAGTTCGGCCAGCAGGCAGTCGGTGAAGGCGGTGTCGAACAGGGCGGTATCAACCGGCAGATATAGGTTGGCCTTCAAGAACTCGACGGTCAGGGTGGGGGAATAGGGGATGGCGGGCGCCCCAGCCCCCTGTTCCGCGAGGGCAGAGGGCGAGTCTGGCGTGAGCGTATCCAGCAAGTCTACGGCAGCCTTGGACTTCTTGCCCTTGGCCTTTGGCGCGGGGCCTGACCCGGCGCCAATTTTGTCGATAGCGAACAGGCGGACCCATTCCCGGCGCTGGTCCTCGTTGGCGGCGATTTCCGGATATAGCTGTTCGGGGATACGGTCCAGGGTCACGCACCAACTGGTTTCCACCACGAACTTCTTCTTCAGCCACAGCGCCTTCTGGAAATCCTCCAGCGCGGCCAGGAAGTCGATGATGCGGTGGGCCACATGGCGGATGGCACGGATAAGGCTGATCTGCTGCTCGGCGATGGCGGCGGAAGCGTTGTCCATGTCGTCGAGGTGAAGGACCTCGTTCTTCACATAGAAGTCCAGTTCGCGGCGCAGAAACCCGCCCAGATCCTTGTGAATGAAGTAGTCGCTGCTCCACTTGCGGGTGAATTCCGACACATGCTTGGTTAGCAGCATGCGGGGGTCTTCGCTGGGCTTGGCGATATTGGCGCGCAGTTCGTTGTGCCAGCCCTTGATGGCATCGAAGGCCAGCACCGAATTGATGATGGCGGCGTTCAAATCCTCCTGGCTGGGCCCCTTCTTGCGTTTGCCCGCTGTGTCGTCGGCGTCCTCGTCATCGTCGCCCGCGGCTTCCGCCTTGGCGGGAGCGCCCTCGGCTGTGGTGAGGGGGCGGTACTCGAAGCGGATGACCAGTTCGCCGTCCTCCTCATCCGCTGGGTCGGCGGCGTGCAGGATGAAGCGGCGTTCCTGGCCCTTGGCCGCCTTAACATTATCGCGTTCGATGCTGGCCTCGGCCAACTCGAACCGCACCCGGCGCTTCTCGCCGGTCAGGAAGGCATAGGAGCGCAGGTTGATCGCTGATTTGATGTAATATTGGTCGGCGTTGGCCCAGTGCAGCTTGACCTCTTCGCCCTCGTATGGGATGGCGTAGGTGCCCTCGCGGTAGCGGCGCAGGCTAAGGAAGTCGCCCTGATCGTAGTAGCGGCGGAAGAAGTTATAGAGGTGGCCATAGACGTCTTCCTCCAGCGCCGCAACGTCCAGCGCGCCGGCCAATTGCTGACGGTATTCGCGCACCTTGGGGGAGTCGTCAGGCTCGATACCGGCGGCGCGGGCGCCGTTGATGGCATCGTTCAGCTTGCGTTCCAACTCCACATGATCGGCCGAACGGTAGCGGGTGAGCGCCTCGCGTACCTCAGGCAACAGCCGCCCGTTCAGGAACCCCGTCACTTCGTCCCGCTTCATGTTCATGATGCGGTATATGCCGAAATCCAAATCGGCCCGGTCCAGCTGGAACATCTCAGCCAGCTTTTCCCGAAGCTGTTTCAGACGCGGCGAATCGGCGGAAACGGTGGGCTGAACAAGTGCGGTCATGGTTCCCTGGGGCGACGAGCGGTTGTAGACGATCGAGCGTCAGATGGTTCTACACCGGGCCGGGCGGCGGGGGAAGGCCGCCGCAAAACAATCGTTGGCCGCGTGGCTATGCCACCTTCCACACGATCGTAAACAGCTCCCGCACGTCCGTCTTTTGATTGAGCCGGGTTTCCAGCCCGGCAATCAATTTGTCCCGGTCGTCCGCAATTTCATCCTCCACGTCGAAGATGCGCTGGCGCAGGCGGCGTTTACCGCGTTCCAATTCTTGGATGCGACGCTGAACGTCCATTTGCTCGGCAGGCGTGGCGGCGGTTCTACTCTGGCGGGACAAGGCCTGGATCTGCTTCTTTGTGTCGGATAGTTCTTTTTCAGCGGTGAACAGGCGGTCCTCGGCCCAGCGTTCCAGGCGTTGGCGCTCTTCCTCGAACAGTGCGCCATTGCGGGTTAGGGCGTCGCGGATGCGGTTGTCCAGGGCGGTTTGGGTGGTCTCGGCCAGGATATTTTTGACCATGGCATGCGGCGGGCTGGCGGGGCCTAACCACCGGCCATCGCAGGAGAACAGCTTCTCACACACCTCTGGGTCGAGTGGCTGCTGGCGGTCGTCGATGCCGGAGAAGACTAGGAATTCCTCGCGCTCGAAGCTGTCCAGGGTGACCTTGTGCAGGGACAGCCAACCGCCGCGCCGCATGAGCGCTTCCACCACGGAAATCTTGCCAGTATGGCCGGTATAATCAAACTCGATCATTTGCGGCTCGGCGGGCAAAGTCAGCGCGCGGGCGCGGTCCAGCACCCATTCGCCTAAGGGATGGCCTAAGCGATAAAGGAAGTCGCCGGGGACGTTCCCGTGTTCCTTGGAAATCAGGTGATAGGTGCCTGGGCGGACCCCCTTCAACGGTGGTTTCCCTAGGCGGAAGCTGGCTCCCTGATCGTCGAATTCAACCATGTCAGCCAGCATGTGGCGCGATAGGCGCCAGAACATGCGCCCAGTGCGGTCCAGTTGGGCGCGGGCGTCGTCGAGATGCAGGCGCAGGCGATCGTGGACGTCCTCGTCGAAATGGGCCAACAGGTCGAGCCGAGTGGCGCTCATGCGTTCACGGATAGCGTCGTCCATCTCGGCGCGCAGCGAGGCGAAAGCGGCATCGATCGTGGCTTCGCTTCGGCACTCCTGGTAGATGGCGAGGATGCGCATTTCGAAATCGATGCCTGATTCGATAGTGCCCAGGACCTCGTCGGAGGCCCCGAATACGCCCTTGAACAGGCGGAATTTTTCGTCCAGCAGCTCCAGCACCCGGCGGTCGGCGTCGTTGCGGCGGTTTAGGAAGTTGATGACCACCACGTCGTGTTTCTGGCCATAACGGTGGCAGCGACCGATGCGCTGTTCGATGCGTTGGGGGTTCCAGGGCAGATCATAATTCATCACCAGTGAGCAGAACTGCATGTTGACGCCCTCGGAGGCGGCTTCGGTGGCCAACATCACCTCGGCGTGATCGCGGAAGTGTTCGACCAGCGCGGTGCGCATGTCGATTTCCCGCGAGCCGGTGACCCGACCCGTTTCGGCGTTTGCCGCGATCCAAGCATCGACGACTGCCTTGGCATCAAGGCCGGAGTTGGTGCCATTGAAGGCGACTACCTTGCCGGCAAACCCGTTGGCCTCCAGAAACCGCTTGAGCCAGTCTTGGGTGCGGCGGGATTCGGTGAAGACAAGGGCTTTGCGGCTAGCGCCTTGTTTCTCCATCTCGGCAAAACCGGTGGTGAGCGCTGTCAGCAGAGCGGCGCCCTTGGTGTCGGTGCCGATTGAACGTGCCAGTTGGACGAACCGCTCGATTTCTGCGATCTCGGCATCGAGAAGTTCGAGATCGGGCGCATCGCCATCAGCCGCCGCCGGCTCATCCTCGTCTGCATCCAGGTATTCGTTCTCAATGTCCTCGGCGGCGATGATACCCGCAGCCAAATCGTCTTCGGGCGTTACCCCTGTGCGAAGGTCCATAAGCCGGGCGCGAATCACTTCGAGCGTGCCTGCGATGGCGTGTGACGACGACGCCAGCAGTTTCCGCATCACCAGGGTAGTCAACTGACGCTGCCGGTGAGGCACGGCGAAGCTTTCTCCCCGCGTCAAGAACTCCGAGACCGCGAGATAAAGTTCATGCTCGGGAGCGGTCGGGGTGAAAGGAATTGTGACGGCGGTGCGCTCGGTGTAGCGGACGTACTCCTGAACATCGGCCCGTAGCGTACGCTGGCAGAAACCCGCGAGGCGGCCACGAAGCTCGGCGTGGTTTCCCTCGTTCGCGACGAAGCGGGACCGGAAGCTGACCTGGTCTCCGAACAGGGTGTCATCGATTAGCGTAGACAGGCCATAGAGCTCCATTAGCGAATTCTGGAGCGGGGTCGCCGTTAGCAGCACCTTGCGCCGATTGTAAAAGGCCTGCCGGATGCGGGCGCCCATGATGTTGCCGGACTTATAGACGTTGCGCAGTTTGTGGGCCTCGTCGATGACCACAAGATCCCAAGCGATGGGGAACAGGCTTTCCATCATCTTGGCCGCGAAATTATAGGAGGTGACCACGACAGAGCTCGTGGTGTCGAACGGGTTTGCCGTGCCGTCCGCAACCGCTTTGGCGTGAATGCGGGCGTCGAAGATGACGACCGGGAGGCTGAATTTCTCTTCGAGTTCCAACGCCCACTGCTTTCGCAAGCTAGCGGGGCAGACGACGATCAGACGTCGCCTGCGCTCGGCCCAAAGTTGACAGAGCAGAACGCCCGCCTCGATGGTCTTACCCAGACCGACCTCATCCGCAAGGATGACGCCCTTGGATGCTGGTGAGCGGAATGCGAACAGTGCCGCGTCGATCTGATGTGGGTTCAAGTCCACACAAGCATCGAACAGCGAGCGGGAGAGCCGGCCAATGCCATCCGCCGCCTTCAAGCGGGTTAAGTCTTCCGCGAAATACAGCGCGTGATGGTCGGTCACCGGCTACTCCGTTCACATGCCGGGCTTCATAGCACGTTCTCGAGTGATTTTTGAGGGCGGCAATCACAGCCCACCTACCTTGAACCAGTCCAAGTTCCCGGCAGTACCACATCCTTCGTCACCATCACCGTAAACAGATACCCCGGACGGATCGTAAGCGTCGGCGCAATGCCCAGGTTGCGCTGCACGGTGGCCAACCCAGCCTGTCCCAGTTGTTGCCCCAAAGCCCCGGCGATGACTTGGGACGACGAGTAGTTCTCGCCGTTGCTGGCCTGCGGTTGGGACAATTGGACTCCGGCTGAGAACAGCGACATCAGCACGGCGGAGCCGAACACCCGCAGATAGTGGTTATCGACTTGATCGGCGAAGCCGGCATAGCCGCTTTGGTCGGCGCCGGGCATGCCCTTGAGATCGAGGGCGGAAGCGTCGGGGAAAATGATGCGGTTCCACACCACCAGCACCCGCTGTTGGCCGTAGGTGACGGCGTTGTCGTAGGTGCCGACCAGCTTGGCGCCCTGGGGGATCAGCAGGTGTTGGCCGGTGGCGGTGTCGTATACGTTTTCCGAGACTTGGCCGAGGAGTTGGCCCGGCAGGTCGGAATTGACGCCGCCGATCATTACGGCGGGGATCACCGTACCGGCGCGGATTTCGTACGGGGATAGCGGCGCTTCGCGGGTAAAGGCCAGCAGGTTGCTGGAATCCGCTGGCTGCTTCTTCAGGAAGGCGGCTTTGGCGCCCTGTCCGTTGGGATCGTCCGCATCGGTATTGCCTCGGTTGACCTGCCCTGGCGGCAGCGGAGGATAAGGCGAAACAGTCCCCTGGACTGGCTGGGTTGGTGGCCGGGGGATACTGGACCCGGCGCCAAGGGCGCTTTGCAGCGCGGTGATCCGGTTGGTCTCGATCTGATCCTGCATCTGGGTACGGCGTAGGGTCATCGTATCTGCCGCCAGTTGCTGCGGTGTTTTCGGCCCGGTGAGCGCGGGCTGAAGGGCGCCTGCGGGCAATGGTGATGTGGTGTGAGGCGGTGGCGTTCCCCGGCTCGCCGGGATAACGCCGGCTGCTGGTGCACCGGATAGGACAAAGGCCGCATCAGCGGGCGTGCCATCATGCTGGCTGACGCCTTCGGCGGCCCGCCGCTGGACCGCTTGGTTGCGGTCATAGAGGGTGTAGCCGAACACCGAGGCGACCACGACCACCATGCCGCCGACCAGCAGCAACGGGATGCGGTTCAGGCGGCGCACGCCTCGTCCCGCCGTTCCGGCCGGCTTGAAGAAATCGGGCGGGCCGTCCGAGGCTCTCATGGACCAACGGCCTTTTGTGCTGATTGCGGCGAAACCGGCACCAGTTGGCCATTGGCATTAGCGGCGAAAATCTGCGCCGTCGTCATGGAATCCACGGTGACCCGCAGCAGCATCTGACCTTCGAACGGCGAGACCATGAAGCGGAGCTGATGGGCTTTGTCCGTTGGCTCCAATGGGGCGAGAGCGAATCCCGACGTGCGCAGTCCGTCTGCAATCATCTCCGGCAGCGGCGAGGCCGCCGTGCCGGTGGGGGCGAGGGTGATGGTGCTGCTGGCCGGCGGCAGGCGCTGTTTGGCGATGCGGACCACCGTATCGGCAAGACTCTGGGCATCGGCCACCGAGATGTTGCCTTCGACCCAGGATTCCGTTTTCGACGGGCTGGCACAGCCGGCCAGCGCCATGGTCGCGGCGATCAGCAGGACCATGCGCATCACCGGCCTCCGACCTTGTGGGTGATGGTGACGCGTTCTTGCGCCGAGCCGATCCCGGAAATCAGCGCCGCCTTGCTCAGCACCTTGTCGACTACATAAGTGCTGCCGGCGAGGCGGTAATTGACCAATTGCTCGCTGGCTTCGGTGAACAGCCCGCCATCCTTGCCCAGCGCCACCAGAGCCGGGGCGTCAGCAGAAGACATGGCGGTGGGAAACTGAATGAAGGTCTTGGTCCCGTCCGAATAGACCCGCACCGGCCGCCAGGAAGGGTTGTCGCCCGACAGAGCGAACTCGAAATCCAGCTCAGTGAGGCGGTGCCCGGTGGGCAGGATGGTGGCGGCTTGGTGCCGCTGCTCCTGTTGCTGATAGGCCGCCCATTCCCGTTTCACTTCGTCGGGATAGGCGAAGGCCACCGCCGGCATCCAGTCCGTTTTGGTGCTGACCAGCTTGATGAAATAACTGCGGCGGTCGGTGCTGATCACCAGATTGGTGGACAGCCCGGAATCCACCGGCTTGACGACCACATGGGTGACTTTTTCCGCCCCGGAGCCGCTGGTGGCGGGCGCGATCTTCCAGCGCACCGCATCGCCAACGTTGATGTCATTGATGACCTCGCCGGCCTGCAAGGCGATGTCGCAGACGTAGAGCGGCGCGCAGACCACCGAGGGCAAGGTGGAGCCGAACAGGAAGCGGACGGTGCCGTCTTCGCCTGCAGCCGGCATGTCTGCCCGCGACGTCCATTTCTTGGACAACCCGAGCGCCGCCTTTTCCTTTGGCGTCAGCTTGGCGGGTTGATTGGACAAGACCGAAACGGCGGGGGAAAACTGCGCGTCTTGGGGATCGAGCGGTTCAAGTGCCGGCACAGGGATGGAATCGGCAAGGGCCGGCATTGCAACAAACATCAGTGAAAGGGCGCATTTCAGCCTCATGGCAAGCCTCGCAGCCGCTTGGTCCAGCTATATTCGGTGACATGAACCCCCATGGGGTTAAGCAGGATTGCCTCGACATTGGTGGGCGGATTAATCGTCACGGTGATATCGGCCTGCCACGAGGCTTTGCTGACGTTTTCGCCGTTGCGGGCCGTAACGGTCTCCTCCCACTCCACCCGCCAGACCTTGGCCGAAATGGGCAGTACCGACTCGATCTGCGCCCGCACGATCTCGGTACGGGCGCGAACGAACGGGTCTTGGCCTCGAAAATACTCGTTGGTGGCGGCCAGCGCCGGGCTGTTGCGTGCGATGCCGGCATAGGCTTCGTTGATCAACGCGCGTTGGGCGGCTACGTCGGCATAAACCGTGCGCAGGTTAAAGATCCAGCGAGCCAGCTGCGCGGTCACCACCCGCGGATCAACCGGTGCCGCTTGATCCGCAGGTCCGACAGCGAGGGCCTGGCCCAGCTTGTTGACCTCAACCACGTAGGGCACGATCCTCGCCTGCGAGGCCATGTAGACATTGCCGCCTACCGCCACCAGAGCGATGGCGAGCGACCCAAGGCAGGCCAGCCGCCAAGACCGTGCCGCGGCGATGTAATCGCCATAGCGTTCATTCCATTCCCTCCGGCCGTTCAGGTAGGGATTGTCGCCGGTTTCCGTGGTGGTTTGGACCTTGCTCATGACGCCCCCATGCCCGGCGGTTGCGATGTAGGCGGATGCTGCGGTAGCTGGGGCGCATTGTTGCCGCCCATTCGGCTGAGCATGTCGACGCCCATGCGTCCGCCCATGGTGCCGCCGAAGTTGCGGCCGCTGAGCCGGCGACCCAGGTCGCTGACCGCCGCCTGTCCGGCGTTTCCTGCGGCGCGTGGGAGGAACTTGGCGATCTCGCCGGCCTTGGCACCGAAGCTGGTGGCGTTGGAGAGGCCGGTTGCCGTTTGCGCCCCGGCAAGGCCCAGTGCCCCGGCACCCGCCGTCGCCAACCCGGCTGCCGT
>JACMLB010000227.1 GCA_014379805.1 Rhodospirillales bacterium | reverse complement strand
TACGCCATCACCGCGCTGTATTTCGGCAAATGAGCCACATGACCAACACCGCCCCGCCGAAAATTCAAATGACCGACGTCCACAAATCGTTCGGCCCCAAGGTGGTGCTGGACGGCATCAACCTGTCCCTGGCCAAGGGCGAGTCGGTGGTGGTCATCGGCGGTTCCGGCACCGGCAAGTCGGTGATGCTGAAATGCATCCTGGGCCTGCTGCGCCCCGAGCGCGGCTCGATCCGCATTGATGGCGAAGAAGTGGTGGGCCTGCGTGGCCGCAACCGCGACCGCGTGCTGACCCAGTTCGGCATGCTGTTCCAGGGCGCCGCCCTGTTCGACTCGCTGAAGGTGTGGGAAAACGTCGCCTTCGGCCTGATCCAGGGCCGCAACATGGAGCGTGGCAAAGCCCGCGACATCGCCATGGAGAAGCTGGCCCAGGTCGGCCTTGCCGCCTCGGCGGGCGAATTGTCCCCGTCCGAGCTGTCGGGCGGCATGCAAAAACGCGTGGCCCTGGCCCGCGCCATCGCCTCCAGCCCCGAGATCATCTTCTTCGACGAACCGACCACCGGCCTTGACCCCATCATGGCCGACGTCATCAACGATCTGATCGTGAAGTGCACCAAGGAACTGGGCGCCGCCACCCTGTCCATCACCCACGACATGGCCTCGGCCCGCAAGATCGCCGACCGCATCGCTTTCCTGTACAAGGGCCGCCTGATTTGGGTGGGTCCGGCCAAGGATGTGGACAACTCGGGCAACGAATACGTGGACCAGTTCATCCACGGGCGGGCCGAAGGCCCGATCAAGATGGAATTGCGGGCTTAGGTCACCTTCAGGTTTGAAGGCTATCGCTTAAGGTGCTGAGTTTTACCGGAAGCACATCGCCCCGCTAATTACGCTTTATCCGCCAATATGGTCTTTTAGAGACATCTGCAATTCATAGGCAATCTGACGAACAGCAGCATACTCTGGATTTGCTAAAGGTGTGTCCTTGCCGGCGCACCCAACACTCCATCCGATGGAGTTCTCCCGAGATAACGCGTGGTAATCAGCTGCAAGACCGGGGTCGACGTGGGCGCCGCCATCTGTGTTACAGACATTGAGGACGATGTCTTTACGCGTGAACCATACCCCCCTCATGTCTCGAATTACGTACTGCTTCCACCAAGCATCCCGATCTCTGTAAGCAACGCACCTACTATTGCCAAGGTAAGGAACAAAAGACGCCGGCTCTACAAAACGAAATTTATATTTGAAAGTTTAAAACTGTTGGCCGTATCCAAAAACTTAACCTGATCGAAGCCAAGCTGGGATATCAATGACTTCCCCATACCGTCATGAACTAACGTACGTATCACTACAGATATTGGTTTCGCATAATACGGCCGCCCTTGATCAAAAAGCGCACAGAGGTCTCCAAGAACGATCAATTGTTCGCCGGCTTCCGACATAAGATCGTCGCGCCCCCTTGCAACCCGCTCACCTTTTTCGTAGGCCATCCCCCCTCCGTTCTCTTGAGTAGCTGGCGCTTTCGCAAACCAGCAGCAACAAAATTTAAAACAGTGGACGCGCCTCGGCCAGAACCTTGTCGCGGATATACCAATGCAGCGAGGTTTCGGACACCACGTCCACATTGGCGCCCAACAGAGTCTCCGCCTCCTGCTTGAAACCGACCCAATCGGTCAGGCTGGCTTGCTCATCCCATCGAACCAGCAGATCGATGTCGCTGCCCTCGCCGTCCTCGCCACGGGCCACCGAACCAAACACCCTCACATCGTGCGCCCCGAACAAAGCGGCAAGGCGCAACAATTCTTCGCGATGTGCATGCAGGCTGGCGAGCTTTCCCATGGCGTTATGATGCCATGGCCGTGCCGCCATTGAAAGGGAGCCGCTTGCCAAGGCCAGCCCATTCCCGCATACCTTCCGAACCGCTGCCCCGCACCAAGGTGAGCCCCCTTTGTCCAAATCCGCCGCCCGTTTCGTCTGCCAGGAATGCGGCGCGGTTACCGCCAAATGGGCCGGCAAGTGCGAGTCCTGCAATGCCTGGAACTCCATCACCGAGGAAGTGGCGCGCGACGCAGCCCCCAAGGGCTTGGGCGTCAGGCCGGGCAAGCGCATCGAATTCGTCGGGCTGGAGGGTTCCACCACCGCCCATCTGCCCCGGCTGCTGACCAAGATCGGCGAGTTGGACCGGGTCTGCGGCGGCGGCTTGGTGGCGGGCTCGGCATTGCTGGTGGGCGGTGATCCCGGCATCGGCAAATCCACCTTGCTGACCCAGGCCACGGCGGCTTTGTCCACCCAGGTCTCGGTGGTCTATATCTCGGGCGAAGAGGCGGTGGATCAGGTGCGCCTGCGCGCCCATCGCCTGGGCCTGTCCAAGGCGCCGGTGCAACTGGCTGCCGCCACCAATCTGCGCGACATCGTCTCGACCCTGGACACCGGCGACGCGCCCCGGGTCGTCGTCATCGATTCCATCCAGACCATGTATGCCGACAATGTGGATTCCGCCCCCGGCACGGTCAGTCAGGTACGCACCTGCGCCCATGAATTGATCCGGCTGGCCAAGCGGCGCGGCTTCATCTTGTTCCTGGTCGGCCACGTCACCAAGGAAGGCACCATCGCCGGCCCGCGCGTGCTGGAGCACATGGTCGATACGGTGCTTTATTTCGAAGGCGACCGCGGCCATCAATTC
>JACMLB010000226.1 GCA_014379805.1 Rhodospirillales bacterium | reverse complement strand
GGCGGCAGCGCTTTGGGTATTCCTCGGGTCGAGATCCGAGTTCATCCCCAGTCGGGCAAGAGCGTGAGCCATTGCTCCCCTCCAAACCAGCAGATGGACCATATTTCAGGTAAGGAGGCGGGTTATCTATCAAACCGCCCGGTGATGCAACACAAATATGCCGCGCCGCAAATGACCCAGGCTAGTTCCTGGCCTAATTGATTGACGACAAACCCTGCGTTTGCATGCGTTTGCGCCACTGCGTCATGAAGGTTTGGAAGTTCTCCACCTGCTTGATCTTTTCGGCGACTCGGCGGTAGTCGATGATTCCGCGCTCGGTCTCCGAGGTCAGCAAGTCGAACGCTTCCTTGAACTCGGTGGTCGCCATGCGCGGGCCGTAGGCGCGGCGCAGGCGTTGCAAGCCGCGCTCGTCGCGGGCCAGGGTCATGGCGGTGGCAAGGTCGATCAGGCGGCGCGGCACGCCGGCCGGCAGGGGCGAGTTGCCCTCGGGCTTCTCGATGGTGGCCTCCAGCGCGGTGGCGGCTTCGGGCCATTTCTTCAGGTCCCAATAAATGCCGGCGCGCAATTGCTTGGCGGCTTCCGAATGGTCGTTGATGATCAGCGCCAGGGCTTCCGCCGCCCGGCCCTGCTCGGCCAAAGCGCGCACCCGCATATAGCGGCGCTGGTCGAACAAATCGGCGGGCTGGTCGGGCACTTCGCTCATGTCCAGGCTTTCCAGCGCCTGGGCGGGCTTCTTGTCGGACAGTTCCAGGAAGGCGAGGCGGGCGCCGATGCGCGCCTTCTCGGCCCCTTGCAGGCGGAACTGGACCTGATGGCGCAGCAAATCGCTGGAGCGGTCCAACAAATCAACGGCGGCCAGACGGTCGGCCAGCTTGCGGATCATCTCGTCGCCCTTGGCGCCCGACGGCGTCAGTTCCTGGAACTCGTCATACAGGCCGATGGCGGCGATGGGCGACATCTTGTCGGCGCCACCGGCCAAATACAGCTTGTCGAACGCGTCCGACATCATGGTCTGGATTTGACCGATATCGGGGTTCTCGCCGTAATTGGAGACGATGGCGCGCAGCATGCGCAGGCCCTCGCCATACTGGCCGTCGGCCAGCATCAACTCGCCCAGGCGTTTCAGCAGGGTGTATTCGAAATCTTCGCCGCGCCAGGCAAAGCGCAGTTTGGACAATTGCTTGATGGCGTCGGCGGCGGTGATCTGGTTGCGCTTCAACTGCAACTCGATGCGGGCGCGGGCGGCATAGGCGCGGTCGGGGCGCGATTCGCCGTCTTCGGCCTCGCGGTACTTAGCCACCGCCTGATCCCAATTGCGGGCCGATTCGGCGGCGACGCCCTGAAGATAGCTGACCCCGTCCAGGTCGCGCTTGCTCAGGCCGGGGCCGTTCATGGATTCGACGATGCGGTTGGCCGCTTTGGAATCGCCGGCGGTGGTGGTGGACTGAACCGCCACCCTGCCCAGAGCCATGCGCAGGCGCGGGGTCAGCGGCTTGATCTCTTCCGGCGCCAGCCGCAGCTGCAGGGCGTTGCGGTTCATATCGCCGGTGGCGCGTGCCTTGGCGGCGGCCAGCCAGATTTGCGCCTGCGGGTCCTTGGCCAGCGACGGGTGGCCCAGATCGTCGATGGCTTCCACATCGCGCAGCATAAGGAAATTGGCGACACCGCGCGGACCGCGGAACGTGGGCGCGTCCAACTGGGCCGGGTCCGAGGCGCTGATCAGGCGCAGCACGCCCAGGGCCTCGGCCGGCATGGCATTGGCGAGGTAGTGGCGGGCCACTTCCAGGCGCTGGGTATTCTTGTTCTCGGGCTTCATATAGCTCATGCGCAGCATGAGTTTCTGGTGCTCGGGCACGAATTTGTCCAGGCCGCCACGGTTCCAGCGGCCAATGTCCACCGGCCCACCGGCGGATTCTTCGGCGGTCACGCCGTCCGACGGGGCCGAGCCGCCATCGGCGGAGGGCGCGGCCATGCGTGACAGATGCAGGCCGCCGGGCATGGAGACTTCGACGCCGCCATGGCTTTCCAAATGGACGCCGTCGGCCAGCGGCACCAGGGCCACGCCTTGCGCGGTGGGCAGCAATTGGGCGCCAGGCACCACGGTTTCATTGAGCACGCCGGCGCCGATGGTGGTCAGCGGCATGACATGGATGGTGTCGCCGATTTCGGGGTCGCGGATGATCACCGCCTGGGGCGGCACGTCGGTGGTGGGCAGCAGCAGACGGCCCCGATCCTCGAAGTCGAACTGGCGCTCGATGGCCAGCGGCAGCTTGGGGGCGATGGGCTGTTCGGCCATGTCGAACACCCACAACTGCCCTTCCTTGCGTAAGGTCGGGTTGAAGCCCGGCTTGGTGATCAGGCGCACGGCGGTGCCGTTCTTGACGCCCGGCACCTGTTCCACATGCAGCACCACGTCGCCGCCGGTGCGCTTCAGCAGCTTTACGTCCACATCGGATTTGCGGTCGAACACCAGCCACAGCCAGCCGGCGCGGCGGAAGGCGGCAGCGCCTGAGGGCAGGTCGAAGCCGACGCCCAGGCTGACGGCAGCGGCAGCCGGCTTGGCGGGTTCGGCCACCACCGGCGGTTCTGCTTTGGCGGGCTCGGGCTTGGCCGGTTCGGGCTTGGTCTCTGTTTTTGGCTCGACCTTGGCCAACTCGGGCTTGGGCTCGGTCTTGGGAAGCGGCGGCGGGGTCGGAATAGGCGGGGGTGGTTCTACCGCAGCCTTGGCAGGGCGCAGCAAATCCACCGCGACCTTGGAACCCGAGACGAAGTGCTTGGTGGTCATGCCCGCCGGGACCGACAACACCACCGCCGTGCCGCTGCCCTGGGGATGGGCCTCCAGGAAGCGCACGTCGGGCGGCAGGGCGGCCTCCAGCGAGGTAACGTTCACATTGGCGGGGCGGTCGAAGGCGATCACCGCCTTATTCTGGGCGATGGACACGGTGTAGCCCACCGGCTTGGGCCAGTCGAACACCAACCGGTTGAAACCGTCATGCTCGCCGCCGCGCACCATCAGATCGGTGGCGGGGGGGCCTTGGGGCGGCGTGGTTTTGGCCGGGGCGATCTTGGCTGGAATCGGAGCGGGGGTGGGCGGTATGGCGGCCTTGCCCTCGGTCAAATCCACCACGGTGGAGGTGCCGGTAACGAAGGATTTCACCTGCACCGGCATGGCCAGCGAGAAGGTGGCCATGCGGCGGTCCGCCGACAGGGTGACGCCCTTAAGGTATTTGGACAGCGGCTTGAGCAATTGCCTGGGGTCGCCGGCCATGGGCTTTTCGAAGCGGACGACCAATTGGCCGTTGACCACGTCTGCCGACCACTGCACCGGGCCGTCCCAATCGAACACCATGCGGCCGAACGTCTCGTGCTCGGCCCCGCGTGGGCTGGCCTGGGGCGGACTGGCCTGGGCAAGCGCATCCACCGGCGCCCACATCAGCAGGGCCAGCAGCAACATCATCAGGCGATGGATGGTCCCAAAGTTCAATTCTGGTCCAAACCGAGAGAAGGCGCGCCGGAGGGCAGGCGCCAACTTGTACTCCCGCGACGAGGGTGCGGTCATGTGCGCAAATGGGAGGGGGGAGAGGTTCGAAAGCGCACGGCTTGCTTGAGGGGCCAGCCGAGCATAACGGGAAAGCAGGGACGTCAACAGCCCCGGTGCCCGATCTCGTCCCCGTTCCCCAGCGTGCCCCCGCGCCTTCATGCCGATCAGTCGAAGCTCGCCAACAGCCTGTCGATTTCGGCCTGGTCGGCGGCGCCCGATGGTAATTGCGGGCCGTTCAGAAGGTCCGCGTCGGTCATCACGGCTTTGTCGGCCTTGGCCGGCGCGTCGTCCGTATCGGAACCGAAGGCTTTGATCAGGCTTTCCACCCGTCCCTCGATTTCCTTCAACATACGCACAACCTTGGTGATGCGCTGGCCGGTGATGTCCTGGAAGGTACAGGCCTCGAAGATGCGCGTGGTGATCTCGGTCAACCGTGCCGCCACCTCCGCATCCATCAGGGGCGTGAGGGATTCCAGGTGTTCCGCCGAGTCCATGATTTCATTGGTGGCCGCTTCGGTGGAGCCGACGATGGCGTCCAACTCGTCCGTGGCCGAGGCAATGAACTCGTTCTTGATCTCGCCCGGACGCAGGGCGGCGATCTCGGCCTTGGCGGCATGGATGTAATCCGCCAAGGACTCGATCTCGCGATAGAGCTTGAGGTCGTTCGCGTTAATGTCGCCGGTCATGGAATCGAGCATGGCTCGCACCACTTCGGCGATCTGATCGACGCGCACGGTTTCGCCATGATCGCGGCGAATGGCGTCGAGTCGCAAGCCTAGATCGCGGTCAACGCCTTTCGCAGCCATGGCAGAATTCCCCAAAATCAGCTGAAGTCGCCGATCACGCTCACCATCTTGGTCTTCAACGTCTCGGCGTTGAACGGCTTGACGATGTAATTGGACACACCGGCTTCCTTCGCCGCGATGACGTTTTCCGATTTGGATTCGGCGGTCACCATGATGAAGGGAATCGGCTTGAGCTTGGCGTCGGCGCGAACTTCGCGCAGCAGCTGCAGGCCGGTCATGGGCTCCATGTTCCAATCGGAAATGATCAGGCCGTAATTGCCCACGCGCAGCATCTGCAACGCCATCGAGCCATCGGTGGCTTCGTCCACGTTGTTGAAGCCCAACTGCTTCAACAGATTGCGGATGATTCGCAACATCGTCTTGTAATCGTCAACGATCAAGACGTTCATATTCTTGTCGACAGCCATCCAACCAGCTCCTTCGAAGCACTGCCCGCCTAAAGCACAATAACCCACCAAGGCGCGAGTTTTCCTAGTTAAGATAGGGGATGGCAGTCGCGCAAGGCATTTTTCCTGCCATCCCGATGAAATCGTTACTTACCCTCCCGAAGACGCCTTCGGCAAAGGTATTTGACGCCGCTGTGCCAATTCCGAGGTGACGATCCGAGCCTTCGCTGGATCCATTTCCGCGAGAATTGGTGCTACCTTTTGTTCCTTCATGCGCTCGACCACCTCCAACATGATGGGCATGTCGAGCTGCTCGAAGATTTTGGCAGCTTCCTTGGGTTTCATGTTCTCGTAAATTTTGACCAGGGACCGCATTTTGTTGTCTTCCTGGTCGTTGTATTGGCGCAGAAGACCCTCAATGGTGTTCTGCACGGTCTTCATCTCGGCGATTTTGCGCTCGATCTGATCTTCTGCCGCCCGCAGCATGGCTTCGCGGCGTTCGATATCCTTTTCGCGCACGTCCAGGGTGCCGCGCCGTTCCGACAGCTTTTGCAGCACGTCCATCTCGGTCTGGCTCATGGCGCCGGCATCGCCGCCGCCGGTGGGCGGCGGAGGCGGGGGCGGCGCCGTCTTGACCGGAG
>JACMLB010000225.1 GCA_014379805.1 Rhodospirillales bacterium | reverse complement strand
GTGGTGTCCAAATCGGTCTTCATGATCTTGAGGTCGCGGTTGTTGATGCCGATCAGCGGCGATTTCAGCTTCAGCCCACGCTCCAGCTCGGCTTCGTCATGGACTTCGATCAGCACGTCCATGCCGTAGTCCAAAGCGAAGCTTTCCATATTGGACATTTCGTCATCGGTCAGCGCGCCGACGATCAGCAAGATGCAATCGGCACCCAGGGCACGGGACTCGACGATCTGGTAAGGATCGACCATGAAGTCCTTGCGGATCACCGGCAGTTCGCAGGCCGAGCGTGCTTCGCCGAAATCCGCGTCGGAGCCCTGGAAGAACTTCTGATCGGTCAGCACCGACAGGCAGGCCGAGCCGCCACGGGCATAGGCCCGCGCCAACTGGGACGGCTTGAAATCGGGGCGGATGATGCCCGCCGACGGCGACGCCTTCTTGATCTCAGTGATCAGGCCCAGGCCGGTGGCGTCCACCTTGCGGGTCAAGGACGCGGCGAAACCGCGCGGCGGCGCCTGATCCTTGGCGCGTTTCAGCAACTCCTGGATGGGGCGCTGGCTTTTATGTTCGGCGACCTGACGGCGTTTTTCGTCGCAGATGCGGTCCAGAATGGTGCCCGTCACGGTCAGACCTCCCGATTGGTGATGGCGACCATGCGGTCCAGGCAGGCCAGCGCCTTGCCCGAATCAATGGTGTCGGCAGCCAAGCGCGCGCCGATCGCCAAATCCTCGGCCTTGCCGGCCACCACCAGTGCGGCGGCGGCGTTCAGCACGACGATATCGCGGTAGGCACCCTTGGCGCCGCCCAGCAATGCCTTCAGCGCCATGGCGTTGGTAGCGGCGTCGCCGCCCTTCAGATCGGCAGCCGAGGCGCGGGGCAGGCCGCAATCCTCGGGGCGAACCTCGAAGCAATGGACCTTGCCGTCCTTCCACTCGGCCACCAGACTGGAACCGGTGGTGGTCAGTTCGTCCAATCCGTCGGAGCCGTGCACGGCCCAGGCGCGCTCGGCCCCCAGGCGGCCCAGCACTTGCGCTACCGGCTCGACCCACTGGCTGGCGAACACGCCCACAACCTGCAGCTTGGTGCCGGCGGGGTTGGACAGCGGACCCAGCAGATTGAAGATGGTCCGGGTGCCCAGCTCGACGCGCGGGCCGGCCACGTGGCGCATGGCGTTGTGGTGGCGCGGCGCCATCAGGAAGCCGATATGGTTCTCCCACAGGCTTTCCCTGACCAGCGCCATGTCGGCATCGACCTTGATGCCCAGCGCGGTCAGCACGTCGGCAGAGCCCGATTTGGACGACAGCGCGCGGTTGCCGTGCTTGGCGACGGGCACGCCTGCACCGGCCACCACGAAGGCGGCGGCGGTCGAGATATTGTAGGTGCCCGAATTGTCACCGCCGGTGCCGCAGGTGTCGATGGCGCCCGCCGGTGCCTCCATGCCCGTGGCCTTGGCGCGCATGATGCGGGTGGCGCCGGTGATTTCGTCCACCGTCTCGCCGCGCACGCGCAGCGCCATGAGCAGGCCGCCGATCTGGGCCGGGGTGGCGTCGCCCGACATGATGACGTCGAACACTTCCTCGGCCTGAGCCTCGGACATGGAATGGCCGATGGCGACGCGGCCCAACACTTCCTTCATCAGGGCCAAGGTCGCGGGGGCGGGGGCAGAAGAGGTCGTCATCAGGCGGCGTTTCCTTTGGTGCGGCGGCACAAATCCACGAAATTCTTCAGCATCTGGTGACCGTGTTCGGTTTCGATGCTTTCCGGGTGGAACTGCACGCCCCACACCGGCAAATCCTTATGGGCCAGCCCCATGATCAGGCCGTCGGCGGTCCAGCCAGACACATGCAGGCAATTGGGCAGGCTGGCGCGTTCGACCACCAGAGAATGATAGCGAGTGGCGCGGAACGGCGAGGGCAGGCCGGCGAAGATGCCGGTGCCGTCATGCTCGATGGAATCCACCTTGCCATGCTTGGGTTCGGGCGCGCGGATCACTTTTCCGCCAAAGGCCTGCCCGATGGATTGCTCACCCAAACAGACGCCCAGCAACGGCACCTTGCCGGCTGCTTGCTTGATCAGGTCCAGGCAGATTCCGGCCCGGTCGGGATCGCACGGTCCAGGAGAAATGACGATGCCTTCGGGGTTCATGGCCAAGGCCTGCTCGACCGTCAGGGCATCGTTGCGCCACACCTCGACCTTGGCCCCCAATTCGCCAAGATAATGCCAAAGGTTGTAGGTGAAGCTGTCGTAATTGTCGATCAGCAGGAACATGGCGCAAATGGCCCCGGAATATGGAATCAGGACCGCAGAATGCAGGGGCGACGCGCGGGCGTCAAGCGACCGGGCGTAGCGTGGCAGGACGCGGTTGCGTCTGAAACCAAAGGGAGTATATACAGGCGATGTCGGCAATCACGGCGAATTATCGGGGGATAAAATGCGCGCAGATAGCTCCATCCGTCAGTGGGGAGGCTC
The DNA here is from genome assembly GCA_014379805.1 of Rhodospirillales bacterium. Classification (GTDB taxonomy): domain Bacteria; phylum Pseudomonadota; class Alphaproteobacteria; order Rhodospirillales; family Magnetospirillaceae; genus Magnetospirillum. The sequence goes on along the minus strand of JACMLB010000225.1, from coordinate 1,731 downwards.
CCTGGTCTGGCTGCTGATACTTTATATCGGCCTGACCTATCTGGCGGTGGGAACCATCAGCGTCAGCCAGATCAACAGCCGGTTTGGCGATCAGGCCAGCTACATTTTCCATCTGGCAGATATTGCCGACCAGCAGCGCAAGATCAGGCAAGGCCAATTGCGCACCGTCGAAACATCCCTTGATGAAGCCATGCAGCAGCGCGAATTTTCCCTTATCGCGTTGAATTCCCAGGCCCAGCATTTGGGGCTTTCGCTCGTCGCCTTGCGCGCGGCCCTCGAAAACCAGCAAGCCTCGGTGCGCCTGCAGGATCTTGGGATGCAGGCTGATGCCGATACCAGCCACGCTTGGGATGCCAATGTCACCGCTTATTACCGCGGCGTTCTCATGGAAGAATTGGCTACCAAGCGCCGTGAGCACATCTTGGACGAATTGCGCGGCGGTTTGGCCCGATTGGTCGGTGACTCTTCCGCCAACGGCAAGGTGATCGGCACCATCACCGAAACCCAATTCCAGAACGCCACCTCCACCGCCAGCGGCTTGCGCAGCTTCGGCTATGCTTGGCTGTTCGCTATTCCGTCGGAAGTGCTGACCCTGGTGCTGGCCTTGGTGCTGGGTGCCTTGGGCAGCGCGCTGCACATGACCAAGGTGGCCCTCGACCCGGCGGAGAACCCGTCTCCGGCGTGGTACATCATCCGCCCGTGCCAGGGCGTGCTTATGGCGCTGGTGGTGTTCGTGCTGCTGAAGGCCGGTCAATTGACCATGGCGGCGGGGGATTCCGATGCGCTCAACCCGTTCTTCGTCGCTTTTGTCGGCGTCGTCTCGGGCCTGCTGTCGCCGGATGCCTACCGGCTGATCCAACGGGCGGGCTCCAGCATCATTCCCGCCAGCACCGAAGAAGGCGCACGGTGGGCGTTTGGTTTGGCCGCAGCCATGCGCGAGGCCAATGTGGATGTTGCCACCCTGGCTGAGGGCATTGGTGCCGAGAAGGAAATATTCGACACCTGGGTGGCCGAAACCGTGCCGGTTCCAGTGCGTGAGCAGGCGTTGATCGCCGCATGGCTGCACGGCGACGCTCGCACGCTGTTCACCGCCGACCCGCCGCCCATGGTGTTGAAGCTGGCGGCAAGTTCGGCGGCCGAAGCGGCTGCGGTTCCCGCTTGAGCCCTTGACCTTCCAGTGACTGGAAGGCCTATCTATGACGGAGTCCCAAGGAGGGCTCTGTCATGACCCATGTTGCCAAATCCGTCAGCCTGCCCGTCAAGGGCATGACCTGCGCCGCGTGCTCCACCCGCTTGGAACGGGTGCTGGGCAAGGTGGATGGCGTCCAATCGGCTATTGTATCCCTGGCCACGGAACGGGCGGATGTCAGTTTCGACTCCGCCCGCACTGGGCCGCAGCAATTGGCTAAGGCGGTGGCCAAGGCCGGCTTTTCCGTGCCCGAGGACAGTGTGGAACTGTCCATCACCGGCATGACCTGCGCGGCGTGCTCCACCCGGTTGGAAAAGGTGCTGGGCAAGGTGGCCGGCGTGAGCAAGGCCGAGGTCAATCTTGCCACCGAACGCGCCCGCGTGACCCTGCTGCCCGGCACGGCGTCCGCTGCTGATCTGGTGGCGGCGGTGCAAAGGGCAGGGTTCGGCGCCCGGATGGTGACCAACGCTGCCGATCAGGCCACGCGGGAGGAGTTGGACCACGCCCGTGACCTTAAGCGCCAACTGTTCCGCTTGGGCGCG
>JACMLB010000224.1 GCA_014379805.1 Rhodospirillales bacterium | reverse complement strand
GATGGTGGGCGGGCACAGGAAGACGTGGGCCATGACCATATGCCCCGAGGACGCCCGCACCTTCAGCGGCTGCAACGAGTACTCCCAGCCCTCATAGACCTGCAGGCGATGGACGGTCAGCGGGTCCACCCCGGTGACCAGAGTGCCCTCGACCCAGCCCGAGGCGTGGGGCAGCAACATGGGGTAGTGACGGCCCGCCACGAAGACCCGGCGGAAGCCCTGGGCGATGGCGGGTTCCACTGCATCCAGCGTCTTTCCGCAGACCAGATCGCGGACTTCCGCGTCCATCAAAGTGCCGTAGAAGAACAGGTTCATGGGCTTATCATAGCACGTTTGAGATGAGCAGCGCCCCCCGAGAGGCCATGAAATACAGGCCCGCATGGTGGGTCAAGGCTTTGGGATGGGCGGCGGTTTCCGGCAGCCCCAGGGACAGCGCCACATTCTTGGGCAGATCATAGGTGGCACAGCCGGGTTCGAACACGGCGATGTCGGTCAGGCTGGGCATCAGGCCGTGGTTGCGCGCCGACAGCAGGGTCAGGACGAAATCCATGACACAAATATCGGTGCAGATGCCCACCACCAACACCGCCCCCAGCCCATGGCCGTTGACCCAATCCACCACCGCATTGCGCCCGGTGACCGGGTCCATGGCGCCGATGAAGCCGTTGATGCAGTCCTTGCGCACCAAGGTGGCCGACGGGCTGGTCTCCAGCCATGCCAATTGGGGCACCAGATCGTCCTCGCCGCTGCCTTGTTCGCAGTGAAGCGGATAGGGCGGCTCGGGCTTGCCGGGAGTGTGGCTGTCCAGAAAGGCCAGCACGGGCCAGCCGGCGGCGGCGAAACGGCGGGCCAGGACATCGGTCTCTGCCACCATGCGTGTCACCTGATCGTCGGCAACAGGCGGTGCCAAGGCACCGGCGCCCACGGTGGCGAAGCCGTTGACCTCGTCCACGATGACCAGCCCGGTGGCTCGGGCGGCGGGGTCGAAGTCTTGCAGCCGCAACGGCATTTGGTCGCGGAGGATGTTAAGAAGCGTCGTCATTGGTCCCCTTTCCGGCGACGAAGTCAGGCGCAGTCTAATGGAAGCCAAGCCATACGTCTAATGGGGTGCACGCCATCGCCCCTCCCCGCGTCTACCCCCGCCAGCCCGACACCCGCTTCTTCACCGTGCGGATGATGGCGCGCAGCACCGGCAGCTTTTCATAGACCTGCTCACCGGCGTCCCAATGCTCGAAATGGACGAGCACGCGGCCTTCGGTGTCGAAGCGGATTTCCGTGACGCCGTCGCAGATCCACGGCAGGCCCATGCGGATTGTCTTGGGCCGGCAGGTGAAATGCCAGCGCAGGAAACAGGTGTCGCCGTCGCAGGCGCAATGGGTGAAGGTGAAGCGGGGCGCGTCCAGATCGTCGAACATCTTGACGAACACCCGCTTGACATTGGCGAGGCCGCGAACATCCACGAAGGGGTCGTGATAGTGGATGTCGGGCGCAGCCAGCACATCCAACTGACTGACGCTGTCGAGCCGCAGGGTTTCCAGGAATTCCCGCCAGGCATGGCAGCGGCTGTGATCGTGCATCGCCGGTCCATCCTCGAATTGCCTTCTCCCTAGATGGATGGCGCGTGGGCGCTTGTCAGCACGTGCCGGAAATCGGGCGCGAATGGGCGTTCCATATGGTTACCGCCACGAAACGAAAGGCCAATGCAACCGTGCCGGCCCGTCTCGCCCAATTCCGAAAGTCTTACTCCCTTAGGGCTCGGACCACTACGACGGATGCCGAATTCCCGAGCGGATCCCCGAGCGGCTAAGCTCTTCTGGTATCGGCACCCACCGAGGGAGGGGGAGGATGGAGGATCGAGACAAGACGGGGATCATCGCCGCCACCGCCGCCCTAGCCCTGGCGACCGGGGCATGGATGTGGAACCCCAGCCCTTTGGGGATCAGGGATACCGCCGGATTGGAACGGGCCAGCCGCGAGGCGCTGGAGGACCATGCGGTGGGACAGCCGCTGTCGTGGCGCGATCACGGCACCGGTACCACCGCGACCATCACTCCGGCCCGCGCCTATCAGGACATCGGCGGCAAGTGGTGTCGCCCCTATGCGGTGGTGCTGGCCGCCGCCGGCCAGGAAGAGGCCAGCCGCCGCATCGCCTGCCGCGACGGCAATGGCCGGTGGAGCACCATTCGCACCGCGGAACCACCACCCAGCAACTTCGACCGCTGGCTGACCCGGCTGGCGGAACCGGGCGAACAATTGGCGGGGCAAGTGAATTAGGTGCGCGTCGGCAACCACACGCCCCGGCAGGTGCGCATGACGTCGGCCCAATCGCGGAACACCGTGTTCATGCCCACGGACACCTCGTCCGAAACGGTGAGAAGGTCGGGCGGAGCCAAGGCCAGGAAGGCCTCCGCCGTGCCGCTTTCGCGGTGGATGACCATGCCCAGCTTGACCGCCAGGGCGATCATGGCCCGGTTGTCTGTCTGACAAAGAGTGTAAAGCCGTTCGGCATGGCGGTTGCGGGCCCAGCGGGATGCCCGCCGGAACAATTCTGCGCCGATGCCCTGGGCACGGTGGTCGGGGTCCACGGACACCCCCACCTCGGCCAGATCGCCGGCGAAGGCAACATGGGCGGCGCCCGCCAATTGGTCATCGGCAAAGCAGCCGAGGATAAGGTCGTCCATGGCGATGCCCGCCACGTAGCGGTCGATGACGTCATCGGATACATGGGCATGGGCAAAGCGAAATTGCCGGTCACTCGGCGTTAATCGCTTGAGGTGCGCCACGAACAAGGGACGTTCGTGGGTCAGCAGCTTTCGGATCAACATGGCTACGCCTCCGTTCCTGCCTCAAAAAGGTAGGCGCCCATATGTTGCACTGCAACATATATTTTGCGTTCGCGAAAAATTCTAATTGCGCGCGCATCATGTTTGGAAACGGGCCCCCTGGCGTGTCCGCGATAACTCGGGTCACCACAAACAAGAAGGGCGCCCGGTGGGCGCCCTTCAATGCCTCTGATGGCGAAAAAACTACTCCAATCGGCCCAGCGCGCGGGCGATGACCAGATACAACTTGCCCACCTCGGACGAAGTGAAAGTACCGGTCAACACATCGGCATAGTCCGACTGACGGGCCTGATTGAGCAGCGCCTCGAATTCAGACAGGTAACGGGTCACGTATTCGCGGAAGTCGCCATCATCCTCGAATTTGTTCTTGATAGCTGCGATTTGGTGCTTGTCGAGATTTTTAAGGATCTTACGGACGAACACGCTCTGATCGCCGGCGTGGAATTCGCGCCACGCCTTTTCGTCGATATTGGCCGAGAAGATGCGCCCGATATCCACCGACAGGGATTGCAGCTTCTCGACGATGAAGGCGGCGTTCTGCAGGAAGTGCTCCACCGAGGTAGCGGCACGGCTTTCAGCCAGTTGCTCGGCGCGAATTTCTGCCAGCTTCGATGCGCCGACCAGATCCTCGGCCTGACGCGAGAAGGTGGCGGCGAGGCTTTCCGCCTGCTGGGACAGACGCTCGCCGGTGATGCCCAGATCGTTGGATTTTTGGCGGATCATCTCGAACGAGCTTTCCAGCTTGGCGCCGGTGCGGTCGGTGGATTCCTGCAGATCCTGCGCCTGACGACGTAGCGAATCGCCGGCATTGCGCACATTGGCGGTAATGCGTTCCGACGATTGAGTCAGTTCGCGGATACCGGCATGCAGCATGTCGCCGGCGGCGGTAACCTGAGCGGCGGTCTTGCTGGAGGTCTCCTCGAAATCGCGGCTGATCTGGCGCAATGCGTCGCCGGCAGTCTGCGAGTTGTGGAACACCCGCTGGGCGGCGTCGCCCACTTCCACCGCGTGCTTGGCGATGGCTTGGCCGAACACCTTGAGCATCTCCGACGAATCGTCGGCCACACGGGCCAGGGCGCCGGCCTGATCGCCCAGGGTCTCGCCCACCGCGCCGACACTGGCCTGCGCCTGATCGGCCGAGGCCACCATCTGTTCGGTCTGGCGACGCAATGCCTCGGAGACGCCCTTGATGCGGCCCGAGGACTGTTCCGACACCAGGGACAGCTGGTCGTTGGTACGCTCCAGCATATCGGTGATGCCGGTGGTATCGGCCATGGCCTTGGTGGCGGCCACGCCCACTTCGGTGGTGCGCTGACGCAGCCCCTCGCCCACCGCTTCCAACTCGACGCCCACGCGCGACGACATGGCGATCAGATCATTTGTGTTCTGGCGCAAAGTGTCGGCGATGGTCTTGACCTTGGCCATGACCTGATCGGACGTGGTCACCAGATGGCGCGACTGCTGGTTCAGCGAAGCTTCCGACAGGCGCGACTGGGTGGACACCACATTGGCGGCGTCGGCCAGTTCGTCCGCCTGCTTGCGTAGGCTCTGGCGGATGTTCTCGGCCTGAGCCGCCGCCTTTTCGGCACCCTTGCCCAAATCCTCGATATGCAGGCGCACGGTCTCGGACACTTCGCGCGACCGCACCTGCATCTGGTCGGATGCGGCGGACAGGGCGCGGGTCTGGCCCTGGAAGGCCTCGCCCACTTCGCGGACGCGGGCGACGGCGCGTTCCACCGACGAATCCACCTCGTCCTTGCGCTGCACCAGTCCCTCGCCCACCTGGGTCAACTGAACATTGGCGTCGGCGGCGGCGGTCTTCAGATGATCACAATGGCGGCTGAGCACGTCTTCCATTTCGCGGAAGCGGTTCATGGCCTGATCCGAAGCCGAAGAGACCTCACGCGACTGCACCGACAGGGCTTCTTCCACGATCTTGATGCGCGACAGCACGCGGTCAGTGATCTGGTCGAGGCCAGTGGCCTCCTGCGCCAGCGAGGTGGAAATACGCGCGGTCTGCTCGCTCAGACGCTCGGCGGAACGGTCGAGGTCGTTGTTCTGGCGCACGAACAGCGCGTCCAGGGAGTCCAACCGGTTGGACAGGGTGGTGGCGACGTCCTCGGTGCGGGTACCGGCCTTTTCGGTGGCTTTCTCCAACAGCGCCGATTGAGCGGTAAAGACGTTACCCACCTGCTCGGCGCGCTCGATGGCGGCGCGCGAGACGCGGTCCAGGATATCGGCCTGCTTCTGAATGTGACCCGACAAACCTTCGGCGCGCTGGGCTGCGCGGGCCGAGCTTTCGTCGATAGCTTCCATCTGCTTATGGATGATGTCGCCGAACTCGCGCACCTTTACGGCGGCACCGTCGGTCACGGCGGTCATTTCCTGGGTCTGCAGGCGCAGCAGATGCTCGACCTCACGGGACCGCGCGGTGGCGGAATCGGCGGCATGGGTCAGGCGATCCACTTCACCGCGCAGGGCGTCGAGCGCTCCCTTGGCCTCGCCGCCGATGCGGCCAACCAAACCGGACATGGCCTCAATCTGCGCGGCCATGGCGGCGCGCATGCCTTCGGCCTCGGCCAAAGCGGTGGCCGACACGTCGGACAATTCGCGGGTCTGGCTGCGCAAGGATTCGGACACCGCCTTGACGCGGGACTCGGCGCCCTCAGCCGGATAGGTCAGCTGCGACAGTTGGGCGGTCAGTTGATCGGCGATAGCGCGCACGGCGCGGCCACGGTCGAACCAGGCCATGATCAGCCACAGGAAGGCCACCGGGACAAAGGCCGCACCGGCGAGGCCGCCCAATTCCTGGGGCTGCAACACCATGACGTTGTCCCAGCCGATGCTGGTGGTGACGTAGAAGGCGCAGAACGCCAGCCAGGCCAGGGTGGCGGCCAAGCCGCCCAGATGCAAAACCCCGACCGCTTTGCCGGTGAATTTGGCGGGCACCGGATCAGGCAATTCGGCCACCAGACGCGGTGGCACGGGCGGCGGTTCGACTGGTTTGGTGTCCGTCGCCGTGAGGGCGCTCAAGCTCGGCTCCTCAACCTCGCCCCGCATGATCGTCGTGTCGCCCATGAACGCCCCGTTCTTTGCGCTTTATGGAAAAGCGTTTGTCTTGGGCCGCATCAGCACTGACATCGTCGAAGGCGGCCCCCGCTTCGCAAATGTATTCCCCGAGTGCCTGAAGACGGCACGAAATTCCCGTGAAGTCGGCGCGCCCATGATGGACCGCTGGCAGGTCTGAGAATCCCTGCCAGAGGATGCCTATCCCTGCGGCAAAAATCAAACATTTGGAGGCTTAATCATCAGCACTTGGAAAGATGAACAACCCACAAGACTACTAGACTGTGTAAATGCTGTTGACGCGGCGTTTTGTGTGAATTATCCTACACCGAATTTCAAGGAGATCCGCCCATGTCCGCCACCCACCCGCATCTGGCCGCCATCGCCGCCGTCGCGCGTGCGGCCGGGGTCATGCCAGCCGATCCACTGACCCAGACGCTGGATCAAGCCCGCATCTCCGCCCGCGCGTATCAGGGCTTGTGGAATCATCCGCTGCCGCATGTGGACCGGGTTGCCGTTGCGCACACCGTCTCGCCGCGCGGCACTCCGGTGGCGTTGAAGATTTTTTATCCCGACAGCCGGCGCACCCATGTGCCGGTACTGATTTATTTCCATGGCGGCGGCTTCGCCCTGAACGGCGTGGATACCCACGAACGGCTCATGCGGCTGCTGGCCTTGCGCTCGGGCGCGGCGGTGGTCGGCGTCAGCTACACCCTGGCGCCCGAGTTGCGCTTCCCCGGCCAATTGGACGAAGCCCTGGCGGCCATCGCCTGGGCCTGTGCCGAGGGGGCGCGTTTCGGCCTGGACGGCGACCGCCTTGCCGTGGGCGGCGATTCCGCCGGGGCCAATCTGGCGCTGGCCGCCACCTTGGCCCTACGAGACGCCCGTGCCGCCCTGCCCTGCTTCGGGCTGCTGCTGTACGGCATGTTCTCCGCCGATCTGACCAGCCCGTCCCACCGCGCCTATGGCAATGGCGGATTCGGCCTGACCAGTTCGCGGGTGGATTGGTTCTGGTCGCAATATGTGGCCGACCACGCCCAGCGCGACAATCCACTGGCCGCGCCGCTGTGGGCCGATCTGCAAGGCCTGCCGCCGCAATTGGTGATCGCCGCCGGGCTTGACTGCCTGAAGGATGACAGCGTGGGCTTGGCCGACCGCTTGGCCGAGGCTCGCGTGCCGCACACCCTGTCGGTCTATTCCGGCGTCCCCCATTCCTTCATGCAGATGAGCACCCATCTGCCGCCAGCCAACGCCGCCATCAACGAAGCGGCTGCGGCACTGAAGCGGTGCCTAAATACGCCTCTTTGCATGGCGGCTGAATAGGGTTCACTTGATTTAGGCCGGCAATCGCGCAACCATCGGCCATCATGACCTTCGATCAACCCTCTCAAGCTGGCGACCTAATTTCCGGTCACCGCTCTATCATCGTCCGCGCTTTCCTGCTGGGAGAGCGCCTGGACATTCGTGGCTACGAGCAAAAGCAGGCCCTGGCCACCACGCCCCTGACCGTGCGCATGGGCCGCAACGGCTATGCCGTGCTGTTCCGCTATGGGGTCACGGTCCTGTTCGACGTCAGCGCCGAGGAAGAGGCCCATTGTCTGGCCGATCTATCGCGGCTGGTCACCGACCCACTGCCCCAGCCCGGGTACGATCAGGCCCATGTGGACATCGGCTCGGGCGGCACCGAACATATCGACCCCGACGGCAACATCGTCCTGGCCGAACTGACGCCCGAGCGCATGCAGATCATTGCCGACGTTCTGGCCAAGGACGTCATGCTCGACTATTTCGAAATCAGAGTCGCCAATGTGTTCGACCGCGTCGAACCCCTGGCCCGACGCCTGAAGAACCGCAAAAGCCGCAATTTCAAAGTGGGCGACTTGCTGTCGCATATCGGCGACGTGCTGCTGACCCAGCACCGCATGGTGGGCCGCGCCGGCGTGCTGGAAAAGCCCGAGGTGCTGTGGAATTCCCCCGAACTGGAAGGGCTGTTCGGACGGTTGGAGCGGGAATATGAAATCCGCGAACGCTCCCGCGCGCTGGACAACAAGCTGGAAGTCATCAGCGACACCGCTGAAACCTTGCTGGATCTGGTGCATACCAGCCGGTCCCTGCGGGTCGAATGGTACATCGTCGGACTGATCGTGTTTGAAATCCTGCTCAGCCTTTACGAAAAAGTGTTCGCCGGCTAGCCCCCTACCCCGCCAGATGCCGGTAAATACGGGGCAGCGCCGCGCTAAGCTGCGCCAGATGATGGACGATGGCGAAACTGCCGCGTCCGAACACATGCGGGAAATAGGTCTGCGCCTTTTTGTCGATGGTGATGCCGAACACCGTTAGCCCCTTGGCGCGGGCTTCCTGCACGGCTTTACGGGTGTCCTCGATGCCGTAACGGCCTTCGTAATGATCCACGTCATTGGGCTTGCCGTCGGTGATGACCAGCAGCAGGCGGTGACGGTTGGGGCGGTCTTCCAATTGCTTGGCGGCGTGGCGGATGGCGGCGCCCATGCGGGTGTAGTAACCCGGCTTCATGGCGCCGATGCGTCTCATCACCCGCTCGCCCAGGGGCTCGTCGAAATCCTTCAGGGTATCGACCTTGACCCAGGCGCGCTTGCGTGAGGTGAAGCCGTAAATGGCGAAGGGATCACCGCAGGCGGCTAGGCCGTGGCTGAACACCGCCAGGGCTTCTTTTTCCACGTCCAGCACCCGGCGGTCTTCAATCCAGGAATCGGTGGAGAGCGACGAATCCACCAGCACCGCCACGGCCAGATCACGTTCCATGGGCCGGCGCTGCATGTAGACCCGGTCGGAGCATTGTCCCGACGCCGCCAGATCAGAGCGCGCCCGCACCACCGCCTCAGTATCCAGCTCCGAGCCGTCCACCTGGGCGCGCAGGATCAGCGCCTTGGTGCGCAGGGCCTCGAACTGGCGTTTGACGTCGCGGATTCGGCGCTTGGCCTGCTCGTCGGGAACCCAGTTCTCGCCCTCTTCCGGCGCCATGCCCACCAGCACCGAGCAATGGTCCTTGTGGTAACAGGCGGCGCGGTGGTCCCATTCCGGGTAAAGATGGGTGCCGGACAGGCGCGAGGCATCCATGGCCTCGGGCGGCAAATCCAGGTCGAATTTCAGCTTGGTCGCCGCCTTCTTGCCGTGCTGCGAGATGGTGATCTTGTCCATCTCGTCGGCGGCCTTCTTGGCCTCTTCCTCGTCGGGATCGTCGGCGGCGCGGTTGACGTTCACCATATCGGCGAAGGACAGCATCTTTTCGAAACGGTTGAGCATCAACGGGTCGTTGCGGTCGGCATTGTCCTGACGCTTACGCTCGGCGCGGCGGCGCTTGTCCTCGGAATCCTGCTCCTCTTTCTTACCGCCGGCTTCGGAGGTCACATCCTCATCGGAGCGGACCTCAGGATCACGGTGCAGCGCCTCGCCCCACAACGGCACCGGCAGGAACGGCTTGTAATCAATGGGAGCACGGGTTTGAGACAAATCCATGGCCGGGGCGGCAGGTCCGCCCAGCATGTCCACCACCATGGCCTCGACCTGAGCCTCAACGCCGGAGACCGGGCGCTTGGGGCGCTGAGCCAACAACGCGGCGGCCAGGGCAGCATGGCGGCGCACCAATCCGGGGAAGGCCTCAAATACCGCGTCCGACGCGCGGCGGGCGCGGGCCAGGAAAGCCAGATCGGCGCGCAACGGATCATCCACGGGCTCGCCCGCCGGTTCCAATTGGGCAAAGAACGCCGCCAGCCAGAAATAAAGGTCGCGGTTCAGCCCGGCCTTGGGGAAGTGGTCCAGCATGTCGGGCAGCGACAACGACACCTCGTCGCGGCTGGACACCACCATCCGCTCGTCTTCCATGCCCACCCGCTGCTTCCAGGTCAGGCGATGGGTGGAGCTGCGTAAGCTGGCCGCCGTGATGGCGATGCCGCGATCACCGCCCAGGCCGCGAAAGAACACCGCTAACTGAGCGCGCACTTGGTCCAGCGACACCGCCGCCTGGGGATGACGGGGCCACGAATGCTTTTCGCCCACCAGTCGGTGCCAGAAGCTACCGACCCGTTCTTCCAGTTCAAGGAATTCAAGAAAAGACATGGCGACGCCCCTACCCTAGCCGAACACCGCCATCACCACTTCATCCAACCCCTTCTTGACGTCGTGATCGTCGGTCAACGGCTCGATCATGGCGGCTTGGACGGCGTCGCGGATGGGCATGCCCGCCTGGATCAGGGTGGCGCAATAGACCAACAGGCGGGTGGACACGCCTTCTTCCAGATCAACGCCCTTCAGCGCGCGCAACCGTGCCGCCAGCATAACCAGAGAATGGACCTTGGCTTCGGGCAGACCTGATTCAGTGGCGACCACTTCGCGCTCCACATCGGGCGGCGGGAAGTCGAATTCGATGGCGACGAAGCGCTGGCGGGTCGAGGGCTTGAGCTGCTTCATCACATTCTGGTAGCCGGGGTTATAGGACACCACCAGCATGAAATCGTCGGGGGCCTCCAGCAGCTCGCCGGTGCGATCCAGCGGCAGCATGCGGCGGTCGTCGGTCAAGGGGTGCAGCACCACGGTGACGTCCTTACGGGCTTCCACCACCTCGTCCAGATAAGCGATGCCGCCTGCGCGCACGGCCTGGGTCAGCGGGCCGTCGGTCCACACGGTATCGCCGCCTTTCAGCAGATAGCGGCCGGTCAAATCCGAGGCGGTCAGGTCGTCATGGCAGGACACGGTATAAAGCGGGCGCCCCATCTTGGCCGCCATATGGGCGACGAAACGGGTCTTGCCGCAACCGGTCGGCCCCTTCAGCAGCAAGGGCAGCTTGTGGGTAAAGGCCAACTCGAACAGCCGGCATTCGTTTCCGACCGGCAGATAGAACGGGATCGCATTCATGGGGGCACCTTGGGAATAAAAATGGGGCGGCTGCGTGTTCAATGCAGCCGCCCCGAACTCAGCTACTCAGCCGGCTGGTAACCAGCGCGGACAGCGGCCTTGGCCTTGCCCGGCACCACCAGGGACCACACGATCAGGATGACGCCAACCAGCGTGACCAGACCGGCACCCAGACGGAACCAGTAGAACAGGCCCAACTGCTCCTGCACTTCCATGAAGTTCATGCCCATCACGCGCTGCAGATGGGTTTGCACCACACCGGCAAAGGTGAGCGCGAAGGTCATGAACGCCACCGCCGACGAGGTGATCCAGAAACCCCACATGTTGAGGGTCTGGTTGTACGGCTCACGCTTCAGCAGCATGGGCATGGCGTAGGTCATCATGGCCAAATTCACCATCACATAGGCGCCGTAGAACGCCAGGTGACCGTGGGCCGCAGTGATCTGAGTGCCATGGGTGTAGTAGTTGATGGGAGCCAGGGTGTGCAGGAAGCCCCACACGCCGGCACCGAAGAAGGCGAAGACCGAGCAGCCCAACGACCACAGCAACGCTGCCTTGTTGGGATGATTACGGCCGCCCTTCCACACCATGTAGAAGGTGAACACCACCATGGCGAAGAACGGAGCGACTTCCAGGGTCGAGAAGACCGAGCCGATCCACTGCCAGTAACCCGGGGTGCCGATCCAGTAGTAATGGTGGCCGGTACCCAGAATGCCGCTGAACAGCGCCATGCCGATGATGACGTACAGCCACTTTTCCACCACTTCGCGGTCAACGCCGGTCAGCTTGATCATCAGGAAGGCCAGCACGGATGCCATGACCAATTCCCACACGCCTTCGACCCACAGATGGACGACCCACCACCAGAACATCTTGTCGAGGATCAGGTTGTCAGGGTTGTACAGCGAGAACAGGAAGAAGACGGCGATGCCCCACAGGCCCAACAGCAGCACGTTGGTGATGGCGGTCTTGCGACCCTTTAACACCGTCATGGTGACGTTGAACAGGAACATCAGCGCGACCACCACGATGACCAGCTTGATCCACAAGGGCTGTTCCAGGAACTCGCGGCCTTCATGGATGTGGAACAGATAGCCCACCACGGCGGCAGCGGCGCCGAACAGGAACAGCCAGAACTGGATGATGGCCAGTTTGGGGCTGTAGAGCTCGGTCTCGGATTCTTCCGGGATCAGGTAATAGGCGCAGCCGAAGAAGCCCATCAGCAGCCACACGATCAACGCATTGGTGTGGATCATGCGGGCGATGTTGAACGGCAGCAATTCGGACAGGAAGTTCGGCATCACCACGATGGTGCCAAGGATGGTGCCAAACAGGATTTGCGCGACAAACAGGGCAAGTGCGCCGGCAAAGTAGTACAGCGCTACTTTTTGCGATTCGTATTTCATGGCTTCATCTTCCCTGTTAGCCGCTGACCTTGGGCGGCCAATTCTGGGTGTCGACTTCGCTGGTCCATTTCAGGAAGTCGACAAGATCGTTCAACTGGGTTTCGGTCAGGTTGAACTGAGGCATCTGGCGACGGCCTTCAATGCCCGAGGGCTGGCCCTTCATCCAGGCCTTCAGCGCCTCGCGGGCGCCGCTGGCGTCTTCCCGGCCGCCGAAGCGCACCCAGACATTGCCCAATTCGGGGGCGTAATAGGCGCCTTCACCCATCAGGGTGTGACAGTCGATGCAGGCGTTCTTTTCCCACACATGCTTGCCGGCGGCCACCGACGCGGTGACCGGGTTGGCCTTGGCGATGTCGTTGGCCGTAGACACGCTGTGCGCGGTCAAGGCAACGAACACCACGAAGAAAAATGCCGTGCCGCCGTAAAAGATATTACGGGCCGCGGCCTTCGTCAGGGTCTCGGACATGGTCGCTCCTCGGGGACAATCCCCACCTTCCTGGTCAACCTATCGCCCGCGACCCAGGCCAGCTTTAACGTTGGTCAAGCCCCCAGCCAGTAAGGGGCTTTCCCCCGAAGGGATGAATTACGTGGTTCCTTTAGGGAGGGAATGTGAACCGGTCGGCATGCCACCTGTTTCCATGGGCTAGGCCCCGAGACGGCCTCGCCAAGAAAAGGAGATGCGCATGATCCGCCTGCTCACCGCTGCCGCCATGGTGGCTTTGCTCGCTTCGCCCGTCATGGCCCAAAGCGTGTCGCCCAGCGACCAATATAATTCGGGCTCCAGTTCGACCCTTCAGAATCAGGGCCCTGCCACCAGTCCCGGCTCGACCTCGTCGGAATCCATGGGCACGCAGTTGTCGCCCGGATTGAGCACCCAGACCCCCACCGATTGCGCACCCAATGACATCCGGCCGGAATGCCAGACGGCGGAGTTGCCGAATCAGGACAACTCATCCGCCGGACCGGGCGCGTCGGGCAGCATGACCTATCCGTCCGAGCGCGGAAACTCGGGTTCGTCCGGCAGTTCGGGCTCAAGCAGCCCTGGTTCGGGGACCATGGACCGTTAAGGGGCGCTAAGGCGGCCCCCGTCCCTGGGGGCCGTCACCGCTATGGCCGGGGCGATGCCGGTGCGAGGACGCGGCGGGTGACCGCCCAGCGGCCCAATGGCGCGTCACAATGGCTGTTGTGGCCGATGGCCCACGAACTCACCATGTCACGCACCACATGGCGATCGCGGTCGGCACAAAGGTGAGCCGATTGCATGGAGCGCAACCGGTCGATCAAGGCGTCGTGATCGCGGCGGTGCTCGCTTTCGGCGGGATAGACGGCTTCAGCCATCAAGCGGTCCTGCCTGTCGAAGCCGCGCACCATGTATTTAACGATGGCTTCGATACGGGTGCAGCGAGTGTGATCGCACGGCCCTTCGCTGCGCCGGCATTCCACCAGCGGATCGAAGATGCGCTCCATCAAAAAGCACAAACCTTCCGTATAGGCGTCGATTTCGCGAACGCCGGTCGTCAGGTCATTTGGCCCGAGGGCGGGCATGGGACGCTCCCAATTTCTTATGCTTTAGGATAGTGCGGAACATACGCCGCCCCCACCCCCGCATTCAACCGGTAAATGTGCGCAATTTTGTGTGAATTGCGTGGGTTGCCGAGCGGCCCCCGACAGCAGCACAAACAGACAGCTTGATTTATTCCCGCCAAATGGCATTCTCCCATTGATGCGAATCACTCGCATTCTCATGGCGGGGGGGGGCAATTATGGGCTTCATGGAACGGCTGGACACCAAACTCTGCACACGCGAGATGGGCGCCCGCGACTTCATTTGGCTGGCGGCGCTGGGCACGGTGGCACGCGGTCCCGCCACGCTTGAGGACATCTGCCACGCCATCGACGTCATCACCACCGGACAATGGCTGCCGGTGGGCGAACTGGTCACCGCCAGCGTCGAGGAAATGATCCGGGGCGGCCACCTCACCACCTCGAGCCAAGACAAGCCCATGACCCTGAGCGTGCGCGGGCACGAGACGCTGTCGCTGCTGCTGGCTCAACCCATTGGCCGCCCGGCCTCGGTCTTTGGCCAAGTGGGGCTGCGCATGAAGCTGGCCTTCCTGGATCTGGTGGAAGCGGGCGAGCGGCGCTGCCATCTGGACGCCATGATCGCCGCCCATGCGGACGAGTTGAGCCGGCGCCAATCCCCGTGCGAAAGCTGTGCGGCGCGCGGCAGCTTTGGCGAGCTATGGCGCAGCCATGATATGGAACGCCTGCGCCGCGACCTTACCTTGTTGCGCAGCATGGCTGGCATGGCCATGGGCGCCCCCGCCACCCGGCATTAGGCCGTCAGCGCCATTCCTTGACGAAGAAGCCGAAGGCGCTGGCGTCGCGGGTGAAGAACAGGCAGCGCTTGGCCCGTCCGTGGTCCTGCTCGGCGGACATGCCGTGATGGCACAAGCCGCGTTCCCAATAGGAGCATTTGGGGCATTGGCTAGCGGCTTTACCGTGGTCGGACATGGGAACCTCCTTCAGGTGGCGCCACTGTATGCGGACCAAGCACCGGCAGACCAGTGACGGTTTGTTTGCAGTTTCCCCACGCCGGAACCGACCTATCCGGAAGGTTGTTATACCCTTGGACAACAACGGAGGACGCGGCCATGGAGGACAATTTCTGGCGCCTGATCCAAGACATTCCGATCACCATGCTGACCACCCAGGACACTGACGGGACCTTGCGGTCGCGGCCCATGGTGGCGCATCAGCAGCAATTCGACGGCGAGCTATGGCTGTTCACCCGCGCCGGCAGCCACAAGGCCGGCGAGGTGCAGCAGAACCATCAGGTCAATCTGTCCTATGCCGAGCCCGCGCGGCAAACCTATGTCTCGGTTTCCGGCTGGGCCGAACTGTTGCGCGACGGCGACAAAATCCGCCAATTGTGGAGCGATGCCTTGTCCAAATGGTTTCCGCGCGGCCCCGACGACCCCGATCTGGCCCTGCTTTGCGTCCGAGTCGAGCATGCCGAGTGCTGGGACACTGCCGCATCAGCCATGGTGCGGGCCTATGGCACGGCAAAACCCGGCGAGCACATCTAGAGTGGATGCCCTATACAAATGCGCGTATATACTAGAGTGAGTTTAAAATGCGTTGGCCCTGGGCCGGCAGAGGGGGAATCCCGTGCATTGCAATGACGAGGCGGTGCTGAGAGCAGCACAGATCCGGCCCACCCGCCAACGCCTGACGATCCTGCGCCTGATCCGAGATGGCGGCCATCGCCACCTCACCCCCGACAGCCTGTACCAGGAAGCACTGACCTCGGGCGTGCGGCTATCCTTGGCCACGGTCTATAACACGCTGCACGAATTCGCCAGCGGCAACCTGGTCAAGCATGTGGCCGTGGGCGACCGCAGCTGGTTCTGCACCAACACCACCGACCACCACCATTTCTATGAAGTCGCCACGGGCCGCGTCCACGACATTCCCGGCCCGCAGCCGCATGTCGATAACCTGCCCGCCCCGCCGCCCGGCATGGAAGTCGCCGGCATCGACGTCATCGTCCGCCTGCGCAAGGCTGGCTGAGGCGCCCTAGCCCCAAACGACAACGAGCCCCAATCGGGGCTCGTTTGCTTTCAGGCAGGTGGCAACCTCACTCGTCCAGCATCTCGCGCAGGAACTCGTGTTCCAGTACGCGCAGCGCGCCAATGGTCTGGTAGGGTGGCGTGTCGCCGGCCCAGCCCGAGATGATTTCGCCATTGTCGATACCGATGGCGACCAGACCGGTGAGCGTGCCGGCCTTAGCCAGGGCCAGCATCTGCTCTAGCGCGCAGACCACACTGGCATTCTTGCCGAAATGAACCCGCACGACGTTGTCGTCGCCAGGATCATCGCTCACATCGCTCCCGTCGCTCATCTTTAACCCCTTCCGGTCACTTGCGCGCCTTGCGGGCGGCATAGCGGGCGTCGCGGGCGGCCTTCTGCTGGACGGCCAAGGCGATCTGCGCTTCAGCGTCCGCAATCTTGGCGGCTTCCTGGGCGGCTTCATCGGCGATGACCTGAGCCTCGGCAGCTTCCTGCGCGGCCTTACGGTCGGCGATCTGCTGAGCCTTGGCGGCATCCTTCTCGGCCTTGCGCTGGGCATCGCGTTCGGCACGGGCGGCGGCGGCGGCCTGACGGGCAGCCTGCTGCTCCAGGAAAGCCGGATCGTTGACGTCCACCTTGTTGGCCTTGAACTTCTCCAGCAACGCCTTCTTGGCTTCGGCGGCAGAGTTCATGCGCTCGCCAAAACCGGCAACGGCCTTGGTCTTGCTGCGCTTATCAACCTTTTGCATACACACTCCGTGATCGGTTAAACCGGCCGGGACGGCACGCCCCTTAACTCCATATTGGAAGCCAACCCCGCAAGGGGAAGCCGTGTCGTGAGGCCGCGCGGCCACAAATGGAAAACCCCCAGAAGGCGTTACCTTCCAGGGGTTTAGAATGGCGCCGAGGGGAGGAACCGAACCATCGGCACACCAATTGAGCCATGGTGTCTATCAACATTCCCGTTAGATGTCAAGGTGCGGGGGCGGGGAGAGAACGTTTATGGATGTGCATCTGCGAAGTCACACCCCATCCATTGGTGGTCGCCAAAATGACAATATAAACCTTTGCGCGATAACGCAGGGCGTGGCAAAACGGCGAAAGGGTATTTGTATACAATTAGCGGGGCGCCGAATTGGCGAGCGAGGCAATCCATGCTCTGGTCGGAGAATTGCTGTCCCAGGGCCAGCGCGACCCTTCTGACCTGTTGCTGGCGGCCGTTCAGCGCGCTAACGAACGAGGACTGAACTGGCTCCAAACGTTGCAGCTAGTCCAGGAGTTAGAGCGGATTAGCGGGCTGACACTCTGCCCATTGATGCTGAGCGATTGAACCTCAACCGCTAACCAGATCAGCCCCCTTGGCTGGACTGCCCAAGCCGTCATCGCGGAACAAAGCGTTCGTCAAGTAGCGGAGCATTTCCCGAACTTCGGGGACATCCTTCACGTCCTTATGGCACACGAGATAGAAGGGCAATTCGGACCGATAGCCAAGGTCAAGGGTGACCGCGTCGTCGCCCTCCCGCTCGACCACGCCAAGCGGTTGGAGCGACAAACCAATTCCCATGCGCACCACATTTCCCAGAACCATGGATGAACCGGTGCGGTAGATGACCATCGGATGGCGCTCCAGCATCTCCGCCCACAGCCGCATATTACCTTCCTTGCGGTAGTGCATTGTATGGGCGCACACCGGAAAGCGAAGCACGTCCTCGATAGAATTGGGCACGCCCCAATCCTCGACAAACCCACGAGTGCACGTGGGAGCGAGAATCAGATTCGATTTTTGCAGCACCACCACATCGGGGTCGGATGGATAGGCGTACATGACCGTAATATCGGCCTCGCGCCGCGATAAGTCAGCCACGCCGCCAGAGTCGAGAATCTGAACGTCCAAAGTGACATAAGGGTGATCACGGTGGTATCGCCGCAGCCGCGGTGCAAGCCAATACCCAGCCATGCCATCGCTCATGGCAAGACGCAGCTTGCCGCTAAGCGCATCCCTTTTTTCAATATGGACCGAGGCGCGATTGACCATGCGCTCCATCTCCTCGGCCATGAGGACGAGTCTTTCTCCGGCCGGCGTTAAAGTCATTCCCGCCTTGGTGCGATAAAACAGCTTCGCATCAAAATCCCTCTCTAGTTGGGTAATTTTTTTCCCTAGCGTCGGCTGAGTGTAAGGAAGAACGGTCGCCGCTTGGCGTAGCGTGCCTGACCGTGCGACCACCAGTAGGACATGCATCAACTCCCAGTTTTTAAGCATGAAGCCACCTCCTTGCAAAGATTGAGGTGATAAGCTCATTTATCACCTAAGTTATAAATATGAGTTATAAAAACTACGAGGCGCTTGCATACACTCCACTTAACAGAACAGGGGTGCAATATGCAAAACGCACAAATACAAGTTGCCATTGCAAGTGGCTTCGATGAAATGGTTCAAGCCATTGCCATTCGCAGTGCTGTATACGTTGGTGAGAAGGGTTGGTCATTCAAGGAAGAGTGGGACGGAAACGACTTTACCTGCACTCACCTCCTTGCCAAAGTGGGGGGCGAGTCAGCGGGGACACTGCGCATCCGTTATTTTGGGGATTTTGTTAAGGTCGAACGTTTGGCCGTTCTTCCCCATTTCCGGCAAAAGCGCTATGGCCGCAAAGGCGTCGCCTTCGAACTGGGCGATTACGCCATCGACTTCTGCCTGAAGAAAGGCTTCCGCCGTATCTATGGCCATGCCCTCGAAGAGCTGGTTCCGTTCTGGCAAAAGATCGGCCGCGGACACATCACCCCTTTAGATGGCGCAAGCTTCAGCTGCGGCGACAAGGCAGTGATCGCAATGTTCGGTGAATTGCCCCCCGATCCCAGCGCAATCACCAAGGACAGCGACCCCTACATCACCGTGCGGCCGGAAGGCCATCTTGATCGCCCCGGGTTCTGGGAGCTTGCCAATGGCGCACACTAACCCCCAAGCGCCAATGGCCCGCGATGCCCGCCGTTGGTAACCAGACATGCTGAAGCAAACGGACATCGCCCTTCGGCAATTGAAGGCGGATTTGCTCAAAGGGGTATTTCTTGCTGGAACGCGGCTGGGGGAAGGCGCTCTTGCGCAGCGCTACAACATGTCGCGCACGCCGATCCGCGAGGCCCTGTCCATTCTTGCAGGCCAGGGCTGGGTGATCCGGACGCCCGGTGAAAGGAGATGGATCGTCGGCGATCTGCGTATGCATATTGACCCGCATCCGCAAGGCGGGATGGCTTGCCCTGCCTGTGGCAGCCCCGATTACCGGCTCCTAACGGATGTCATCGGCCAAGTATTATGGTGCCAAGCATGTTTCCGGGTGTCGCACATCACTTCCGGCACCAAAAATCGCCAGCAACTGCCTGAATAACTTGCCCCAAATGGAAAACCCCCGAAAGGGATTACCTTTCAGGGGTTTAAAGTGGTGCCCGGGACCGGGGGCCATCCAGCCAGCCATATCAAACAGTTAGGTCGGGGTGGGACACTCTTGTTTCCCATCCCGTCATTATGCTTTCCGGCAAATGTGTCCCACCGCTTTAGTGCTCGCTTGGTATGAGAGCCAGCGCGCACCATGCGCCTTAACGCGCGTACACGAATGCGCACTAAAAACCGCGACCACCGGAAAACGGTAATGTAGGTAATCAACCAGCCTCAAAGCGTGCAAGCCATTGGGAAAGCGCGGAAATTTGACGCCGCGACAAGGTAATATATAAGTAATGAAAGAGTTATCAAATTACCAATATATACAGTCACATCGCCCACATCAAAAACATAAGCAATTCAACAACATAACCAATTCGCCGGGAATAAATTACTATATATTACCTTATGGAGGTTATGTTTTTTGCCATATACATCAACAACTTACGACACGCTATAATCAGGTATAACCGGCATTACCGTTTTCCGATGGTGCCCCCTATCGAAAATCTTTGCTGAGGCTGATTGGCCTAATCCCCCTGGTGAGTTGATGCAGGATCAGCGCAAAATTCCGCAGAGACACCCGGGCGCGCATAACATCCCTCACCCGCTTCCTGCCCGCCGCTTCGGATGGGCCTCTGCAGTGCAAAAAACGAGGTCGATTTGCAGCGCAGGCGTGGCGGGGGGAGACTGCGGATTGTTGGCGGTTTTCACGGGGCCTGTTTCACGGGCAAAAAAATGGCCGCGGCCCCGTGGGTGGGGGGCGCGGCCTAGGTGGGAGGATGCTTGATCAGGCGGCGGTGACTGGCCGGTAGTCGTCGAAGACCACCACGTCGGCGCCGCACCATTCATTGACCACGGCGAACGCGGTCTGAAGCGGCATGATCTCGTTGCGGAAGAACCCTTCAGCCGCCGCCGGGACCGAGCCGAAGCCGCCGGCATTGCTTGGCACGATGCCCACCAGCTGGGGCGGGACACGGTGCGAGCACAGCACGTCATCGCGGGTGACGTTCTTCATGTTGAAGAACTCGTCCTTGGCGGTGACCTCCGAGATGGGGATCAGCTGGATGCCGTCCTTCTTGCCGTTGGGCGCATACATGAACAGGTTGCGGAAATTTCCCGGCCCCTTGGACTCCTTCAGCGCCTTGCGGATGCCGTCCACATCGTCCTGGCTGGCGGCGGCGTCGCTCATGTACAGGATGAAACCGGCGTGGCTGCCGTTCGTGTAATATTTGCGCCGGAACAGGGTGGCCGCTTCGTTCAGGAAGGCCGATTGCAGGGCGCCGGTATAGCCCGGCATGCCATAAATTTCCTGGTTGATGTCGGGCTCCAGGATCTGCAGCACGGTGCCGGGCTCGAAGTCATGTTCCTGGCCGTCGATCAGCATCATGACGTCGCCGCCCTTTTTGACCCGGGTCCAGCGGGCCAGAGTAGGCTTCAGCGCCATGGTGGTGCCGATCCGCGAGCGCCGCGCCTCAAGGAATCCATTGCCGAACACCAGATAATCCAGCGCCAGCCGCTTGAAGTCGAACCGAGACAGCAGCTTGTGCGGCCGGAAATAATGGGCCAGCAGGTTGGCCTTGTAGTTGATGGCGCTCTGGTGGTGCGGGTTGGCGGGCAACGCCTTGGCCAGACCGTCGAAGCTGACCGGCGGCTCATACCAGCGGCCATTCCACGCGGAATGGAAATAGCCCATGAAATCGCGGCTATCCAGCACCGGCACCGGGTCGCCGAAGGTGAAGGCCTCAATGGACGAAGGCTTGCTCGTCATCTTAGTAAATCTCCACGAAACCGCCGCCGACCTTGCCGGGGGCGTGATCAAAATCGATGAAATCCAGCTTGTCCAAGGCGTGCATGATCGCCCACGCCACATCGGCATGGCCTGTTTCCTTGGACCGCCCGGCGGCAAAGGTGGCCTGCCGGCCCGAGGGCGTGACGGTCTGCTTGATGGACAGGAAGGCCAGGGCCACATCCGACCACCCGGCGTCGAATTCCAGCCGTCGCTTGCTGATCAGCTGCTTGGCCTTCAGCACCAGCCGGGTCTTCACGTCCACGGAATAGGTGATTTCGCGCACCGCCGGGAAGAACTGGCGCACCAGCTGGAACACGCCTTGGCCAATGGTGGTGCTGTCGATCCCGATGTGCTCGACGTTGTAGCGGCTGCACAGGGCACGGATGGCCGCAGCTTGGTCTTCCCAGTCCGAGCCGGTGACGAACAGCTTCTCCAGCACGCGGAAGGTCCCGCTGGTCTCCACCGCCAGCGGCGGCGCCACCACCACGATCGAGGCATTGTCGCCCGACTTCGCCGGGTCGTAGCCGATCCACACCGCCCGATTGCCGAACGGGCGCGCAGCCAGGGGCTCGAAGTCCTTCCAGACCTCCCAGCTGTCCACCATGCAGCGGCGCAGCTCGTCAAAGCCAAAGTAGCTGGCGTTGTCGTCAACCCAGATCGCCATGAACAGATTGGCGAAGTCCTGGTCGTTGTATTCCCGCCGCAGCGCCGCGATGTCGAACAGGTCGCAGCCGCCGGCCTCCGCGTCCTCGATGGTGACGATCTGGCGCCACATGTCGTCGGGACCTACGGCGCCGTCCTTCAGGGCGGCATGGGAAACGTCAAATTCGACCCGATCCGCCTTGGCCCGGCCCTTGTTGGCCCATTCGCCAGACCAGAACCCATGGCTGTCGTGACCAATGGTGGACGGCGTCGAGAAATAGGTTTTCCGCCATTTCTTGTGGGTGGCCATGGCGCTGGCCACCTTGTTGAATTCCCGGAACTTACCGATCCAGGCGAATTCGTCGCAATAGACATGGCCGTGATACGACTGCGCCGTCTTGCTGTTGGTGCCCAGGAAATACAGGGTCGCGCCGTTCCACAGGGCGATGGGGTCACCCTTCAGCAGCACGCCGGTCACGTCCTTGACGAACTGGACGATGTATTCGCGGAAAACGTGGGCCTGGGCCTTGGACGCCGACAGGAAGATTTGATTGTCGCCGGTGGTGATGGCGTCGATCAGCGCCTCGCGGGCGAAATAGAAGGTCGCGCCGATCTGGCGAGACTTCAGGATGCCGCGCGTGCGGTGCTTCTTGGCGTCCAGCCAACCGCGCTGATAGTCGAACAGGCCGTCTTCGAACGCCTTGACCAGCGCCGCGACCTGTTCTTCTGTCAGGAAGTTCTTTTCTTCCTTCTTGCGCTTGCTCCGCCCCCGCTTTTCCACATTGGGGTTCAGGTCGCCCTCGCGCCCGCTTTCCCCAAATTTGTGGATACGGGCGGTCCGCTCCATCTGCTTGATCAGGAATTCAATCTCGGAAAGGTCGCCGGCGGTCTTGACCTCTTTGGCGATCAGCAGATTGACCCGCGCCTCGATGGTCGCCTCGATGCGGGACGCCGCTGGCGCCTTGTCCCATTCGTCGCGCCGCTTCCACGCGTCAACGGTCGGATAGGGAACCACCAGCATGCGGCTGATTTCCGCAACGCTGTATCCCTGGAAAAATAGGTTTTGGGCCTTCAGGCGCGTGGGTTGGGCGGCGTCATACATGGCCACAGCCTGTGGGGCCACCCAAGGACCCCGCACGCACGCCAGGGTTAGAAACCCCGGTAACTAACCCGCCCTGGTTTGCGGGGTCCGGCAGCAGCGGTCCAGCCTGACCACATCACAGGCCGCTTTCCCCCCAAGGACCCGAGCGACATGAACATCACGAAATTTTTCCGCGTGGCCCAGTCCGGTCCCACCATCGACGGCCGCACCATTTCGCCGGCCCAGATTGACCAGATGGCCGCCAACTACGACCCGAAGAAGTACGGCGCCCGCGTCAATCTCGAACACTACCTGTCGTTGTTCCCCGACAGCCAGTTCAAGGCGTATGGCGACGTGCTGGCCCTGAAGGCCGAAGACGGCCCCGACGGCACCCGCGTGTTGATGGCGCAGATCGACGCCTTCCCCGATTTGGTCAAGCTCAAGCAGGCCGGCCAGAAGGTTTATTGGTCCATCGAGATCAACCCCAACTTCGCCGGTACGGGCGAAGCCTACCTTGCCGGTCTCGCCTCGACGGATACGCCGGCCAGCCTGGGCACCGAGATGCTGACCTTCGCGGCGGTGAAGTCGCCCGACAAGGTCAAGACCAACCTGTATTCCGTCGCCTTCGAATCCTCGTTTGAGATGGACGAACAGCCCAAGGACACCGGCCCCAACTTTGTCGATAAGGTCAAAGCGCTGTTCAGCGGCCAGACCAAGGCCACCGATGCCCGCTTTGCCCAGACCGAGGAAGCCATGATCGCTGTGGCCACCGAACTGGGCGCCATCAAGGACAAGGCCGCCAACTTCGCCGATGCCGCCGCCGTCAAGGACGTGGCCGACAAGCTGGCCAAGCTCAGCACCGATCTGGCCGACCTGACCACCAAGCTGTCCAACACCCCCAACACGCTGCAGCGCCCGCCGGTCGGCGGCGCCGACGCCAGCCAGACGGATTGCTGATCATGCAGACTTCCACCCGTAAAGCCCTGCACGCCTACACCTCTCAGCTTGCCCTGCTGAGTGGCGTTGCTAGCGCGACCGAACAATTCACGATCGCGCCCAGCGTCGAACAGACGCTGGAAAAGAAGGTTCAGGAACAAGCTGAGTTCCTGGGCCAGATCAACGTCGTCCCGGTCACTCAGCAGAAAGGCCGCGCCCTGAAATTGGGCGCTGGCAAGCCGGCCGCCGGCCGCACCGATACCACCCTGGCCGACCGTGCGCCCCGCGACATCAAGTCGATGGAAGGCAGCGAGTGGGAGGTTCACAAGACTGATTTCGACACCTCGGTCTCTTACGACACCCTCGACACTTGGTCGGAGTTCCCTGAATTCCAGACCATGATGCGTGACATCACGACCGAACAGGTCGCCCGCGATCGCCTGACCATTGGTTGGAACGGCACTTCGGCGGCGGCGACGACTGATTTGGCCGCGAACCCGCTTCTGCAGGATGTCAACAAGGGCTGGCTGCAGGTCATTCGCGAACAGGCGCCGCAGCGCCACCTTTCCGGCCTCAAGATCGGCCCTCAGGATGGTGCCGACTATCGCAATTTTGACGCTGCGGTATTCGACGCCGTGAACAACCTCATTGCGCCGTGGCACCGCCGAGACAGCGGTCTGGTGGTGATTTGCTCCGAGGAATTGCTGAACGAGAAATATCTCGCGCTGCTCAATTCCGCCGATGGTGACAAGCCCACGGAAAAGAACGCCATCGCCACCCTGCTGGCCAACATCCTGCTGGGCAACCGCCGGGTGCTGTGCGTGCCGTTCTTCCCGCTGAACAGCCTTCTGGTGACCAACACCAAGAACCTGTCCATCTACTGGCAGAAGAACAGCCACCGCCGCCAGATCATCGACAACCCGAAGCGCGACCGCGTCGAGGATTACCTGTCGGTCAACGAAGCCTATGTCGTCGAAGATCTGAGCGCCTGCGCCCTGCTGGACGGCATCCTGCTTCCCGACGCTGCCGGCACCGGCTGGGAGTAACAGGCTATGTCCATCGCCCGCGCCCATTTCCAGCGCACCATGGCGACCCGCGAACAGCGGGCCGCCGGGGGCGAGGCCGCCACCGGCCCCGTCACCAACGGCGTTGCGTCCTTGCTGCGCGTCCATCAGGGCCGCCTCAAGGCCATCCAGTCGCGCGCAGCCAAGATCGAGGCCAAGCGCGGCATGCTGCCGGACTTCGATGCCTATATCGACGGCGTCCTGGCTGCCAATGGCGGCGCCCAGGACGACGTGGTCACCACGGTGATGCTGTGGCGGCTGGATGTGGGTGACTGGTTCGGCGCGCTGGATATCGCGGGCTATGGCATCCGTCACGGCCTGGAAATGCCGGAACGCTTTGCCCGCGATCTGCCCACCACCGTGGTCGAGGAAATCGCGGATTCCGCCCTGGTGTTGTGCGCCGCACAAGACGCCGCCGCCGATGCGCTGGCCGAACCGCTGCAGGAAGCGTTGGATCTGACCTCGGAAAGCGACATGCCAGACGAAGTCCGCGCCAAGGCCCACAAGGCTTTGGGGCTGATCCTCAAGGATTCCGACGCCGCCCAGGCGGTCCAGCATCTGGAAACTGCCCTTACCCTTGACCCCAAATCCGGGGTCAAGACCGAGCTGACCCGGCTGAAAAAGGCGCTCGACGCCCCTGCCGGGTCGTAACAGGCCCCCCGGCGCGGCGACGGCGCGGGGAAGGGAGCGGACCGAAAGGCCCAAACCCCAACCCGCCGTCGCCGCCACTTTTTCAAGGCCACGCCCATGTCGTCCACCGCCTTCATACCGTCCAACAATCCAGGGGCAACGCCGGCCACCGTCGCCAATGACGGCTGGTTCCCCAATCTGGATATCGACGATTTCAAGGCGCAGACCGGCCATGGCGATGTGTTTTCCACGGCCCGCCTGAGCGCCGTCGTCCAGGCAGCCATGATCGAGGTCAACGCCAGCATCGCCGCATGGCGTTCGGCCCAGACCGCCGCAACTCTGGCCCTTGTGCCGGCGACCATGTACGGCGACACCTCGGAAAAGATTGTGTTGTACCGCACCGCCGTTTTCGCCCGTGCCCGCGCCCAATTGCTGGACACCACCCGCGACTACGACAGCACCAAGACCGGCCACGGCCGCGCCGACGCCCTGGAAGACACCGCCGCCAAATACCTGCAGCAATCGACTGAGGCGCTGGCCCGGCTGACCGGGCGGGCGCGAATGGTGGTGGAGCTGATCTGATGGCCGCCCTGCGTTCCGTCATCGCCAAACAGGGCGAAACCGTCGATCAGATCGCGGCCCGTTGCTACGACGGCGATACCGCCATGGTGCCCGCCATCCTGGCCGCCAACCCCGGCCTTGCCGATCTGGGCACCGCCCTGCCCCACGGCACCACGGTCATGTTGCCGGAAAAAATCACCATCCCGAAAACCTTGACCAGCCTGTGGGACTGAAAATGCAGGATGAATACGGCGCAGTCGCCAAGATCGCCCCCGCCCTCACTGGCGCAGCCTGGGCCGGAATGACCCTCAACGAATGGGTGGCCGTGGTCACCATCATCTACGTGCTGGCCCAGACCGGCCTGCTGGTGCCCAGGTGGATCGCCATGCTGCGCCGCCGGGGTGCAAAGCCATGATGGCGCGCCTGCCCGTCAAGGTGCTGGCGATGATCGCCGCCGGGGCCGGCGCCACCGCCATCGCCACTACCTATATCAGCGAAAAGGAAGGCCTCGCCCTGACCTCCTATCAGGACGGTGCCAAGGTGTGGACCATCTGCCGTGGCCACACCAAGGGGGTGCAGCCCAACCAGACCGCCACCCCCCAGGAATGCGACCGCCTGTTCACCAGCGAGGTAGGCCAATCCCTCAGTGAGATCGACGCCCTGGTCAAGGTTCCCATGTCCGAACCGCGCCGGGCCGCCATCGCCTCGTTCTGCGGCTACAATCTGGGGCTGGCCAAGTGCGCGAAGACCACCTTCATCCGCCGCCTGAATGCCGGCGACCCCGACCCCTGCGATGAAATCCTGAAATTCGTCTATGTGGGCGGCCAGGACTGCCGCAACCCGGCCAGCAATTGCCGGGGCATCGTCATCCGCCGCGAACAGGAGGCCGCCCTATGCCGGCTGTGACCCTGCTGCGCTATGGCGCCCTCCTTCTGGCTGGCCTTGTCATGGGCTGGACCGTCAATGGCTGGCGCCTGGACGCCCGCTGGCATGAGCGCGCGGCAACGCTGGCCACCGCCACCGCCAAGGCCAGCGAGGCCGCCCGCGAACGCGAACAGGTGCTGGCTGATGCCATCGCCATCATCGACGCCGAACAAACGGCCCAAAGGACCAAAGCCGATGTTGAAAATGCCCGCCGCCGCGATGCTGTCGCTGATGGCTCTGTCCGCTTGCTCGTCCGCACCGCCTGCCCCGCCGCCGGCCTGCCCCAAGCTGCCCCCGGTGCCGGCCTGGATCATGGAGCCCGAGCCGAGCTTAGTCCCGATTCTCGACCGGATTATCACGCCCTCCGCGAAGGACTGACCAGCCAGGAACGCAAACTGACCGCCTGCCAGGGCGTGCTGGATCGCATCGAGGCAACGCCATGACAGCTCTGACCACGAAAGAACAGCGGGCCATCGAACTTACAGCGCAGTTGTGGAATGTGCTGGTTGAATTGGGTGGCCACCACCCGGCTGATATGGCCGAAACAGCCAGGGACATCCACAACATCCAGAACCGAGTGATGGCAAGGGTGGCTTGCCGGGCACACCCCGATCTTTTCACCATGCAGGCAACGCCATGAACAAGCTGGCCTCCCTCCGCGACGCCATCCTGAACTGCCCGCTCAAGATCAAAGCCGACAAGCTGCTGACCTGGGCGGAAAAGGGTCAGGTGCTGTCGGTGCGCGGCACTGGGAACAAGGCATTTCAGATCACCTACACCGCCAAGGCCGTGGTGGTGGACTATGCCGGCGCCCCCCATGACCTGCTGTTTGTCGCCGTGGACTGGCTGCACCGCGACAATCCCGCCGCCGCCGAAGATGCCATTACCTTTACCGCCGACATCATCAGCGCCAAGGCGGCGGACGTGGAACTGGCGGTGGAAATCACTGAGATCATCGCCGTCAGAACCAACCCCGACGGCACGGTGTCGCTGGTGCCCGTTGGCGACCCGGATGCCCAGGCGCTGGACATGGGGGCGTTTTACGCCGCACTGAACGCATCGGGCTGACCATGGACGAAGACCCCCTCGCCCCGCTGGAACGCTGGATAGTCAATGCCCTGACCGCCATCGACCCCGCCGCCCGCCGGGTGCTGATGCGCGACATTGGCCGCGAGCTGCGCCGCCGCAACCAGCGCCGTATCGCCGCCCAGACCGACCCGGACGGCACCGCCTGGGCACCGCGAAAGCGCAACAACCACGGCAAGGTGCGTAAGACCACCAAGATGCTGCAGGGCTTCCGCGACGGCCGCCGCCTGCGCCTGAAGGCCAACGCCGCCGGCATGGAACTGGGCTTCGACGGCCGCAGCGCCATGATGGCCAGCATTCACCATTACGGCGAAGTCGCCGCCGTGGCCCGAGGCGGCGCCCGCATCAAATACCCGGCCCGACAGCTGCTTGGCATGTCCGACGATGACCGGGAATTCGTCTACGACCGTATCGCAACCGCCCTGAAAGCCACCAAATGATGGATATCCTGCTGATCCTGCTGCTGACCCTGGCCGGTGCCGTCTGGCGTTTTATCGACGGCATGTCGGTGGAAACCACCGGGATCGCCACCGGCCTGCGCAACCTTGTCACCATCGCCCTGGCCGTCACCGCCGCGTGGATCGGCGGCATGGGGTGGTGGTCGCCCTGGGCCGGGGGCATCGCCGCCGCCTCGCTGATGATCGGCTGCACCAATTGGAGCAACCCCACATGGCAAGCCATCCGCTTCGGCGGTCCCGCCGCCCTGGCGGTGCTGCCCTTAGGCATGGCAGGCCTGCCCGCAATCATCGCCGCGACCATGGGCGGGCTGTCCTATCCGGCCCTGATGCGGCTTAACCTCGCGCTGCCCCGCTTCTGGCTGGTCGATGGCTGGGAGGCCTATGCCCGCCTTGTCCTGGGCGCCGGTGTGATTGGCGGGCTGGCGCTGGCGGCGATGCGTTAGGACTGTCTGGCCGCCTCAATCCGCCGCGTTAATTCGCAGGTCGCTAGCTCGACCACTACGGGGATTTCAACCGGGCGCTTATCGTCGCGACGTTGCCCCGCTTCGTATTGCTGGATCATGGATAGGCCCATCCCCAGCTTGGTGGCGGCCTCCTGTTGGGTCAGCCCCAGACCTTTTCTCCAGGTTTTGAACTCTTGCGGTGTCATATTGGTTGTCCTATCTTTGGGAGGAAGGGGCGCCGGGGTCCAGCCCGACGCCCCCACTTCTTAGCGAATATCGAACAGGCTGACGGACCAGATACCGTCCTTAACCTTTTCGATCTTCACGAAGAAGACGATTGGCAGACGCTTCAGAAGCTTGTTGACGAACTTCTTAATCATCATCTCTTCCTCCTTCGTGGCGGGGTGGCCTATCCGCCCCGTCCACAAGAAGGAGAATAGTGCACTTAGTGCATATCGACAAGCGAAAAACGCACTCAGTGCATGTTTTATTTTGCCCAAGCTATCCCGCAAATGACGCAACGCCGCCCGCCTGGGCGGCTTTGTCGTATCTGGCACCCGCTATATCCGCGCGCTTGAACGGTTGACGCATCGCCAACCGCGCCGGGGTTAGAAACCCAGGTAACTAACCCCGGCAGCGGTGACGGCGGGCGTGGGCTCGCGCACATCATGGGCGCATGAGCCAGTCTGCCGCCGACAAGAACCGCACCATCGAGAACCTGTTGTCCATCGGCACCATCGCCGCCGTGGACTATGGCGCCGTTCCTCCGCAGGTCTGCCTGGATATCGCCGGGCGTACGACCGGCTGGATGCCGGTCCCCGCCGACATCGGGCGGAACTTTCGCCGCTGGCGGCCTTTGCGTGTCGGCACTCAAGTGCTGGCCGCCTGTCTGTCCGGCGACCCGGCCCAGGCCATCATCATCCAGATCATGTACACCACCGCAGGCGCCACGCCGCTGCCGCCGCCCGAGGTGGGCGAAGCGGTCGACGTCATCCAATGGGACGATGGCACCCTGATCCGCTACGATTCCGCCGCCCACAAGATGCGCGTGCTGTCGGTTGGCGATCTGTCGCTGGAAGCCCCGAACGGCACCATCGTCGTCGATGGAAAGAACCTAGTGCTGCGCACCGGGGAGGACGGCTACTTCCACACCGACAATGCCGGTAGGGCCACCCGCCTGACCCACAAGGGCGGCAGCGCGTTTGAAAACGAAAGCTGGACCACTGGCTCCGATGCCACCGCCAAGCCCGACCACGGCTTCCACCCGCCCAAGGTCACCAGCCCAGGGGAGACTGGCTGATGGCTGGCATGGACGCCCTGAGCGGCACCACCCTGGACCTGTTGGCGGATATCCGCCATTCCATCGCCGACATCATCAAGACCCCCGTGGGCACGCGGGTGATGCGTCGCGATTATGGCTCGCACATCTTTGATCTGGTGGATTCGCCGGGCAATGAATTGGGCGCGCTGCGCCTGATCGCCGCCGCCGCCCATAGCGTGGCGCTCTGGGAAACCCGCGTCACCATGAAATCGGCGCGGGTCAGCGCCGCAATGGATGGCAGCGCCACCATCACCACCACCAGCGCGGTCAAGGGCTCTAACTTGACCATCACCGCCGCCGCCCGCATCGGGGGTGGCTGACATGGCCGAAGCTGTCGATCTGTCGCAACTGGCCGCGCCCGATGTGGTCGAAACGCTGGATTACGAAGTGATCCTGGCCGCCCGTGTGGCCAAGATGAAAGAGGAACTGGCCGCCGCCGGCATCCTGCCCGATTGGGACCCGTCGCTTGAAAGCGACACCATCGTCAAGCTGCTGCAGGAATCCGCCTACCGCGAGATGATCATGCGCGGCCGCATCAACGACGCCGCCCGCGCCGTCATGCTGGCCTTTTCCACCGGTACCAACCTCGACCATCTGGCCGCCTTTTATGGCGTGGCCCGCCTGCCCGGCGAAAACCATGATCGCCTGCGCATGCGTGCCCAGATGGCGCTGGAGGGCTTCACCACGGCGGGGCCAAAAAAGGCCTATCGCTTCCACGCGTTGTCGGCGGATGTGCGGGTCAAGGACGTATCGGTTACCTCGCCCCAGCCCGGCGATGTGATGATCACCGTGCTGTCCACCGATGGCGACGGCACCGCCTCAATTGATCTGCAGGCCATCGTGCTGGCGGCATTGGATGACGAAGAGATCAGGCCGCTATGCGATACCGTGCTGGTCCAGTCGGCAACCATCATCCCCTATCAGATCACCGCCGCCTTGCGCCTGTTCAGCGGTCCTGATGAAGCCGCAATCCTGGCCGCCGCCGAAACGAAGGCGCGTAAATACGCCGACACCTGTCATGCCCTGGGCGCCTTGGTGGCCATGTCGGGCCTGGATGCCGCCCTGCACCAGACCGGTGTGGAAAAGGTCAACCTGTCCCTGCCGGCGGCAGAGATTGCCCCCGATTCCGTGACCGCCGCCTATTGCACCGCCATCACCGTGAGCAAGGCCGATGGCTAACCTTCTGCCCCCGGCATCCAGCCCCCTGGAACACGCCATCGCCAACACCTGCGCGGTGATGGCCGATGTGGACGTATCCATTGCCACCCTGTGGGACCCGGCCAAATGCCCGGCGCCGCTGCTGCCCTGGCTGGCCTGGGCGTTGTCGGTGGACACCTGGGACAGCAATTGGCCCGAGCCGACCAAGCGCCAGGTCATCGCCGCCTCGGTCGAGATCCACCGCCGCAAAGGTACGGTGGCATCGGTCAAACGCGCTATTGAGGCCGCGTTGGGCCAGACGCCCCAGATCGTCGAAGGCCTGCACCGCCCACGTCGGGACGGAACCTGTACCCGCAACGGCCACTATTACCGGGGCTGGTCGGCGGCCTGGGCGCTGTATCGCGTCATCCTTACCCGTCCGGTCCGCAACGATCAGGCAGACGCCGTGCGCGCCATCCTCGACGAAACGGCGCCGGCTCGCTCTCACCTCGCCTCCATGGACTACAGCAAGGTCGCCATCTTGCGCGACGGCCAAGCCTGCCGCGACGGCGCGTATAACCGAGGAATCTACACATGACCGAGCGCTCACCCACCAACGGCCCGTTCCTGATCGAAGTGGCGGTTTGGGCGGAAGGGGTTTACCAGTGGCAGGCCGATGATGCGATTCTTGGCGGTCCCGAGGGTAACGACAATTGGCCAATCCAGGCGTTGGCCAACCGTACTCTGTACCTCAAGGACCAGATGGAAGCCTCGGTCTCCGCCTTGGCCACCCATGTGGCCGCTGGTGACCACCAGCTGGCCACCACCGGGGCCAAGGGCATGGTTGTGCTGTCCACCGTGGACGAGGCGGTTGCTGGAGTAAACCCCAACAAGTCCGTGACGCCCGAAGGATTAGGCGCGGCCATTGCGGTGATTGCCGCCGCCATTGCGGGCAAGGCGCCGCTGGATGCCCCCCACTTTACCGGGGTGTCGACTGCCGTAACCGCCGCCCCCGGCACTGCCAACACCCAGATCGCGACTACGGAATTTGTCCAAGGTGCTGTCGGTGGTTTTGGCGACCTTGCTTACAAGGGCATCGGCCAAGGACTGGAGGATGACGGGGCAGACAATGTCCGCGTCAAGCTGGATGGCCCCGCCTTAGCGCGGAGTGCCGCCGGTCTGCGGACCCTAGAGCCTACCGTTACCCTGGTCGCCGCCACCGTTATCGACGCCAGCTATAACGGCATGACCGTCATCGCGGACGGCGCCGTCACCCTGACCATGGCCAAGGCCAGCACCCTTGGCAACGGCTTCCGCGTCACGGTCCTGTCGGTCAATGGGGCAACGACCATTGCCCCCAATGCGGCGGACAAGATTGGCTTCGGCGGCGTGGGTGCAGTCGCATCCCTGCCCATTGGCCGGGCTGCCCACATCACGACCGATGGCGCCGCCGCTGGCACGCTGTACATGGAGCAGTACGACGGTCCGTCCAAGATCGTCTATCCGTCCAGCAAAACCGTCTTCAGCCACACCGGCGGCGATCAGACCTACACCGTTGAGGCGGGCGTCAACCGTATCCGCCTGAAGCTGTGGGCAGCGGGCGGCGGCGGCGACAACTATTCCACCCAAGCCCGTGGTGCTGGTGGTGGCTTTGTTTGGGGCGAACTGGCCGTTGTGCCGGGTGATGTCCTGACCATCGTCGTCGGCGCTGGCGGCATCTTTGGCGGCCTTGTGCCGACTTACGGCGGCGGTGGACCGGGGGTCGCGACCTACGGCGCCAGCGGTGGTGGGCGCACGGCAATCCGTCGCGGCGGTGCAGATGTGGCGACTGCCGGCGCGGGCGGCGCATCCGGCAATACCGACCTGGACAACACGGGTGTTGGCGGCGGCACTACCGGCGGCGACGGAACCGGCGCGGGCGGCAAGGGTGGCACCCAGACAGCCGGTGGTGCCGCCGCAACAGGTGCCGTCCCAGGCAGTTTGGGACAAGGCGGTAGCGGCTACAACCAAGGCGGCGGCGGCGGCGGCGGCTATTACGGCGGCGGCGGTGGTGGCGGTGGGACCAGCGGCGCCGGGGGCGGATCGTCCTTTATCGCGAACCTGATCAATGGCGGCACCATTTCCGGCAATGGCTGGCAGGCCGGCGGGTCTGCTGACTCGGACTATGCCGCCGGTATCGGCAATGGCGGCATCCTCGCGGGTGGCCATGGCCGCGCGGTCATCTACTAGGGGTCAATGATGAGCGATATCAAAAGACATGGCCTGCTGGTCAACGGCGTTGTCGGTCACATCGTGGAATGTAGTGGGCCGTTGCCAGCCGGTTTCGCCGGGGTTGAGTTGCCCGACCATGTTGGCCCCGGCTGGCGCCTGGATGGGGATGTATGGCAGCCGCCTGCCGTGCCGGATCTGGGTGATGTGGTGGCTGCCAAGGTTGCCGCCGCCAAGGCCGTCTGCCGGGCGCAGATCGAGGCCAAATGGCCCGCTTACAAGCAGTCCAATGCCGCGCTGGGCATCTACGGCCCGGACGGCGCGACGGACTGCGTGACCCACATCAACGCCTGTCGCACGGCCTGCGACATCCATGAGGCGGCCATTGATGACGCCAGCCGTATCAGCGTCGAGGACGTGCTGTCCCATGACGTCACCACCGGCTGGCCGGCCTAAGCCACAGTTCCATTCAGGAGACACTAGACCATGCCCACCGATTACCATCACGGCGTCCGCGTCGTTGAGCTGAACAACGGCACCCGCCCGATCCGCACCATCGAGACCGCGGTTATCGGCGTTGTCGTCACCGGCGCCGATGCCGATGCCGCCGCCTTCCCGCTGAACCGCCCTGTGCTGTCCACCGACATCATGGCCACCCTGGGCAAGGCCGGCGACACCGGCACGCTGCCTTTCGTGCTGGACGCCATCAAGGATCACGGCAGCCCGGCGGTGGTCATCGTCCGCGTGGAAGAGGGCGCGACCATGGCGGAAACCACCAGCAACGTCATCGGCGGCATGGTCGGCGGCCAGAAGACCGGCCTGCAGGCGCTGACCGCCGCCAAGGCCCAGCTGGACGTGACGCCCCGCATCCTGGGCGTGCCCGGTCTGGATAATCAGGCGGTGACATCCGAACTGGCATCCATCGCCAAGATGACCCGATCCTTCGCCTATGCCGCCGGCCAGGGCGAAACGAAAGAAGACGTCGTCGCCTATCGCGACAATTTCGGCGACCGCGAACTGATGCTGATCTGGCCCGATTTCCAGTCCTGGGACACGATTGCCAGCGCTACCCGCACCGAATGGGCGACGGCCCGCGCCTTGGGCTTGCGCGCCAAGATCGACGAAGACATTGGCTGGCACAAGACGCTGTCCAACGTCGAGGTTTCGGGCGTCACCGGCATCAACAAGGACGTGTTCTGGGACCTGCAGAACCCGGCCACCGACGCCGGCTATCTGAACGCCGCCGACGTCACCACCCTGATCCGCAAGGGCGGCTTCCGCTTCTGGGGCTCGCGCACCTGTTCGAAAGACCCGCTGTTCGCGTTCGAGAACTACACCCGCACCGCCCAAGTGCTGGCCGACACCATGGCCGAAGCGCATTTCTGGGCGGTGGACAAGCCGCTGCACCCGACCCTGGCCCGCGACATCACCGACGGCGTCAACGCCAAGATGCGCGAGCTGGTGCGCAACGGCTATCTGATCGGCGGCAGCGCCTGGTTCGACCCCAAGCTGAACGACAAGGACACGCTGAAGGCCGGAAAGCTGATGATCAGCTACGACTACACCCCGGTGCCGCCGCTGGAAAACCTGATGTTCCAGCAGTCGATCACCGACACCTATCTGGTGGATTTCGCCAAGCAGATGGCCGCGTAAGCCGCCGGAAAAAGGATCACGACCATGTCCCTGCCTAAAGTCATTAAGTCCTGGAACCTGTTCATCGAGGGCCGCGGCTATGCCGGCGTCGCCGAGAAGACCAAGCTGCCCAAGCTGGAAAAAGAAATGGAGGCATGGCGCGCCGCCGGCATGCTGGGGGCGATCAAGCTTGACCTGGGCATGAAGGAATTGGAGATGGAATTCACCTTGGGTGAATTCAATGCCGATGTGCTGGCCATGTGGGGCCTGAACGACGCCAGCGGCATCGGCGCCCGCTTCCTGGCGGCGGCGGTTGCCGAAGACGGCGGCGGTACCGACGCCATCGAAATTTCCGTGCGCGGTCGCTGGGAAAGCCTGGATTTCGGCGATGTCGAGGGCAAGAAGATGTCCAAGCTGGATGTGAAAATGCCGCTGACCTATTACCGCTACAACCGCAACGGCACCACGCTGATCGAGCTGGACATGATCAGCGGCAAGGAAATCGTCAACGGTGTCGACCGCAGCGCCGAACGGCTGAAGGCCATCGGCATCACCGCCTGATTTCACACCATTTCACGACCTCTCCCGCGCCCTGCGGGAGAGGCCTGACCAAGGACCATGACCATGCAGACCATCACCCTGACCAAGCCCCTCAAGCGCGGCGAAGAGACCATTACCGAGATCGTGCTGCGTGAGCCGGAAGGTGCCGGCGAACTGCGCGGCATCAAGCTGATCGACGTCCAGCAGGGCGACGTGGCCACCATCCTGCTGTTGACCAAGCGCCTGACCACGACCCCGCTGTCTCAGGACGAAATCAACAGGATCGGCCCGGCCGATCTGTGCAAGCTGACCTCGGAAATCACCGATTTTTTCACGGCCTAAGCCAGCCTATCCCCGACGATTCCATGGCCGCCTGGGGAGTGATGATGGAGGCGTTCCCAGGATCGTTCCCCTGGGACTCCTTTTCCCGTCTGCCGCTGGACGTCTACGCCGAATCCTATGCCATGGCGGTCGAATACCTTGAGGCCAAGGCCGAGGCCATCCGCAACGCCAACCGGACCTGATCATGGACCTGAAGCTAAAAGTCCTGGTGGACACGCTGGACCGCCTGAGCGGCCCGTTCCGAGCCATGAAGTCGTCGTCGGACAATCTGGGGGCGGCGCTGAAGGCGTCCACCAGCAAGGTGCGCGAACTGGAAAAGGCTTCGGCGCAGATCGAGGCGTTCGGGCGGCTGAAGCGGGACGCCCTGGCCAATGCCGGCGCCCTGGCTGTCGCCCAGGAAAAAGCCCAGAAGCTGGGCCAGGAAATGGCCGCGTCCGGGACCAAAACCAAAAAAGCGCAGGCCGCCTTTACCGCCGCCCGCAACGAGGTCAACCGGCTGGAGACGGCCCAGACCTCGATCATCCGCGAGACCTCCATCCTGCGCCAGCGCATGGGCGAAGCGGGGATCGACACCAAGCAGCTGGCTGCATCCCAACGCCAGCTGAAGCGCGACCTTGATGCCGCCCGCGTTGCCGCCATGCGGGAATCCACCGCACTGGATACCGCCCGGGCCAAGATGGAGGCTATGGCCAAGGCGCGGAAGCAACTGAGCGCCGCCCAGGAAAAACAGGGAAAGATGGCCATGGGCGGCGGCATCGCCATGGCCGGCGGTGGCGCCGGGCTGATGGCCGGCGGCAAGGTGATGGAGGGCGCCGGCGACTTCGAACATTCTCTGGCCGCCTACGGCCTGACCGCCGGCCAGTCGGGGGAAGCCCTGACCTTGGTGCGCAACAAGATCCGCGATCTGTCGGAACAGGTGAACGTGTCTTCGCTGGAAATGCTGGAAGGCAATTCCATCCTGGTGGGAAAGGGTTTGAAGCCGGACGATGCGCTGGCCGCCATGTCCACCATTGGCCGCGCCGTCACCGGTACCGGTGCCCAGATGGCCGATATGTCGGCGCTGGCCTTTTCGGTCATGGGCAATTTGAAGGTGCCGCAGAACGAACTGACCAAGGCCTTCGACATCATGGCCAAGGCCGGTGATGAAGGCGGCTTCGAACTGAAGGACATGGCCACCTATTTTCCCCTGCTCACCGCCTCTGCTGAATCCTTGGGTATGAGCGGCACCAAGGCCATCGGGTCTATGTCCGCCGCCCTGCAGATCGCCACCAAGGGCGCCGCCGATCCGGCGGAAGCCGCCAACAACATGGCGAACTTCTTCAATGCGCTTGTCGGCAAGGAATCGGTGAAGAATTTCGAGGAAAAGGGCATCGACATCAAGGCGGCCCTGCAAAAGGGCCTGATGGAGGGCAAGGACCCCATCGAGACCATGCTGAAGACTGTGGGACAGGGCATTGGCGTCGATCTGGAAAAAGAAGTTTCCGACGCCATGGCGACCGGGCTTGACCCTAAAGCGGCGGCGGAAAAGGTCGCGGGCCGCTTTAACTTGTCCGAATTGTTTGGCGATGCCCAGGCCCGGAACTTCCTGACGCCCATGCTGGCCAACATGAAGGAATTCCGCCGCATCCGCGACGCCAGCATGAACAGCGACGGCACGGTGGACAAGAAGTTCATTACCATGATGGGGACCTACAAAAAGGCCACCGAGGGCCTCGGCAACGACATAACAAACACCATGGAGGCGGTCGGTAACGCCATGCTGCCGGTGATGACGCCGCTGGTGAATGGCCTGCGCACCGTGGTTCAGGGCGTCAATCACTTCGCCGCCGCCAACCCGCGCCTGACCGCTACCCTGGGAATTGCAGCCGGCGCCCTGGCGCTGCTGGTCACCGTCGGCGGCGCGCTGACCCTGGGTATGGCCGCC
Organism: Rhodospirillales bacterium; assembly: GCA_014379805.1. Taxonomy (GTDB): domain Bacteria; phylum Pseudomonadota; class Alphaproteobacteria; order Rhodospirillales; family Magnetospirillaceae; genus Magnetospirillum. The sequence goes on along the minus strand of JACMLB010000224.1, from coordinate 19,558 downwards.
ATGATCGGGCCGTTCGCCATGGTCCGCTTCGGCCTGACCATGATCGGGCTGCAGGGTGGTTTCGCCGCCGGTGCGCTGGGCCTGCTGAAGGGCGGCTTTGGCCTGCTGGCATCCACCGCCAGCACGGTCTTTCCCATGCTGATTTCCGGTATCCGGGCGGTCGGCATGGCCTTCATGCTGAACCCCATCGGCCTGATCATCACCGGGATCGCGGCGGCGGCGGCGCTGATCTACGTCTATTGGGAACCCATCAAGGCATTCTTCGCCGATCTGTGGGCGGGGGTCGGCACGTCGTTCAGCGGGACGCTGAACTTCATCACCACCGGCCTGCAGATGCTGCTGAACCCCCTATCCGCCCTGGCATCGGTGATGGGCCACGTGTTCGGGGATGACCTCAAGGGTAAGATTTCCGGCGGCCTGCAGGCGGTGGCAAATTCCCCGCCCATGAAGATCGCATCGACGGCAGCCGCCGCCGCCACCGTGGCCGCCCCACTGGCAGCCGCCGCCGCACCGCCGCCGCCGCAGACCATCGACATGGGCGGCGTCTCCATCCAGGTCACCGCAGCGCCGGGGCAAAGCGCTGAAGACATCGCCAAGGCAGTGCGGGCGGAATTGGAAAAGATGCAGCGGCAGAAAGCCACCGACGCCCGGTCGCGCCTGTATGACGAAGGACAATAGCCATGCCGCTGATGAGCCTGGGCCTGTTCGCCTTTTCCATCCAGACCGCGCCGTTTGAAACCATCAAACGCACCACCACCCAACGCTGGGAAAGCAAGAACCGGGTGGGCGTGGCCGCCGCCAACCAGCATGTGGGGCCCGGCGACGACACCATTACCATTGACGGCACCCTGGCCCCGCAAATCACCGGCGGGCCGGAACATCTGGACAAGCTGCGCGAGATGATGGCCAGCGGCAAAGTCTGGATATTGACCGCCGGCACGGGCGAGGTGCTGGGCAAATGGTTCATCACGTCCGTGGACGAAACCCGCACCCACATGCTGGGCAACGGCGTGCCGCGCAAACTGGCCTTTACACTGACGCTGAAGCATTACCCGGACGATGACGCCGCGCTGCTGGGCAAGCTGCTGGACAGCCAGCCATGACCCCGGAATTTCGCATTCTGGCCGACGGCATTCCCATCGGCGCCCACATCGCCAAAAACCTTGTCTCGCTGCGCCTGACCGACAAGGACGGCATGGAAGCCGATCAGGTGGAGATCAGCATCTCGGACCCCACCGGATCGTTCGCCCTGCCGCGCACCGGCGCCACCCTGTCGGTGGCGCTGGGCTGGCGGGACCATGGGCTGGTGGACAAAGGCACCTTTGTGGTGGACGAGGTGGGCGAAGACGGCCCGGTCGACACCATCGTCATCGTTGCCCGCAGCGCCGACTTCCGCGACAGCCTGAAGCAAAGCCGCGAGGCCAGCTATAACAGCACCACCCTGGGCGAGATCCTGACCAGTGTGGCGGCCCGCAATGGCCTGACCCTGGCGGTGCACCCGGATCTGGCCGGCATCGCCATCACCCACCTGTCCCAGACCAGCGAATCGGACGCCAATCTTGTCACCCGCCTGGGCAAGGATTACGGCGCGGTGTCCACCATCAAATCGGGCCGGCTGGTGTTCGTTCCCTGGGGGCGCGGTCTGACGGCGGGCGGCGGCCTGCTGGACGCGGTGCAGATCGACCGCAAACAGGGCGACACCCATTCCTTTCGCGCCACCGACCGCGACGGTAGCCAGACCGGCATGCAAGCCAAATGGATCGACCTGAAGACCGGCGCCACCTGTTTCGCCTTGGCCGGAACCGAAGGATCGGTCAAGACCATGAAGCGCACCTATCCCAACCAAGCCGAGGCCAAAGCCGCCGCCGATGCTGCATGGAGCCGCCAGATGTCCAAGGCCCACACCTTCAGCGTCACCCTGTCCATGGGCAATGCGGCGGTGTGCGCCAGCTCGCCCTTGTCGTTGTCGGGGTGGCGGTCCGAGATCACGGCCATATCCTGGCTGACCGGCACGGTGACGCACACCATGGACGGCAGCGGCTTCACCACGTCGATCGAGGCTACCGAGATTGTCATGACGGATTAATTTCCACGGTGGAAAGAAACCCATCCTGCACCACGACGCGAATTCGCCACGCCGTGGGGCGAATTCGCGCCGCCGTGGCGCGAATTCTCCTCAGCCACGACCAGCGGGCCAAGTGAGTGCCGTTTAGCGCGGTGCCGTACCGCGCTTAGACGGGTTTTAGCGCGGTGCCGCACCGCGCTAAACGGCATTTAGCGCGGTGCGGCACCGCGCTTGGGCATGGAGGTGTCCCATCGTCGCGTCCTGTAACCCGCCGGCTGAAGGTGTCGCCGTAATGACGACTCCTTACCGCCGTCGAGGCCACTGAGATTGTGGGCGAAGATTAGCGAGCGAACACCCAGCACTTAACCGCGCCGCCGGTGATGGCGCTGTTCACCGTCTTGTTGGCGACGAAGCGAGGATCGGCCTTCAACGCCCGGCGCAATTCACCCGTGATGGGCCGGATCAGGTGCCTGCGCAGTTCCACCAGCCGGATGGACAGCAAATCGTCGGCATAGGCGTGGTTGATGGCGATCCCTTTCTCTTGCAATTCGGCCACCTCCCGCCAGAACGCCGCCAGGATATCGGGCGGGCGCGGGGGGGCGATGGCTTCCAGCGGCGGGGTATCCTGACCCAAAGCGCCCATGGTCTGCGCGAGCAGGCGATGCAGCGAGTCCCTGACGGTCGGGCAGGACTCCTTCTTGAGACGCTCCATTAGAAAAACAGCGTGGCGATGACCGGCGATATCAAGCCGCCGTAGTCCATAGCCGCCGGTCTTGCGGATGGTGGGGATGACCTCATGGGCCAGCCACCGCTTGAACCGTTCAGCAACCGGTTTATTACTTCGGAAGATCAGTCGATACAGGCCCGGTTCAGATACGATGATCATTTCCTGGACACCGCCAGGGGTGGGTATGCCGCACCCCCCCCTTTCGTCTTCTTCCAACCGCCCAAGGGCCTGCTTCTGATCCTTGATTTCCAGTATCCGACATACGTCCGCTCCGACGAACCATGGTTCAGCATCCTGCCAAACGGTGCGGACAACGCTAATCCCGTCGAAGACAAAGGGTGTTACGTCGTTCATTGCATCCCCCCGGACTGATCGAGCGCCTGTCCGCACTGGCGCAGGGTATCAACCGCATGGCTGATTTCCCCGGAAACCATGAGCAGGGCTAGGGATTCCTGCAATCGGTTCATGTCGTCGGCGATGCGGATGGCGGCTTGCAGGCTGGTGGCCGCGCGGTCAATGGCGGCTATGGCCGTGGGGATGGGATGGGGAATCGGAGTGGTCATGAAAGTGCCCTCTCTGTCGGCGTTGCACGCGCCGCGAAGGAGGGCTTTCGACGACCCACCCTGGCGGCGGGAGGTTCGAAACCTGCAGAGAACAGGCGGGCTTATTCCCCTTGCGGGTATTTTATTCGCCGCCCTCCCGCCATAGCGGGTCGTACCCGCGAGGCGGGCACAAAAATAGCCACATGCTTTCGGGGTGGCTACCGTCTCTGTCATGGAGTTTCGACGCTCCGATTTCGACGTTACCCCTCTATCTGGTTTCCAGCAACCAGAAACAGCTATCCCCGTGGCGCAGGATTTGATACGCCCTTTGATTGCGGATATGCAGCAAGGGTGCATGCGATGGATGATGGACGGGAAGTCTTAGCCAAGTCGCTGAAGGCGGGAAAGGTCGAACTGCTGACCCTGGATGGCCTGAACCGGGACAGCGGGTTGCAGCCATCCGACCTTGAAGGACACGCCGTCTGCATCGACTACAAGGATTCCGAGGGCGACCTGTCCAGGCGCTGGATCAGCATCCACCATGTTGACACTGACGCCGACGCCCCGCTTATCGTGGGCTATTGCTGGAAACGCCGCATGAGCCGGACATTCCGGGTCGACCGCATCAGTTCCGTTATGGATATGGACGGCGAAGTCTTGCCGGCGAAGGAGTTCTTCGCGGCGTTCGGCATCGCCCCGGCCAAGAAAAGGCAGCGGAAGTCCACCACCTTGCCAGTTCCGGAACCGGCCAGCGCCACGGTCGCCAGTGCCCCGACCGGCGGCAAATATGCGAGCCAGAAACCAAGGAAGCGAAAGGCCTCCGACCAGTTACCGGATGTTGGCAAGCCGCCACCAGACGTGCATGACGAGCCCGAGCGGAAATGGGTGAACCACTTCCCCGGCCCGGAATGGGATAAACCCACCGGCAGCTTTGCCAAATTGACGGCGGCAGAAGATGCGCTCAAGCCAAAGGCCGAGACCCAAGGGAAGAAGCCACCGACCAAACAGGATGTCGTGGGCGGCCTGATCCTTTGGGCGATCATCGGCGCCGCCGTCCTTTACTGGATGCTGTAACCGCACATCACTTAGGCTTCCATGCCGTAAGCATATCGCGGGCTATGTCCAAGGAATAGCGGACCTCTCCGACAAGTTCGGCATCGGTCTTTAGCTGGTCACCCTGGCGGGCGCGCAACTGCCGCGCTGATCGGCAGATCATGGCGGCCAGCACGTCGGGCGACGGCGCCCCCACATCAGCCGTTTCGTACCAGTGCAGCGTTGTGCGGATGGCGATTTCATACAGCCGGTCATCCTGACAATATCCGGCGCCGGCGGCACTGCCCGGCGTCACCTGCTGCGCCAGCCCGGGCTGTACCAGTGCCACCCGCAGCAATGCCTTGACCTGATCGCGGCGGCGCTCGTCCTGATAAGGCATCTGCACGCCGTCGTCATCAGCCTCGAGCCAGCCCTGCAGCGTCACCCAACTTGATGTCATGCCGCTGAGTTGCTTCAGCGACATGGTGCCGTCGACCAGTTCGACCAGCACCAGTTCGCTGGGGTTGAGGGCGTCGGCGCTTTGGCAAAACACCAGATCGCCGGGCTTGATCCCAGCCGAGCGCATGGAATCACCGATGGCGACCACCGCCAGCCCGCGCGGATCGGCGGCAACGGCCGGCGGCGCCGAGGCATACAGGCCGGTGGGCGATTCCTGGTACCAGCCGCGTAGGCCACATTCCGCCAGCCCCACCACCGGCACCGTGCCGGACAGCGGCGGCGCATCACCGCGCAGCATGGTGCCTTCGCCGGTCAGCAGCCAGTTGATGTCGATGCCACGGCGGTGCAGCACCGCCAACGTATCCGCGTCGGGTCGGTTAGTGCCGCTCTCATAGCGCTGCCACGTCCCCCGATTGACGCCGCTTTCCTTGGCGATACCCGTGACGGATTCCCCGAGGCGTTCTCGCGCCAAACGTAACCGTTCCGAAAATAGATCACTCACGGCAGATAACCCATTGGTAGTGCTCGCTTTTCGCAGCTATGCGCTGCAAACATCAACCGAACCACCCCGTATTGCGCGATTTTTCGATTGCAGCCGCCGCGTTTTTGCAGCACCATCTGGTTTGTGGAGACCAATTATACCGGCAACCAGATAGGCCGCACAGGCAAATGCAGCAGCACACCGACAACACCGCCCCCCAGGGATGGCACCGCGCGAAAATCCGCGCCGAAGTCGCCATGCGAGGCAAGACGCTGAAGCAGTTGGCTCTGGACAACGACCTGCATCCCGCCGCCTGCCAGCGCGCCGTCGCCGCCCGCAACACCCCCGGTGAGCGCGCCATTGCGGCGTTCCTTGAAGTGCCGCTGTGGGAGTTGTGGCCTGACCGCTGGACCGCCCCCGAGGTCGAAGGCGCCCCCGCCATCCGCATCGACAACCGCCGCCGCTGAGAAAAAGAGACTACGCCATGTCCGTGCAACAAAAATGCATCAGCCCACAGGAACGCGAAGCGAACGTGCGGGAAATTTTCCCCACTGCCCTGGCCGCGTTCGTGGGCAGCGGCAAGCGGTTCAAGGATACCGCCGCGTTGTCGCTGGAATCGGGCAAGTCGGTGGCGACTTTGCAGCGCTATCTGCGCCGCCAAACCATCCCCGATCTGGCCGGCGGGCTGGTGCTGATGAATGTGCTGGGGCCGGAATTCGCGGCGCCGCTGCTGCTGGCCGCCGATCTGGCGGGCGCCTTCGTTGTCGAGGGCAACAGCCCGCCCGGCGAGACCCTGCGCGAAGTGATCGAGGGCGCCGCCGCTTTGGCCGCCGCCTGGACTGACCTGCGCATCGACCATACCGAGTGGCCCAGGGTGCGCCAGGAATTGACCCAGGCCATGGTGTGCATCGCCCAATTCCTTGCCACAGGGGGCGCACGATGACGCCCGCAACGACAAAACCGTTCGGCAACAACGTCACCCAGTGCCCCCATTGCGGGTGCCATGCGCGCACGCTGAAAAGCGACCAGATCACCCCGACCTATCGGGAAATCCGTTACGCCTGCACCAACAAGGCCTGCGCCCACATCTTCGTGGCCGATTTGTCGGTGGTGCGCACCCTGGTGCCGTCGGCCCTGCCCAACCCGCAGGTCAATATCCCGCTGTCCAACGCGGCTGGCGCCGCCAGCACCGCCGATAACCAGAACCAGCACGAACTTTTCGAAGCCCCGGTAGGGGCCGCCTGACATGACCACCGAGGTGCCCATGATCAACATCCGCGCCCTGATCAACGCCTTCCTGCGGCCTGCCCGCAAACGCGCCGCCCGGCGCCGCGCCTGGGCCTAACCACCAAGTCCGAGGGGGACTTCCCATGAACGCCATTTCTACTATCAATCGCAATCACAGCCGTGGCCGCACCGAATGCGGAGGCCCAAACCCCATCGACGCCCATGTGGGCGCCCGTGTTCGCCTGCGCCGCACCCTGCTGGGCATGAGCCAGGAAAAGCTGGGCGAGGCCTTGGGCCTGAGTTTTCAGCAGGTCCAGAAGTACGAACGCGGCGGCAACCGCGTCGGTGCCTCGCGCCTGTTCGACCTGTCGCGCATCCTGGATGTGCCGGTCAGCTTTTTCTTCGACGACATGAACGCCGATGTGAAGGCCAGCAGCCCCGCCGCCCTGTCCGCCGGCACCGCCCCCGAAAGCGCCGCCGTGGGTGCCGACCCCATGGCCCAGCGCGAAACCCTGGATCTGGTGCGCGCCTATTACCGCATCACCGACCCGGCCATCCGCCGCCGCGTGGCCGATCTGGCCAAGGCGCTGGGCGATAGCTGCAGCGGGGAGGGTTGAGCCATGGATACCGACACCGACCTGATCGAGGCCCTTGGCCGGCTGGTCAAGATCGCCAAGGGCGATACCGGGCAGAGCCGCACCGTTGCCAATTTTTTGCTCGCTTGGTGGAACGCGAATTCCTGCGGCGGCTTCGACCTGACCGACCTGTGGGCCGTGGATACCAAGATCACCAAGGACATTCTGGCGGTGACCATGCTGATCGCCGCCCGCAACAACTATCCCGACGCCTACGGCTTCAAGGCCGACTTCGAACGCATGGTCGCCGATTGGCGCCCGCACCTGCTGAAGGATTGAGACAATGACCAATCACCTCTGGTTCATGGGTGGACGAGCGTCCGGAAAATCCACGATGGCCCGCGCGTTGCAGGCAGAAGAACCGGAGAACGCACGCCTTTTGTCGGGACAGTCCACCCCAGCCGGTCTTGCCGCTATCCTCAATGGCGATCAGCCGCCCCGCCTCGTCATCCTCGATATTGACGATGAAGAGGACGCAAATTCCTGGGCGGTGGTCCTTCACAACGCGACCGCCCACGGCGGCCACATGGTGTTCGAGAAGGGGCGATCTCGCTATCGCCTCAAGGTTCCCGACGGGTGCCAGATCGCGGTGTTCTCGCCCCCCATCAAAGACGCCCATGTCGCGCGCATGGCCAGCGACCGGGGCTGCTTCCAATTCGCCGTCATTGGAATGACCGCAGCGGCCCTTCACGTCACGGAAGGACCGCTAACCGCGGCTGCCATCGCCGCCGCCACAGACAGCGGCGAATAACACCCAATCAAGGGGGCAACCATGTTGACCGAAAACATCAAGGCCTTGGCCGAGAGCCTGGACCAGTACATGGACACCGGGGCCACGTTTGAGCCGGTCGCGCTGGCCGGCATCTGCGCCGTGCTGGACGACATGGCCACCACGGCCGAAGCGCTGGAAGAGATCGCCCGCACCATCGCCCACCATCACGGCTTGTCGGAGGACATCCTGCGCATCGCCACCCTGCTGGCCCGCAACGGCGTCAGCGCCGGCATGCCGCGCAAGGAAGGTGCGGAGTGATGCGGCCCGTAACCATCGCCCTGGTGGTGGCGGCGCTGATGGCGCCGGCAGTGCCTGCTGATGCCAAGGGCCAGCGCCTTGAAACCCTGTCCGGCGACGCCCTGGTCATCGACGGCGATACCATCATGCTGTCGCTGACCAAGATCCGCATGCTGGGCATCGACACCCCGGAAGACGAACAGACCTGCCGCCGGGGCGGCATCGAATGGGCTTGCGGCATCGAGGCCAGCGCCGCCCTGACCGATCTGGTCAAGGACAAGCGCGTGACCTGTGACCTGAATGGCCGGCACTCCTATGGCCGCCCGCTGGGCCGCTGCCGCATCGGCGCCACCGACATCGGCGCCTGGATGGTGTCCCAGGGCTGGGCGGTGGTCGACCCCCGATTCGAGAAAACCTACCTGCCCCAGCAGGCCGAAGCCAAGGCCGCCAAACGCGGCCTGTGGTCCGGCACCTTCCAGATGCCGTGCGAGTTCCGGGGGAGCTGCTGATGTTGGCCGCCTGCATCACGGGGTCAGAGACGGTATGCCTCGATCACGAACGCGTCGGTGCCGTAGCGCTTGGCCACCACGCGCACGCCCTTGACCGTGCGGTCGCATCCGCTGGTGGTCAGCGTCATCAGGCATTCACCGACATAGGAATCGGTGTCCTTAGAGTACCAGCCATCCGCCGCCGCGAAGATGAACGCGCGCATGGTCTTGCCCAATCCGCCGTCATAGGGCGAGGGCTTATCGGCCAGAGGGCGTTCCATGGTGGCCTTGATGACCGCTGCGGTGCCCGGAAGGAACCCACGCCCCGGCAGGGTTTCCAGGGTCAGGCGTACCTTGCTGGGCTGGGAGACGTAGGTCTCAACCACAACCGGCCCACGCTTTTCCTCGCCCACCTTGGACAGGCGCGGCGCCTCCACCTTGATTGCCCCGGCAACGCCCTCGTTATTGGTGGCGATGACCTTGTCATCCAAGGAATCGGCGGCCACCGGCGAAGCGACCGCCATACCCACGGTAATACAAACGGACAGGGTGAACGCCTTCAGGCGGTTAATCGCATCCATAACAAGACCCCATTCGAAGCTAATGCAACTGCATCGGGTAGCGCGCTTTCGCCATACGGTCGAGTCTTTTCCACACGAGGTGCGGCATGAACTCCCCCTTGCGCGTGCTCGACCTGTTTTGCGGTGCCGCCGGCGGTTGGTCGCTGGGCCTGCACCAGGCCGGGCCGTTTACCACCGTCGCCGCCTGCGAGGTTGACCCGTGGCGCCGGGCGGCGTTCGGGCGGAATTTCCCGGAGGCGAAGCTGTATGACGACGTGCGCACCCTTACCGGCCAGCGGATCATCGATGATGGATGCGCCCCTGACATCGTCGTCGGAAGCCCCCCATGCCAGGACATCAGCGCCGCCAATCCCAACGGTGCCGGAGTTGACGGCGCACGATCCGGGTTGTTTTTCGAAGCCATCCGCATCGTGCGGGAGCTTGTCCACTGTGGACGCGGACCCCGTTGGGTCTGCCTTGAGAACAGCCCTCGCCTGCGAGGTAAAGGTTCTGACCGGGTCCTTGGTGGGCTGGAAAAAACTGGCTACACCGCACGGCCGTTTGTGGTGGGTGTTGACGACATCGGCGGACCCCACCGCAGAAAGCGGGTCTGGATTGTTGCCAACGCCAACCAAGTCTCTGGCCAGACAGGGGCGGGTTGGCCCGGAATGGTCCAGTGCGGGGAAAAAGACCGGACGGAATTTGAAGGCGGCGTTGCTGCCCACCCCGACAAAATGCGGGAACTACAACCGCGCTGGATGTTCAGCCAATTCCGGGGACGGACTGGTGACGGCATTGGCGAAACTGCTGCCGACACCGACCAAGAGCGACGCCTATCGGGGCGGCTGGGCGGATTGCGCGACGGCGGGGAATGCCCGCCCCCTTCGGGAGGTGATGGCGTCCTCAGCCATCCGTGGTTCAGCAGCCTTGCTGCCCATCGTCGAGGCAATGATGGGATTCCCACCGGGATGGCTCGCGAATGCGTTGCCGCTTACGGGGACGCAGTTGTCCCTGTCATTCCACGACTGATCGGGCGCGCCATTCTCGCGGTGGAGTGCCGTCTATGAACGCCATCAACCGCCAACGCACCGAGATGGACCAAGACACCCTGAGCGAGGTGCTGTCCAACCTGAAGCGCGACTACGGTTTCAAGGAGCGGGCCGGCTGGCTGCGCGGGGGCAAGTGCCCGAAATGCGGGGAAATGGAGCTGTACACCCACGCCCAAGGGCCTTGGGTGGTGAAGTGCGGGCGCGAGAACAATTGCGGCTGGACCGACACGGCGCGCAACCTCTATCCCGATTCCTTCGGCCGCTTCAACGAACGCTATCCGGCGACCACGGAAGACCCTAACCGCACCGCCGATAAGTACCTGCAGTTCACCCGCGGCTTTCCGGTGGCGAAGATCAAAGGGTGGTATCGCCAGGGCGAATTCGTCCATTCCAAGGGTTCGCCCAAGCGCACCGCCACGGTGGTGTTCGACGTCGACCGCTCGCGCAATATCCTGATGGAACGCCTGATCGACCCGGTCCGCATCAAAAAGGATGACGGTAAGATCGAGGTGCGCAAGGCCAACTTCGTCAGCGACCATCGCGGCCTGTCGTGGGAACCACCGGGCCAGAAGGTGACCGAGGGTGAACTGTTTCTGGTGGAAGGCTGCCTGAAGGCCATCGGCTTGGCCCTGAAAGGTTATCAGGTCTCTGCCACCCTATCGTGCGTCAATTTCCCCACGAAGCTGCTGGAAAGCCTGGACCCCAAGAAGGTCGTGCTGGTGTGGGCGCTGGACAATGACCCCGCTGGCCATCGCTACATCCGCAAGCATGTGGACGCCGCCAAGCTCTTGGGCTTCGAGTGCCGGGCCGCGCTGATTCCGGCCAAGGGCAAGGAAAAGCTGGACTGGGACGACGCCTATCGGGCGGGGAAGCTGGAACCCAAGGACATCGACAACTACCGGTTCCACGGCGATCTGCTGCTGGCGGAAACACCCACGGAAAAGGGTGTGCTGACCTGGCTGCGCAAATCCGGCAACGCCTTCGCCGTCGAGCACCGCAAGCAGATCTATTGGTTCAGCGGCGATTACGCCACGTACGAAAAAATCCTATCCGAATTCAAGACCGACCCCCGGTTGGTCAGCCACCCCAGGGGGGCGGAATTCGAGGCGGCCATGAAGTCGGCCAGTGTGCAGCGCATCAGCAATTGCGCCGTGCGGTTCCTGTATTTCATGCGCGACGAATTGGCCGACGAAAGCTGGTACTACGCCCGCGTCGAGTTCCCCCATGGCCGCCACACCACAAAATCCACCTTCCGTTCAGCCGAGGTCAGCACCAGTTCCGGGTTCAAGGACCGCTTGCTGAAGATTGCGCCGGGTGCCCTGTGGACTGGCGGCACCGGACATCTGAACTGGATCGTGGCGCGCTACCTTGACGACATCAATGTGGTCAAGACGGTGGAATTCATCGGCTATGCCGCCGAACACAAGGCCTGGATTTTCAGCGACAAGGCGGTGGCGAATGGTCAGGTCCACGATCTGAACGAGGAAGATTTCTTCGAGATCGGGAATTTGAGCATCAAATCCCTGAACGGGTCGCTGCATCTGCACATCGGCAAGGCCGACGAATACGACGAAAGCTGGATCACCCACCTGTACACCGCCTTTGGCGTCAAGGGGATCATCGCGGCGGCGTTCTGGCTTGGCTCGCTGTTTGCCGAACAGATCCGCGTGGCCGCCCAGTCCATGTTCTTCATGGAGATTGTCGGCGAATACAATTCCGGCAAATCCACCCTGATCGAATTTCTGTGGAAGCTGGTGGGCCGCCCCAATTACGAGGGCTTCGACCCCAACGCCAGCACCCCAGCGGCGCGCGGCCGCATGATGACCCAGGTGGCGAACCTGCCGGTGTGCCTGATCGAATCGGACCGCGAGAAGCGCGACGGCACCCACGGCAAACAGTTCAACTGGGACGAGTTGAAGACCCTGTTCAACGGGCGCAGCCCCCGCAATACGGCGGTGAAGAACGGCGGTAACGACACCAAGGAACCGGCTTTCCGGGGCTCCATCGTCATCAGCCAGAACGCTGCGGTGGAATCGTCGGACGCCATCATGAGCCGCATCGTCCACCTGTTCTTCACCACCGCGCACCATTCCGACGCGGGAAAGGCGGCGGCCATGACCCTGGCCCGCATGCCGGTGGAGAAAGTGAGCCACTTCCTGCTGCGCGCCACCACGGCGGAAAAGGACATCGTGCCGCTGATCCTGAAGCGGGCCGACGAATACGAGGCGCAGCACAGCACCATCCCCGAATTGAAGACCGTGCGTATCCAGAAAAACCACGGCCAAGCCCGCGCCATGGTCGATGCCCTGGCCACGTTGGTGAAATTCCCCGATGCGTGGCGTGACGAAGCGCACCGCTTCCTGATCGAGGCCGCCAAGGATCGCCAACGCAAGATCGCCGCCGACCACCAGCTGGTCACCCAATTCTGGGACGTGGTGGACTTCCTGGGCATGGACAAGCTGGACCATTCCCGCCAGCCGGGCCGCATCGCCATCAACCTGAACCACTTCCAGCGCGAGGCCATGCGGCAGAGCCAGCAGATCCCGGACCTGAACGAACTGCGCAAACTGTTCCCGGACTCCCGCACACGCCCCCTGATCGAGGGCAACAAGGCGGTCAACAGCGGCCTGGATGGCGAGTTCACCGACAAGACCATCAAGTGCTGGGTGTTCGCCAACCCGAACGGAGGCGCCAATGCTTAAGGCCCCGCCCCTGTTCCAGCTTGCCGCCGCCGCGCCGCCAGCACAGCCCACCATTGTCGGCATGGACATGGCCAGCGGCCCCGACCGCGCCGCCTATCATCACGTCACCGCCGGCTTTGGCCCGGACGTGGATGCCGATTGCTGGGCCATCGCCACCCGCATCGCCAACGAGGTTCTGGACGCCACCACCGTGGCCCAGATCGACGCCATCAAGAAACGCTACGCCGACGACATCGCCGCCCTGGTGGCCAAGCGCCGCGATCTGGCGCTGACCGTGTCCGGCATTTTCACCGACCGCCGCAGGGAATTGGGGGGATCAGCACCATGACCATCGACATCGACAAACGAATCGGCGCCCGCATCCGTGAGCTTCGCACCCTGGAAGGGTTCAATCAGAAACAGTTGGCCGCCGCCATCGGTGTGACCTTCCAGCAGTTGCACAAATACGAACGCGGCACCAACCGCATCAGCGCCAGCCGTCTGCACTTGCTGGCCTGCGCCATGGGCGTGAGTGTGTCCTATTTCACCGACGATCAGCCGCAGGTGAACGCCGCGCACCAACGGCCCCGGCTGATGCTGGAACTGTCCCGACACTTCTGCGCCATGAGCGGGCATCAGCAAGACGCCATGATGCGTATGGCCCGGGTGATCACCGACAGCCCGGCGGTGCCGGCATGAGCGCCACCCGCACCCATCTGCCGCATCGCCGCCCGACGATCACCGAAAAGATCGAGGCCTTTGGCGCCCGCCTGTTCGTGTCGGCGGGAATCGACCCCGCCACCGGCAAAGTGAAGGAAATCTTCTTCGGCGGCACTAAGGAAGGGTCCGCCATGAACGCCATCCTGGGCGACGTGGCCGTAGCGATTTCCGTGGCCCTGCAGCACGACGTCCCGATCGAGGCCCTGGCCCGCTCCATGGGCCGTGTCTCAATCGACCCGCTGCGCCCCGAGGATCTGGACGGCCGCCCGGTGCCCACCGTGCCGGCGTCCCCTGTCGGCGCCACGCTGGACTGGATCATGGCCATCAGCACGCCCGCGCCCGAGGCCGCAGAATGATGCCCCGGGCAAAGATGAAGGTGTCCGTGCCGGCCCTGCCCCACGCCACCGACCTGCTGACCCATTTGCTGAACGATGGCCGCACCAAGCTGGGGGCGGACACGGGCGCCAGCTACGGGGAAACCATCGCCGGTTACAACCTGATCGCCTACCGCCTTGAATGCGGCGGTGTTGCGGTGCGTGAGGTGGTGGGATGAAGCTTGCCCGCGTTTTCCCACGGCGCACCAAGGCGTCACCGACCGACCCGCTGGCGTTCTTCCGTCCGCCCGAGTTGTTGGACGAGGCGGACGAAGTCCACATTTCAGTGACCTTCACCTGGGACATCCCGCTGGCCGAACGCTTGGCCGAACAATGGCGCTGGGTTGCCCCCGTCAAAGTGGGAGGCGTTGCCTACGGTGACCGTGGAGAAGAATTTGTCCCTGGCCGATACATCCGGGAGGGATACGTTTTCACCTCGCGCGGCTGCCCGCGCCGCTGCTGGTTCTGTGGGGTGTGGAAACGCGATCCCCAGCCGCGTCTGATGCCGATCAGCGACGGATGGAACATCCTGGATGACAACCTGCTGGCCTGCCCGCGCCCGCATGTGGAAGCCGTGTTCGACATGCTGCGCCGACAGAAACGCCGCATCTCGTTCACCGGCGGGCTAGAGGCTCTGTCGCTGCAAGACTATCAGGTCGACCTGCTGGCCGGGTTGTCGGCCAAGCCGAATTGCTTTTTCGCCTACGACCCTGACGATGATTTCGACGTGCTGGCCAGCGCGGCCCGCCGCCTGCTGGACGCTGGCTTCACCCAGTGCTCTCACCGCCTGCGGTGCTATGTGCTGATTGGCTACCCGAAGGACACCTTCGACGATGCCTTGAAGCGGCTCAATGACATCAAGGACCTGGGATTTACCCCCATGGCCATGCTGTGGCGCCCGACCACGCCAGCAGAACAGAAATACGCGCCCGGCCCTGAGTGGTGCGGGTTCCAACGTCGCTGGGCAAGGCCCGCGATCATCCACGCTGGCGCAGCCCTGCAAGCCGCCGAATAGGGGGACAACATGCTTAACCTGCCCGCCGACATCCGCGCCCTGAGCATCCGCCAGCCCTGGTGCCACCGCATCCTGTACGAGGGCAAGGACGTGGAAAACCGCGACTGGCCGACGCGCTTTCGCGGTCTGGTGCTGATCCATGCCAGCCTGAAGATCGATTGCGATCGCGAAGAAGTTCGCGCCAAGGCCATGCCGCTGGGCGGCATCGTCGGCGTGATGCGCATTACCGACTGCGTGAGTGACAGCGCCAGCCCCTGGTTCTTCGGCGCCTACGGCTTCGTCATCACCGAGGCCCGCCCGCTGCGCTTCGTGCCCTGCAAGGGCGCCCTGGGATTCTTCCGCCCCGCCATCAACCTTTCCGACCTGCAACTAGCATGACCAGCCAGACCGCCGCCGAAGGGCGCATCAGCCCATTGCCTCCATCCCTGCCCCCGCGTGGCCTGTCGCGGGTGCAGGCGGCGGCCTATATCGGCGTGTCCGCGTCGCTGTTCGACCAGATGGTTGCTGACGGACGGATGCCCAAGCCCACCCGCATCAGCTCCCGAACAATCTGGGACCGCCGGAAGGTGGATGCCGCGTTTTCCGCGCTGTCCGCCGATGACCTCAACCCATGGGACGAAGAATGAATTCGTCCGATTTCCAGCCTGGAGAGCAGCCATGAGCATGGTTGAAATTTCGATACGACGTTTCTTCACCTGCGAGGACGCCGACGTTACCCCGACGATCACGGTCGTTGTCCCGCTCCACACCCTGTCGGAAGCCAAGACCGATTGGGCCGGTCTGGCTAGCAAGGTCGCCGAACAGATCGCCGGCATCCCCGTCGAAGGGCTGCGCGAAATGACGCCCGCCGAGGTGAGCAACTACCGCGCCGAAGAAGGCAACGAGTGACGTCCCTTTTGCCGACCGAGAAGGAATAGCCATGACCACCGATTGCCTGATGGAGATGGAGCGTGACGCCTTGCGCTATCGCTGGCTCCGTTCTCGCGACCTCGACACGATCAGCAAGGGCGGCGTGTTCGCCGGCATGACGCCGAAGAACGTTGTGCTGAACGAGGAAGACCTCGACGCCGCCGTGGACCTCGCCATGCAGGCCGAGGCGTCCCCTTTGCCGACCGAGGCCCCAAAATGACCATGAGCAACGTCGCCGCCGCCAAGGCGCTGATCGACAGCCAAGCCGCCAAGGGCCTGGGCAAATATGGGATGCCGCTGGAACACTCCGACGCCACCGTGTCGCAGCTCGCCCGCCACGGCGCCGAAGAGATGGCCGATGCCCTGGCCTACTTCGTGGAATTGGAACGCCGGGCCAAGGTGCTGGAGGACGAGAACGAACTCCTGCGTGCGGCCATCCGCTGGGCCGCACCGGCTGACCCCGCCGAAAGCGGCACCACCCATCCGATGACTTGGCCGGGCGCCGAGCAGCACGCCGAGGCCCTGCAATCGGCGTGGTCTGCCATCAAGACCACCCCGGACACGGCCGGAAACTGAAGGACGAAGCCATGAAGTACGAATTTGGCGTCTACCAAAATGGCAACATTGTAAAGGCGGTCTACTCCGACGTTTGGTCGGATGCCCGTTCTGGGGCCTGGGAAGAGGCTGACAAGCTCGATCATGAAAAGGGTGAGGTCACTGTGCGCGACCTCACCGACGAACCGCTAATCTGAAGATTAGCCCCACGTCAAAAACCGAGGCGCGTCATGCTCTTAGGCTACGCCGGTCTACCAAATGTTATGGAAACGCGCGACATAGGAATGCAACCCCGCGTATATGGAATGATCATGGAGCCAATCCGTGCACATCATGCACAAGTTGGCGGAACAGATAAGCAGGGGTCGCTATGAGCGCAGAACATTTGAGGCCAATCCTCCGCTGCGGAGAGTGCGATGGAAGCGGCATCATCTACCGCGACTCCGATATCGGTACGGTCTACTGCTACCGGTGCGAAACAACAGGTTATGGGGTCCTGATCCGCTGGCCGACGTTTGTTTTGAAGTGGACCGCCATCATCCTGGTCAGCTTGGCAGCCCTGGTCGGTGCCGCAATTCTCATTCGATGGCTGGTAAAGGGAGTGACAAGTAATACTTTAGGCTAGGGTATTGCTTTTCTAGAAACACCGGTTCATCCATGGATGATCGTAACAACCATTGGTGAATGAGGCATTTATGACCAAGCGATATCTTCTTGTTGCAGATTTCAAGGACTCTCAGTCACTTGAGGTCGCAATGAAGTTCGAAAAGTTTAACCCCGCGCCGCTAGAGCGGAGTGCCATCGTTCTTCGAAGTCCAGGAAGCGATGACGACATTAAGCAGGCGCTTGAGGATGCGGTATCTGACGGGCTGCTCACTCACTACGCCTTAATAGAGATGCCGAAGCGTAGTTCGGTCACCTATTACCGGTTGCCTGGAGTGTACGCGTCTGCATTTGACGGCTGGGTTTAACTGACACTCCGGAGCCATCTGAATTGGTGGCTCCGGAGTCTGAATGAGGAGGAATGACGATGGTGAATGATGCCGCTCGCAACTGGTTGAATGGCCTCAAAGGTATCGCAGCCAACTGCCGCCGAATGGCTACTGAGGCGACTGAGAATTCGAGGAGCGCCTCTGACCCTTTGCTGAAGGAAATGCACCTTCGCAGGGCTGACGACAACATGAAGGCGGCCATGGCGATTGAGGAAGAATGCGCCGCCCTTGAGGCCAAAATGTCACCCAGTCGGGTCTAGCAAAGGAGCGTTGGCCGGTGAAGCTGCGGCTAAAATATGTGGTCGAAGACGCTGATCGGCACGGCAACGTGCGGATCTATCTCCGACGCAATGGTCGCAAGAAGCGCCTGCTATCCGAAATTGGCAGCCCTGAGTTTTTGGTCGAATACCGGGCCGCCCTGGCCGAATTGGAGGGCCAGACAGCGAAAGCGCCGGCGGCGGTGGCGGTCGCGCCCACCTCGTTGCGCTGGCTGATCCAACGATACTATGGCAGCGCCGAATTCAGGGGCTTGGACGAACGCACCCGAAATGTGCGGCGCCGCCTGCTTGATCGCCTGTGCGACACGCGGGCGACCCCCGAGGGCACGCCACATGGCCAGAAGCCATTCGCCAGACTGGAGCCGCGCCATATCCGCGCCATGCGCGATGCCCGGGCCGAGGCGCCAGAGGCGGCCAACTCTATCGTGAAGGCGCTGCGCCAAGTCTTTGCCTGGGCCGTGGATGACACGGTGCGGATGGCTGAGACAAACCCGGCCCGCGAAGTGCCCTATCTTAAGGGGAACCCGGAGGGGTTCCACACATGGACATTGGGAGAGGTTGAGCAATTCGAGGCGGCGCACCCAATCGGGACGAAGGCCAGGATGGCCCTGGCGCTACTGCTGTTCACCGGGGTGCGCCGGTCAGACGTGGTGAACCTCGGGCCGCAGATGGTGCGCGGTGGACATATCCACTGGACCGAGATGAAAGGCCGCAAGCGCATGACCAAGGTTCGGCAATTGCCGATCCTGCCCGAGCTGCGCGCCATCCTGGATGCTACGCCGTCCGGGCATCTCGCCTATCTGGTGACCGAGTTCGGCAAGCCCTTCACCGCCAACGGCTTCGGCAACTGGTTCCGCAAGCGGTGCAACGAGGCCGGCTTGCCCCAATGTTCGGCCCACGGCCTGCGCAAGGCGGGCGCCACCATCGCAGCCGAGAACGGCGCGACCGAACACCAGCTGATGGCGATTTATGGCTGGGAGAGCCCGAAGCAGGCGGCGCTGTACACGCGCAAGGCCAACAGGAAACATCTGGCCGATTCGGCCATGCACCTGCTGGTGCCGGCGGAACGGAATGAGGACCAAAGTGTCCCACCGTCCGTGTCCCACCGATCCGGTGGGACAAAAAAGGCCTGAAACCCTAGGAGTTTCAAGCCTTTGAAAATGAGATGGTGCCCGGGACCGGGATCGAACCAGTGACACTGCGATTTTCAGTCGCATGCTCTACCAACTGAGCTACCCGGGCACAGCCGTTTCCGGCGAAGAGGAGGCGCTTATATCGGGTTTCATGGGGGCTGGCAAGGCCAGATGTGGGAAAAATCGCAGCTCCCGAAAATCCCCTACTCTTCCTCGCGTTCCGCAACGTCTTCGGGGCGTTCGGTGGTGGGCACCGCATAGACTCCGCCCAGCCAGCGGTGCAGATCCACATCGGCGCAACGGGCGCTGCAGAACGGCTTGAACTTCAAATCCGGGGCCTTGCCGCAGATGGGACAAGGCTTGTTGGAATTGGCCGGGGGCTGCATGGCTATTGCTCCTCGATCTGCACGTCTTCCCGCGCGCGGCTTGCGTCCGCACGGATGACCAGCTTGCGGCCCAGGCGCTCCTCGGCCTGCGCAACGGCCTCCTTGCGGCGGCCCAAGGCGGCGGCCACGTCGGGGGCCACCACCAGGACCAGACCGCGTCCGGGGCGGTGGACGGCCTCCTTCAGGGCCATGCGCAGGACTGCGAAGGCCACCGAATCGGCGTTGGCGCTGGTGCCGCGCT
>JACMLB010000223.1 GCA_014379805.1 Rhodospirillales bacterium | reverse complement strand
TGAAGACCGCGCGGTTGTCATCCAGCCGGGCCTCGACCTTCAGGTGCAGAGTGACCTCGAAAGTGTTCTCGGCAACACTGTTGGCGTTGATGTCCACATGGATGGGGATATTGGGGTTCTGGCCCTGCATCTCGCTATAGATGGCGGGGGCGCCGGGAACCTCGAAGGACAGGTCCTTGACGTACTGGCCATTGACGACCAGCGGCGGCAGAGCGGATTCGGAAGTGTTGTCGTCGGTCATCGTTCGTATCCTTAGTTTCGGCTTGGGCCGATGGCTAACACGGATCATCCGGCAGCACAACCAAGCCACCTCAAGCGCAAAGTGTATAGAGGGCCTAGGACTTGGGGGCGTCCCGGTCCTCGACAACGTGGTATTCCGCCTCGATCACCTGGGGACCGGCGGTTGGTCCGGCGTTACGGGCGGTGGCGACCACGCCCACCCGCCCGCTGAGCCACAGCCGTAGGGCGGCGCGGACCGGCGGCAACAGCAGCAGGACCGCGATGAAGTCGGTGAAAAAGCCCGGCAGCACCAGCAGCACGCCAGCGATGGCGAGGCAGATGCCATCGAACACCTCGCCCACCGGCAGGTCGCCCTGATCCATCTGGGTGCGAGCGCGCAGCAGCAATTCCAGGCCCTGACGGCGCACTAAAGCGATGCCCAGGGCACCAGCGCCGATGGCAATGATGATGGTGGGAAACAACCCTACCCATTGGGCCGATTTGATGAATAAAGCGATCTCGACCACCGGAATGGCGATCACCGCCAACAAGACCATCCATGCCATGCTTGCTCTTTGCCTTTCAGCGGCTTATCTGTGGGATGGTATCGCGAATCGGCCGGATTGGCGCGCCTCTTTCGGCCGTATCTCTTCCCCTCCCGAAAAGTGGGACCATGAACGGCGATTTTCACTTCCTCGATATCATTTTCTTCGCCATGGTCGCGGCCTTCCTGGTCCTGCGCCTGCGCAACGTCCTTGGCCGCCGCACCGGTAACGAACGGCCGCCGCCCACCCAGTGGGGGACCAAACGCGAGGCTCCGGTTCCGGACAAGCCCGACGCGGTTGCGCCCGACGTCGCCGCCGACAACGTGGTCGATCTTGCCAGTGCCCGCAAGCCGGTTCCGGCGGATGTGATGCTGCCGCCCGGCCCGCTGGGTGAAGGCGCCGCCGCCATCCGCGCCCTGGATCCCGGTTTCACCCTGGAAGGCTTCCTGTCGGGCGCCCGCATGGCGTTCGAGATGATCGTGGACGCCTATGCCAACGGCAACACCAAGGTGCTGCGGCCGTTGCTGGCCGATGCGGTGTACATGCCGTTCGCCGACGCCATCGCCCACCGTGCGCAGGCGGGCGAGACGCTGGAGACCGAATTGCTGGGCATTCGCGTGGTCGAAGCGGTGGACGCCCATCTCAACGGCACCGTGGCAGAGGTGACCGTGCGCTTCGTTTCGGAGCAGGTGAATCTGGTCAAGGATTCCGAAGGCCGTATCGTCGAGGGCGATCCCCAGCGCATCGTGGATGTGGTCGATCTGTGGACCTTCAGCCGCGACACCCGCGCCAAGGACCCCAACTGGCAGCTGGCGGCGACCCGTGCCGCCGAGGACCAAAAAAAGGACTAGGACTGCCATGCGCCGACTGGCTTTGATCATGCTGGCGCTGGTGTCCGCCTGCGCGCCTGCCACCGTGCGCCCGCCGGCGCCCTGGGTGGCGCCCGCACCGGCGCCTTCCACCGCCGGACCGGAACGCCTGGACTTACGGCCCGGCAGTTTCAGCGATCTGCCCGGTTGGCGTGACGACACCCTTGGTGCCGCGCTGCCCGCCCTGGTGCGCACCTGCGATCGGCTGACCAAACGGCCCTTCGACGAGTCCATCGGCCTCGACGGTGCCGGCGGGACCGTGGGCGATTGGCACAGCCCGTGTTCGGCGGCCCGGCGGCTGTCGGTCAATGATCACGAGACTGCGCGCGCCTTCTTCGAGGCCTGGTTTACCCCCTTCCTCGCCACCAATAACGGTACGCCCGACGGCCTGTTCACCGGCTATTTCGAACCCGAACTGGCCGGGTCGCGCACTCGCACGAACCGCTTCACTGTGCCGCTGTTGGGCAAGCCGCGAGATTTGATCGTGCGCGACGGCACCAATGGCGAGTCGCAAGTGGGGCGCATGGTGGCAGGCCGGTTCGAAGCCTATCCCGCCCGCGCCGAGATCGAAGCGGGCGCCTTGGCCAATGTGGCCCAACCGGTGGCCTGGGTCGAGGACCCGGTGGACGCCCATATCCTGCACATCCAGGGCTCGGGCCGGATCCGGCTTGACGACGGTTCCGTGCTGCGGTTGGGCGTGGCCGGCACCAACGGCCATAAATTCGTCGGTATCAGCCGGATCATGCGGGAGAAGGGTCTGATCGAGGACACCTCCATGCCGGCGGTGCGGTCGTGGCTGAAAAGCCGGCCCGATCAGGCGCGCACGCTGATGGCGCAGAACCCGCGCTACATTTTCTATCGCTCGATCACCGGCGACGGCCCCCTGGGCTCGGAAGGGGTGGCGCTGACACCGGAACGCTCCATGGCGGTGGACAGGAAGTTCGTGCCGTTGGGCGTGCCGCTGTTCCTGGATACGGTCGAACCCTCGGGCAAGCCCCTGCGCCGCGTGGTCATGGCCCAAGATACCGGTGCCGCCATCAAGGGTCCGGTGCGCGGTGACTTCTTTTGGGGCAGCGGCGAACCCGCCTTCCAACAGGCCGGGCGCATGAAAAGTCCGGGCCGCTATTGGCTGCTGCTGCCGAAAAGCCGCAGCCCGCGCATTGCCAGCGTCGAATAGAGGGCTGGCTCGGGCGGGAAGCCCGACATCCACATCACATTTCCGCGCGCTTGGATAAAACCCGCTGTGGCCTTATCGTGGCGCCGGAAACTTCCGGACAGGAACCGATGAGCGCAATCATGGCCGATTGGCGGGCCAAGAAGGCCCTGGAGGACGAACAGCTGCACGAGCGGCTGTGCGACGCCATGCGCTCCGGTCAGGTCGAGTTCTATACCGATCAGCGCATGTTGGATTTCCAGGGCTCGCCCGTCCACAATTCGTGGGACCATCTGGCGCCGCTGCTGGTGCTCATGTGTTTGGCGCTGGCCATTCTGCTGTCTACCGGCGTCGCCATCGGCATCGTCGCCATGACCTTCGGCGCGTTGGGCCATTTGCTTGGCATCAAGCATTTCGTGGCGTGGCGCATTCGGGCGCGGGCCCAGGCTTATGTGCAGATCAGCGTCCACCATTTGCACCAGCTCTGGCAGCTTGGCGGCATGGTGCTGGCCATGAAGGGCGGAACCGAGCCGCCTTGCGTGGCCCCGCGCGGCGATTGGCGTAAATTCGCCACGCGCAATCTTCCGCCCGAGGGCATCCCCGCCCCCATGCCCGAAGCGGCAGCCGAAGAAATCCTCGATGCTGGGCAGGAGGTCCTGCCGCCATGACCCATGTCCGCTAAAGGCCCACGCCGGCGGGTCATCAGCCCCGATGAAGCGCGCATCTGGCGGGCCATCGCCAGCAGCGTGACGCCGCTGCCCGGCCACGAACTGCCCGACCTTGAGCCCGAGCCCGAGGAGTTTTTCTCACCCGAACCGCCGGTAAATCCGCCGGTCGCCGCTGTGCAATTGCCCAAGGCCGCCGTGCCATTGCGGCGCGAGCTGCCCGGTCTCGCCCATGGCGCCACACCGGGGCTGGACAAGCGTTCTGCCGAGCGCATGAAGAAGGGCGAGATGGAGATCGACGCCCGGCTGGATCTGCACGGCATGACTCAGGACAGCGCCCACGCCCAATTGCTGGCCTTTATCGGGCGCGCCTATGATTCCGGGCGACGCTGCGTGCTGGTCATCACCGGCAAGGGCAATCGCGAGGGCACCGGCGTGCTGCGCGCCAATACGCCGCGCTGGCTGAATCAATCGCCCTGCCGCGAACGCATCCTCGGCTTTTCCTTCGCCAAGCCCCAGCATGGTGGCGAAGGAGCGCTGTATGTGCTGATCAAGAGGCGCCGATGAGCGCAGCGAAGATGAGACTAAAGCCATGACGCCGTTCGGTGCCGAAGTGCGGCGGCTGCGCGATGCCAAGGGCATTGCGCTCAAGCAGATGGCCGCCGACCTCAAC
>JACMLB010000222.1 GCA_014379805.1 Rhodospirillales bacterium | reverse complement strand
GCGGCGCTTCACGGCCTGGGCGATGCCGCAGGCCAGCCCGCCGCCGCCGATCGGGACCAGCACCGTCTCGATGCCATCGAGGTCCTCGCAGAGCTCCTCGCCGATGGTCGCGGCCCCGGCGATCACCTCGCGCTCGCAGACCGGGTGGAAGAACTGGCCGCGATCGCCGGTCTCGCGGCTCTGCATGATCGCCCACCAGTCCGCGAAGCTGTGCTCGCGCACTTCCGCGCCCAGCCGCCTCAGCGCCTCGACCTTCACCCGCGCGGCGTGGTCGGGCACGTGAATCACCGCCGGGATCGACATGGCCTTGGCCGCCGCTGCGATGGCCTGGCCGAAGTTGCCGAAGGTGCCCGCTTCGATCTCTGCCACCACCTGGGCGACGCCACGGCGGATGGAGCGGAAGTTCTTCAGGCGCTCATCCCAAAGGAACCATGAACGATACGTGCCGCCAGCATCACCCCGCCAACGCTCCAGCAATTCACGGATGAGGTCCTCCATACACCCTGCCCCCCTTACTATCGGCAGCCCGCATGATGCGGGCAAACAACCGTCTCGGGAAGCGTCAAGTGCACAAGCGTCGGGGCGGCCATGGGGCCGCCCCGGGGAGTTCGGCAGAGGATATTACTTGCGGTCGTGGGGCGCCGAATGCTCGGGCATGCCCAGGTGTGCGCGGACAAGGTTCAGGTGCTGCTCGCTCTAAACGGTCTTGCCTTCCTTGCACTTCTCCTTGGCGATGCGGAAATTGTCCGTGATCGTCTGGTAATTCGTCGACGGGCGGTCCATCCCCATGGGGTACATCTTGTCCCACTTGGCCTGGACTTCCTTGACCGAAGCCTCGCAGGGCTGTTCCGCGCGGGCGGCGACGCCGAAGCCGATTGCCAGAGCCAGAGCCGGGAGGGCGATGAGAGCGAATTTCTTGAACATTTTCGACTGCAACTTGTTCTCATTCCATGCGCGCCGTGAACCAAAAATCGTCCGTCAGTAGCTGCCGAACACACTGCCAAAGGTGAACACTGGGTTTGGCTCCTTAGGCCCATCCATGCCCGGCGACCCCATCGGCATCCCCGGGGCAGCGATGCCCTTAGCCTTGGGCCGCTCAAACAAGAGCTTGTCGATGGCTTCAACCGGGACGTGGCCCTCTATCACATAGCCGTCTATTTTGGCGGTGTGGCAGGAGCGCATGCCGTCGGGTACGCCAAGGCCATCCTTAATCGCATCCATGTCCTCGCGATCGATCACGGTGACCTGGTAGCCGTTGTGCTGGAGATAGGTCGCCCACCCCTTGCAGCAGCCGCAGGTCGGGCTCTTGTAGACCACGGCCTCGCGCGCCATGGCGGCCGTCGACATTGGCAAGAGGGCGGCAGTGCAGCCCACGACAAATGCGAAGGCGACCGAGCCGATAACCACTCGATTGGTGGTTGCCTTGAACCTGAGGCCCATTGGAATTCTCCTACGTTATACGCTTGCCGGTTCGTGCGCAGGCAAAGGCGCCTCGACCTGAGTAGCCTGGGCCGAAGGATGGCGCGGCAACCCGGCCTGCTTGATCAGCGCGTAGATGGCTGGAATGACGATGAGGGTCAGGACGG
>JACMLB010000221.1 GCA_014379805.1 Rhodospirillales bacterium | reverse complement strand
CGGGCACCGAACTGACTGCCGCCGGCCTGCAATTCCGCCGCTATGCCACCACTTTGGTGCGGGTGTGGGAACAGGCCCGCCAGGAAATCGCCCTGCCGCCGGGCTTCAAGACCGTGCTCAACGTGGGCGGCCAGTTCTCCCTGTGGGACCGCCTGTTGGTGCAGTGGATTCCGTGGATGCGCACGGCGCTGCCCGATGTGGCACTGCGCGCCGAGGTCGGCCTGTCCGACGGCCTGATGCGCCAGCTGACCGAAGGCTTGCTCGATATCGGTGTCATGTATAACCCGGTCAGCCGCCCCGGCCTGCACATGGAAAAGCTGTTGGAGGAACGCCTGATCATGGTGTCCACCCGCCGCCGCACGGTGGAAGACTGGGACGATGATTATGTGTTCGTGGATTGGGGGCCGGAATTCCGCCAGGGCCACGGCCAGATGTTCCCCGACCTCAAAAGCCCCGCCGTCACCGTGGGCCTGGGCGCCCTGGGTCTGCAGCACATCCTGTCCTATGGCGGCACCGGCTATTTCCCTATGCGCGCGGTGCGCTCGTACTTAGGCGCCGGTCGCCTGTTCGAAGTTTCCGGCGCCGCGGAATTCCGCCGCCCGGCCTGGCTGGTTTACACCCAGGATGAAAGCCGCTCCGAATGGTTCCAGACGGCGCTCGAGGGCTTGCGCTATGTGGCGTCGTTGGAGAACGAGGACTGACAGGCTTCGGAAAAACTAGGCTCCACCTGCCTTAGCTCGTCACCCCCGCGGAAGCGGGGGCCATGTTGGGGCAAGCGGGGGGGTAACCGCTTAAGCTGTGCCTACGGATGCATGGATTCCCGCTTTCGCGGGAATGACGAATGGGCAAAATGGCAATGGCCGGGGCGAAGCCCGGCCATTGCGTATTCAGCAATAAAAGTAAAATTCAGCGCAGACGGTTGCGCATGCAATCCATCAGGGACCACAGCTGGTCGGGTTGGACGCCATCGCGGGCCATGACGCGGCGAATCACCTCGTCACCCATGAGTTCGTCCAGGCTCGGCTCGCCATTGCCTTCGAAGTCGCGTCCGCTGCGGGCGCGAAGGCCGACGGCAAAAGCGGGCTGGGCGGCACCGCGCGTTTCGAGCGGAGCTGCTGCGGGTGTGCAGGCACTGTGCATCATGTACGCCCCCTTCCAGCAATAATCGTTGTTAACAGACTATAAAACAAAATCATCGATCTCTGTCTACATATTCATTGGTATCAAAATGTCGCGCATTTTATGTTTTTGCGGTGCAACGAAGATTTACTGCAACGCAACATAAGGTGTTTGCCTGATATTTAATACTTTAGTAGAGATAGGTCTGCCCCCTTGGGGGTACAAGAGGGCGCGGGCAAAAGGGAGGAATGGATGGGCGTGAAAATTCCGGCTTCCCGGTTGGTTGGCCCCCGGCTGATTGGCATCGCCTGCATGGTGGCCGCCGCCTCGGTGTTTGCCACCATGGATGCCTTGGTAAAATGGCTGGTGGCGACCTATCCGGTCATACAGGTCATGGCCTTTCGCTCCGCTTTTGCTTTGGTGGTCGTGCTGCCCCTCTTATGGGCGGGCGGTTGGGGGCAATTGGTGACGCGGCGTAAATGGGCGCATCTTCTGCGTTCGGTGATCGGCTTGGTCGCCGTCGCCTGCTTTTTCCAGGCGCTGGACGATTTGCCTCTGGCCCAGGTCACCGGCATCTTCTTTGCCGCACCGCTGATGATGACGGCGCTGTCGGTCCCGTTGCTGAAAGAACGGGTGGGGCCACGGCGATGGGCGGCGGTGGCGGTGGGGTTCCTGGGCGTGCTGCTGATCGTGCGGCCCGACCGCGCCTTGCTCAACGGCGGCATGGCGGCGGCGTTGGCCGGGACCGTGCTGTATGCCGTGGTCATGGTGCTGATCCGCGATATGAGCCGGACTGAAAAGACCGTCACCATCGTGTTCTGGTTTTCGGCTTCCAGCGCCCTGGTGTCGGGCGCCCTGGCCCCGTTCTATTGGGTGCCGCCCTCGGGCTGGGACTTCGCTTTACTGGCGGCGGTCGGGCTGCTGGGCGGGGCCGGGCAATTGTTGGCAACCCAGGCGGTGCGGCTGGCGCCGGTCTCGGTGGTGGCGCCGTTCGACTATTTGCATCTGGTCTTCGCCACCGGCTACGGCTGGGCGCTGTGGCACGACTGGCCGTCGGTTTCGACCTTGGCCGGCAGCGCGGTCATCATGGTGTGCGGGTTGTATGTGCTGCACCGTGAGGCGCAGGGGCGGGGGGATTAACCGCCCTATTTCGGCATCATCCCATCCGCGCCCAAAATGCTGTCGCTCAACACCGGATAGCGGGCCCGCGCATTGAACAGCTGATAGTGCCACCACTCATTGCGGTAAAAGTCCCAGCCGGCGGTGGTCATGATCCCCATCAGCACATGGCGGTTCATCTGCGCCTCGGGCGAAATGCCCTGGTTGCCGTGATGGGATAGCGGGGTAAAGGCGTCGAAGGCGGTGCCCATGTCCAGCTCCTCACCACTGTCGCGCCGGATCAGCGTCAGGTCGATGGCGGCGCCCATGGAATGGGGCGAGCCGCGCCGTGGATCTGCCAGGAACCCGGCATCGGGGGTGTGGTTCCACAGCACCCATTGGGCTTCCGAGGGGCGGAAGGCGTCCAGCAGTTTGAACCTCAGACCCAGGGGGCGCGCCAGTTCCGCTGCCTTGGCCAACAGCGCCGCCGCCTCGCTATTGAGGAAGCACTCGGCGCCGGGCTGATACACCGGTTTGCCGGTGAAATTGTCGGCGGTGGCATAGGCCAGAGAAATGTCGAAATCAGAACCGGCTTCGATGCGGACCAGCGGGAACATTCGTGCTCCTGTTCTTGACGGCTGAATTCTAGTATAGCCGCCCCGATCAATATCTCATGAAGAAGTTGGCCCCATGAAGGTACTCGCGCTGGATTCCGCCACCTCGGCCTGCTCGGCGGCGCTGTGGCAGGATGGTATCGTCGTGGCGCAGCGTTTCATGCAAATGGAACGCGGTCAAAGCGAAGTCCTGGTGCCCATGGTGGCCGAGGTCATGGCCGAGGCCGGCGCCAGCTTCGCCGAGCTGGATTTGCTGGCAGTCACCGTGGGGCCGGGCGCCTTTACCGGCATCCGCATCGGTCTTGCCACCGCCCGCGCCTTGGCCCTGGCTGCGGCCAAGCCCCTGGCCGGTATCGCCACCCCCGAGGCCGTGGCTGCCGCCATCCCGCCCGCCGAACGCGCTGGCCGTTCCGTGCTGGTGGTGCTGGACTCGCGGCGCGATGAAGTGTGGGTGCAGGCCTTCGACACCGATCTGGCGCCCCTGGGCGATCCCGCCGCCCTGCTGCCGTTAGAAGCCGCAAAGCTGCTGGCAGGGCCGGTGGTGGCGGCGGGCGATGCGGCATCCCTGGTGGTGCCGCTCATGCGCGACGGGGTGCTGGCCACGTCCCTGGGCGCCCCCCATGCCGCCCAGGTGGCAATGTTGGCGGCGCGGCGTTGGGCTGAAGGAACCGCCCTGCCGCCTGAGCCGCTGTATTTGCGCCCCGCCGACGTGACCATGCCGAAATGACCATGGAATTACTGCCCGCTGCCTTGGTTCATACCGAGTTGCTGGCCGGTATGCACAGGATTTGCTTCGCCGATCCATGGGGATCGGACTCCCTGGCGGCTACTTTGTCCATGCCGGGTGCCGCCGGGCTGATCGCGGTGGATGGCGATAGTTTGGAACCGGCGTTGCGTCCCCCTGGCCCGGCGGGGTTCGTGCTGTGGCGGGCCATTGCCGGCGAGGCGGAAATCCTGACCATCGCCGTGCTGCCGCCGTGGCGGCGCTCGGGCCTGGGCGGGCGCCTGCTGGACGCCGCGTTGGTGGCCTCACAGGCGGCTGGGGCCGAGGCCATGTTCCTGGAAGCTGCCGCCGACAATGTCGCGGCCCTCGCTCTCTATCAAAAACGCGAGTTCCGGCAGGTTGGATTGCGTAAGGGATATTATGCCGGCAAGGACGCGGTGGTCATGCGGCGTGATCTCCATACTATTGGGCCTTGCGAATAAGCAGTCTGTGTATACCTGTAGCGCCTTCGGATTCTTCCGGGGTAAGCGAGATGATGTCATGCCCCAATTCCGCAACGGATTTGGGGACATTGATTAAAGGTTCAGACCCCCTCAGGCGCACTTCCAGGGTTTCACCGGGGGGCATGCGTTCCACCAGCAACTTGGTGCGGACGAACGTCATGGGGCAGGCCTCACCGGTTATGTCAAGGTAGTAGTTGGCCTTGTCAGTCATGCGCATTCCGCCACTTTCGTTTGTCGTATTGGTTATTGCCAGTTTCAATCGAAAGAATTATATACGGGCCATTCGTTGTAACTGGAGGCCTGCTCTCGATGTCGGAGCGTTCGAACACTAGCGACCTGCTGTCGCTCACCACTGAAATCGTGGCCGCGCATGTTGCCAACAACACGGTGCCCGTCAGCGATCTGCCGCAGTTGATCAACGAGGTCTACAAGACCTTGGCCACTGTCGGCAATGCTCCCGTCGCTCCCGAGCGTCCGCAGCCTGCCGTTCCGGTGAAGAAGTCGGTCAACCCCGACTACATCATCTGCCTTGAAGACGGCAAGAAGCTGAAAATGCTGAAGCGCCATCTCAAGACCGCCTACAACATGACGCCCGAGGAATACCGCGAGCGTTGGGGCCTGCCGGCCGACTACCCCATGGTCGCCCCCAACTATGCCGCGCATCGCTCGACCCTGGCCAAGAAGATCGGCCTGGGCACCAAGCCGCGCAAGCGTCCGGCCGCCGCCAAGCGCGCGGTCTAGCTTTCGTACGCATGTGATCAAAGGCGCCGCGGGCAGTTTGCCTGCGGCGCCTTTTGGTTTATGATCCCCTGCTAGCATCCTAGAAGGTCAGGCATGGTTTCCCGTATCGAGCAGCGCTGCATCGACAAAGGCATGAAGATGACCGACCAGCGTCGGGTCATCGCCAGGGTTCTGTCGGAATCCGAGGATCATCCCGATGTGGAGGAGGTGTATCGCCGCTCCACCGAGATCGATCCGCGCATTTCCAT
>JACMLB010000220.1 GCA_014379805.1 Rhodospirillales bacterium | reverse complement strand
GAGACACAGAGAGGCCGCGCCAGACGGAACCCGGCCAGGGTTCCACCCGACAGATATCTCTGTGCCTCTGTGTCTCTGTGGTTAATTCCCCGTCCAATTGGACCGATGTCGCCGCAAGGGCACGCTGCCGCTGTCTTCCGGGCGACACCGAAATTTAAGCCGGACAGCCGTGGGTCAGGCCCGCGCATGACGATCTTGGGTGTCACGCCTCTTCCACGTGACACGACAAATGCAGCTCGCCTGCCGTGTTCGCCACCGTATTCAGACACGCTTCCGCCCGCTCGGGGATGGAGACGGCGAGGCGGGTCACGTAGAGGCCTTGCTCGGGCACGCGTTGGGCGTCCAGGCGGACGATGTTGGCTTTGAACTCGCCGAATACCTCGCTCAATCTGGCGATCAGGCCGGGGCGGTCACCGCCGGACAGCACCACGCGATGGGTGACACGGCCCAAGGGGCCGTTGGCGGGATCGAAATCGAAGGGCCGCACCGTGATGCGCGCGCCCTCAAGTTCGGGCAGGGCGGTCAGATCGGCTTCCAATTCCGTAGCCGGCACCTCGGGCGGCAATTCGCACACCGAGGTGAATTCGGCGCCGCTGCCCAGCATGGCGAAACTGGTGTCGCCCAGATTGGCGCCGACCTCGAACAGCCGCCCGGTGATGGCGGCCACCAGACCGGTGCGGTCGGGGCAGAAGATCGAAATCAGCACGGTGGTCATGGGGTTCTCCGAGTGGTGATTAAGACGTCATGATGCGCGGTTCCTGGCCGTTTGCAACCCCACCGTTGGGGCGACCTAGGCCCGCCGTCGGGGTTTTTCCTAATCCGTGCCAATCCATATGACGGCCATGAAACACATTGGCTCGCTCTCGCTGGTCCTCGCCCTTATTTCGGTCCCCGCGCAGGCCGAGATGTCGGAACTGCGCCTTGGCGTCCTTAACCACGACATCAGCTTCTTGGGCCATGGCAAAGAGGGCGGCGTCGATATCAATGCGGAAGCGTTGTTCCATTCGCCCGACTTCCTGAAGCCCATATGGGCACCGCGGCCCCATGTGGGCGTCAGCGTCAACAGCCGGGGTGACACCAGTCAGGCCTATGCTGGACTGACTTGGACTTATGAGCCTATCCAAAAGGTCTTTATCGAGTTCAGCTTTGGCGGTTCAGTTCACAATGGCGAGCTGAACACCTGGGACGCGGACAAGAAGTCGCTGGGGTCACGCGTCCTGTTTCGTGAGTCCCTATCCCTCGGATATCGCTTCGACGACCACAATTCCCTCTCGGTCGCTTTCGACCATGAAAGTAATGCCAACTTCGCCAGCAGCAACGAGGGGCTGAATAATCTGGGGCTCCGTTGGGGCTATCGGTTCTGAGCCATGACGCTATACTCCCGCCCGGATTTCCGGGGAAGCCGCAGGATGCTCAATCGTCGTTCCGCCACCTTTGCGGTTGCCGCCTTGGCCGTCAGCGGCGTGGCGGTGTGGTTGACCTTGACCGACCGCGCTGGCGATCCCGTCTTGGGCGCCAAGGTCTATGCGGCCCATTGCGCCGAGTGCCATGGCGCCAATCTGGAAGGCGAGCCCGCTTGGCAAACGCGTAAGCCCAATGGCGAATTGCCGGCGCCGCCGCAGGATGCCAGCGGCCACACCTGGCATCACCCCGACGCGCAGTTGTTTGCCATCACCAAGCACGGCATGGCCCGTTTCGCTCCGCCGGATTACAAGACCGCCATGCCCGCCTTCATCGGGAAACTGTCAGATCACGAAATCCGCGCGGTGATCGCCTACATCAAATCCACTTGGCCCGAGGATATCCGCAAGCGTCAGGATAGCCTCAACCGGGACTGACATTCGCCTAAGCCGTTTGCATGGGGTTGTGGAGCGCAAGGGCAAGCCACACATGCGATGAACAGCTTAATACGAATGAGGGTCCATGCCATGGCTTGTCTTCGTAAAATGCGTGCCGTGGTCGCAATCGTCGCCGCCGCTGCCGTTTTCACCACATCACTGCCGGTTCCCGCCCAAGCCCGCTTGATCTCGACCGATGACGTGTTGGCGGGCGAAAATTCGGCTGCCGAGCGCCTGCGGGTCGAGGAGTTCCTTGCCCGCGCCGATGTGCGCCAGCAAATGGAGACCATGGGCGTATCCGCCGACGAAGCCACGCACCGCGTGGCCGCCCTGTCGGACCAGGAAATCCACCGCATTGCCGGTCAATTGCCCGACCAGCCAGCGGGCGGTGATGCCTTGGGCATCATCGTCGGCACGGCGGTGCTGATCTTCATCATCCTGCTGATTACCGACATCGCCGGCCTCACCAAAGTGTTCCCGTGGACCCGAAGCGTGCGCTGATCGTCCTGGCACTGGCCTTTGGCTTGGCCGCCTGTGCCGGACGCGAAACCGAGCGGCTGGTCGCCCACCCGGACGGCCGGCCATGGGTGGCACGGGTGGCGGAGGTGCCGTTTTTCCCCCAGACCGAGCGGGCCTGCGGTCCGGCCTCGCTGGCTATGATGCTGGTGTGGTCGGGCCTGCCCGCAAGTCCCGAAACGCTGTCAACCCAGGTTTACACGCCGGGGCGTGAAGGCAGCCTTGCCACCGACATGCTGGCCGGTGCCCGCCGCAATGGTCGCTTGGCCGTGCCAGTCAGGGACTTGCCTGACCTGCTGACGGAATTGGCCGCCGGCAACCCCGTGCTGGTGTTCCAGAATTTGGGTCTGGAAATTTCCCCGGTGTGGCACTTCGCCGTGGCCGTGGGCTATGACCTGCCCGAACGCAAGATAATCCTGCATTCCGGGTTGGAAGAGGGCCAGCGCCTGTCCATGGACACCTTCGAACATAGCTGGGAGCGGGCCGGGCGCTGGGCGCTGGTGGTGCTGCCGCCCGATCGTTTGCCCGCCACCGCCACTGAACCGGCGGTGCTCGCTGCTGCGGCGGGTTTGGAACGGGTGGGGCTGACGGGGCCGGCAGCGCAAGCGTATCAAACGGCCCTGGCCCGCTGGTCCGGCAGTCTGGGTGCCGCCATGGGGCTGGGCAATGTCCGCTATGCCCAGAATGATCGACGCGGCGCCGAAGCTGCATTCCGCCTTGCGGTGAAGGGGCACCCGGACTCGGCGGCGGGGTGGAACAATCTGGCCCATGTGCTGCTGGAGCAGGGGCGGGTCAAAGAAGCCCGTGCCGCCGCCGATAAGGCCTTTGCCCTGGACGGCGAGCAAGAAGCCATTGCGGCCACGCGCGAGGCGGCCCTTCAGGCCAAGTGAGTGCCGTGTCGCCAGTGACTGCCGCTTTTACGGAAGGCATGACGGTGCACCGTATGGAAGGCTTGCCCCGTCCACCCCCGCATTTCGACCACCATATCGGGCATGGTGATGTGGATCAGGCCGTAGCCGTTGGCTTCGTCCCGCAAGCGGGTCGAGCACGCGGTCGAGGCCTGCGCCAGGATGCACGAACTGTGATGGGCGCCGGCGATCAATTCCACGCGGACTTTGTGTACGTGGCCGGCCAGCACCAGATCGATGCCGCGATCGGCCAGCACCTCGAACGGGTGGCCCGATAGGGCGGTGGCGGGCGGATGGTGCAGGAACGCTACCTTGCACGCCGTATCATCCGCGCCGGCCAGCACCGTGTCGATGCGGTCAAGATGGGACGACCGCAGCTTGCCGCTGGTCCAGCGCAGGTGGCGGGTGCTGTCCAGACCAATGACCACCATTTGGTCGTCCTGCCATATCTGGCGTTCCGCATGATCAGCCATATGGCGCTGGAACTTCGCGCGGGGCCTGAACAGGCGGTTCAACGGACTGTGCAGCGGCGACAGGTCATGATTGCCCGGCACCACCAAGGCAGGGGCGGGCAGGCGGTCCAAAAACGCGCGGGCTTCGGCGAATTGGGCAGAACGCGCCCGCTGGGTCAGGTCGCCGGAAATGACGATCACGTCGGGCCGTTGCTGGGTCAGATCGTCCAGCAGAGCCTCGACCACCTTGGCGTCGGTGCGGCCGAAATGCAAATCGGACAAATGGGCGAGCACGGGCAAGGGTCAATTCTCCGGTTCGGAACGGGGCATCAGCACGGTCAGCGCCTTGGGCCGCAAGCGGAATACCAGGGGGGAACGCAACACGGTGACCTCGCCATCCAAGGACACCATCATCCGGCGTTTGCGGCTGGTGACGCGAACCTCATCGGCCTTGTAGGTATCCAGCAGGCGTCCAATCCGCCAGACGCCAAAAAGCGCATTGACCGCCAGCCACAGCAGCCCCAGGCGGGAATTGACCTTCGCCACATGCACCACCAACTCGCCACGGTCCAAGGCCTCGCGCTTCAGCGGCATGGTTTGCTCGGGCCAGGCGTTGTTGGAAATGACTAAAAGCGGCGTGGTTACCGTAATCAATTCGCCGCCCACCGACAGGGTGACCCGCACCAGCGGATAGCGGCGGAAGGCGCGTAAAGCCGCCAGGGCGAAGGCCGGCCATTTCTTCAGCCCGCCGCGCTGCAGCTTGTCGCGCCGGTGAACCACCCAGGGATGCATGCCCAAGGATGCCCAGATGGCGAAGGGCAGGCCGTTGACTTCGGCCAGATCGATGGAGGCGGAATGGCCCTTTGCCAGGCTGACGGCGGCCTCGATGGGGTCAAGCGGCAATTCCAGATCGCGGGCCAGCAGGTTCAAAGTGCCCAGCGGCAGGATGCCCAGCGGCTTGGTGTCGCCCAATCCGGCAAGGATGGCGGTCAGGATGGTGCCGTCGCCGCCGCCTGCAATGACCGCGTCGATGTCCGTACGTTGGGCCATGGCCGACAATGTCCCGGCCAGATCGCGCCGTCCGCACACCACCAGCTCCACCTGATGGCCGCCGGCGCGCAAGGCGTCGGTGATGGCGGCCACGGTGGGCTCTAAGGCGAGGCGGCGGAAGGTGCCGGCAGAGTGATTGATAACCAGGGCAAGGCGCATGCCGAATGACATGCGCCAAATGCTGTCGGTGTCAACCACTGAGGATGGAAGAGCCCATATTGAAAAAGTCAGCCAGCCGACGCATGCTTTGGCGCCGCTTGCATATGGCGGCATGGCATGCGCGCCCAAAGGGAGGAAGACCAAGTGACAAATCCGTACGAACAGAACCTGGATAAAACCCCGGCCAATAACGTTCCCCTTACTCCCTTGCAGTTCCTTGAGCGGGCCGCCTACGTCTATCCCAACCGCACCGCCATCATTCATGGCGCCCTGTCGCGGAGTTGGGGTGAGACCTATGCACGCTGCCGCCAACTCGCTTCGGCGCTGTCAGCGCGCGGTATCGGCGTGGGTGACACCGTGGCGGTGATGGCGCCCAATATCCCCGAAATTTTCGAAGCTCATTTCGGCGTGCCCATGGTCGGCGCTGTTCTGAACGCGCTGAACATCCGCCTGGATGCCGAGGCGCTGGCCTTCATCTTCGACCATTCCGAGGTCAAGGTGCTGATCTCCGACCGCGAATTCTCGGGCGTGATCAAGAAGGCGCTGACCTTGACCACGCGCAAGATCCTGGTCATCGACATCGACGATCCCCAGGCCAAGAGCGGCGAGCTGATCGGCGAGACTACCTACGAGAAGTTCATCGCCGAGGGCGACGCGAACTTCGCTTGGCGCTGGCCGGCGGATGAGTGGGACGCCATCTCGCTCAACTACACCTCGGGCACTACCGGCAATCCCAAGGGCGTGGTCTACCATCATCGCGGCGCCTATCTGAACGCCATCGGCAACGTGGTCACCTGGGGTATGCACGGCCATCCGGTCTATCTGTGGACCCTGCCCATGTTCCACTGCAACGGCTGGTGCTTCCCCTGGACCATCACCGCCCTGGCCGGCACCCATGTGTGCCTGCGCCGGGTTGATGCGGCGTCTATGTTCGCCGCCATCGAGCAGCACAAAGTCACTCATCTGTGCGGCGCCCCCATCGTCATGGGCATGCTGATCAACGCCACCGACGCCGATCGCCGGCCGCTGCCGCACACGGTTGAGTTCATGACCGCCGCCGCCCCGCCGCCCGCCGCCGTCATCGGCCGGCTGGAAGCGCAGGGGTTCAAGATCACCCACGTCTACGGTCTGACCGAGGTCTATGGCCCGGCCACCGTGTGTTCGTGGCACGACGAATGGGATCTGTTGCCGCTGGACGAGCGCGCCCGCCTGAAATCGCGCCAGGGCGTGCGCTATGTCATGCAGGAAGGCCTGATGGTGGCCGATCCGACCACGCTGGAGCCGACGCCGCGTGACGGCCTGACCATGGGCGAGGTGTTCTTCCGCGGCAATGTGGTGATGAAGGGTTACCTGAAAAACCCCAAGGCGACCGACGAAGCTTTCTCCGGCGGCTGGTTCCACACCGGCGATCTGGGCGTCATGCATGCCGACGGCTATATCGAACTGAAGGACCGTTCCAAAGACATCATCATCTCGGGCGGCGAGAATATCTCGACCATCGAGGTTGAAGGCGTCCTGTTCGCCCATCCCGACGTCACCGAAGCGGCGGTGGTCGCCCGTCCCGACGAGAAATGGGGCGAGACGCCGTGCGCGTTCGTCAATGTGCGTGAGGGTGCCGAAGTGACCGACAAGGACATCATGGCATTCTGCCGCGAGCGTCTGGCCCACTTCAAATGCCCGCGCACCGTGGTGTTCGGCTCGCTGCCCAAGACGTCCACCGGCAAGGTCCAGAAGTTCATCCTGCGCGAAATGGCGAAGAAACTGAACGGCTAAGGCAAGGGAACGGCGCCCGGAACTGTATGCTCCGGGCGCCGGTCTTCAATCTATAATTACCGGTTTGACCGGTCGGACCGCTGCGGCTAACCTCTGAGTCATCAATGGGGGGATGAACGTGACGGAAGCAGCCCGAAAGGCACTCCCGCTCATGCAGCGCGGTCTTGCCGAGCGGCTGATCTGCCTGCATGACGAGATCAAAGGCGACGCCTCGCTGGAGGCGCTGAGCCGAATCGCCGTCGCTCTTTATGACGACACCTCGGATATGCTCAAGACCTTCATCCATTCCACCGATGGAGACGTGCCGTTCGAGCATCTGCTGGCGCGCATGTCGGACCTGCCTAACCTTCAGCAACTGGCTTGGACCGGCGCCCGGCGCACCATCAACGACCTTACCGCCACCAGCGAAGGACAGGAATTCGCCACCCGGCTGGTGGAGTCCGGCTATCGTTCCAGCTATACGGTGCCGATCCAACACAAGGGCACGTTCTACGGCTTCCTGTTCTTCAACTCGCCGGAAGTGAATTTCTTCAGCCCGTCCAATCTGAACCGCCTGCGCCCCTATGCCGAGCTGATCTCACTGTCGGTGATGCGGGAATTGGACACCGTGCGAATGATGCATGCGGCGGTGAAGGTCATCCGCTCGGTCAGTTCCGCCCGCGACGAGGAAACCGGGTCCCATCTGGCCCGCATGGCCCGGTATGCCCGCATGATCGCCGAGAAGCTGGCGCCCAAATACGGCCTGACCGACGAGTTTGTGGAATTCGTCTTCCAATTCGCCCCGCTGCACGACGTGGGCAAGGTGGCGGTGCCCGATTCCATCCTGCTGAAGCCGGGCCGGCTGACCGACGAGGAATTCGTGGTTATGCGCAGCCATGTGGAGAAAGGCGTGGATATCGTCGATCTGATGGTGCGCGATTTCGGGCTGAAATCCATGCCGCATTTCGACCTGCTGCGAAACATCGTCGCCTTCCATCACGAAGCGCTGGACGGCACTGGCTATCCCTACGGGCGGTCCGGCGACCAAATCCCCATCGAGGCCCGCATCGCCGCCGTGGCCGACGTGTTCGATGCACTGACCTCGGTGCGGCCCTATAAGCGGGCCTGGACCAATGAAGCGGCGCTGGCTTTGCTGTCCGAGCAGTCGGGCATCAAGTTCGACGCCGATTCCGTGGCTGCCCTGGTGGAGAACCAGGCCGCCATCGCCGAAATTCAGGCGCAATTCGGCGAGACGCTATACGACTAGGGTCCACACCTGACGGACGAGCTTTGACGTGCCGGTGCGCGAAGGTCTATGATCTGCGCAACATCGGCAAAAGCTGAGGTCTATCGGGGGAGACGCGCCCATGAAAATGGGGAAGGTGGATGCGCCGGCTACGGCGGCCAGGGCCCCAGGGTACCGGCCGGTCCACCAAGGCTTGGCCGAACGTCTGGCCTGTTTTCATGACGAGATGAAGCGCGATTTCGACGGTATCAACCGCATCGCCATCGCCATCTATGACCCCGCCACCGACATCCTGAAAGCCTTCGTCCATTCCAGCGAAGGCGACAACCCGTTCGAGCACACGGTTGCCCGGCTGGCCGATCTGAAGCCCTTGGCCGCTTTGGCGCGCACCGGCGGGCGCCGGGTCATCAACGACCTTACCACCCATGTGGCTGGCACCCCGGCACACGCCAAGCGCCTGCTGTCGGCGGGTTATCTGTCCAGCTACACCGTGCCCATCTTCCACTCGGGCACCTTCCACGGCTTCATCTTTTTCAATTCGTTTCAGACCGGCTATTTCACTCCCGAAGTGCTGCAACGCCTGCGCCCGGTGGCAGAGGTGGTGTCGCTGCGCACCATCATGGAACTGGATGCGGTGCGCATGATCCAGGCGGCGGTCAAGACCGTGCGCCAGATCAGCCGTGCCCGTGACGAGGAAACCGGTGCCCATCTGGAGCGCATGGGCCGCTATGCCCGGCTGATCGCCTTACGGCTGGCGCCTCGGCGCGGATTGTCGGATGAGTGGGTGGAATTTCTGTTCCAATTTGCGCCGCTGCACGATGTGGGCAAGATCGCGGTTCCCGACCAAATCCTGTTCAAGCCCGACCGGCTGACCCCGGAAGAGTTCAATGTGATGAAGACCCACGTTACCAAGGGCCTGGAAATCGTCGATACCATGGCCGACACCTTCCGTGTGGGAGGGGCACCCTATGTTCGGGTGCTGCGCAACGTGGTGGCTCACCATCATGAGGCCATAGACGGTTCGGGCTATCCACAAGGGCTCACCGGCGAGGCCATCTCTTTGGAAGGCCGTATCGTCGCCGTTGCCGACGTTTTCGACGCATTGACCTCGGTGCGGCCCTATAAGCGGGCATGGAGCATCGATGAAGCCTTCGCTTTCCTGACGGAGCAAAGCGGCAAAAAGTTTGACCCGGATGCGGTGGAGCTGCTGAAAAACAGCCGGTCCGCCATTGCCGACATCAAAAGCCAATTTGCCGAAACCGATCTGGATTGACCGCTCCTTAACCGCTTCCAGGCACCATCCGCTGAACGGATCGGGAGATGTGTCCATGCGTGGCGTCGCTTTGGCGGGTTTGATTGCGGTGATGTCGCTGGGCTCTGCGTCCTGCGCCGAGGCCGGTTCGGCTGCCGATCCGTGGGCCGGGATCAAGGTGCCCGCGGCCGGCGCCGCCCAATCCTTCGGCTCTCCCGCAGCCGGCTGCATCGCGGGCGCCGTGGCATTGCCCTTGGACGGCGATGGCTATCAGGTGCTGAGGCCCCAGCGAAACCGCTTCTGGGCCCACCCCCGCACCGTGGATTTCATCCGTGATTTGGGCCGCCATGCCGCCACCGACGGCTTCGGCCCGTTTCTGGTGGGTGACATGTCGCAGCCGCGCGGCGGTCCCATGGCGTTCGGCCATGGCAGCCACCAGACCGGCCTGGACGTGGATATCTGGTTCCGCCTGCCGGGGCAGTCTTTATCCGCCGACGAATTGAGCCAGCCCGTGGGCGTGTCCATGGTGCGCGGCGCCCGCATCGACCCCAAGGCCTGGACCGGCGACCAGATGCGCATGCTGGAACTGGCGGCGCATGCGCCCGACGTGGACCGCATCTTCGTCAATCCGCCCATCAAGGCCGAGGCCTGCCGTACGGCCAAGGGCGATCGCGCATGGCTGTCCAAGTTGCGGCCATGGTGGGGCCATGACGAGCATTTCCATGTGCGGCTGAGCTGCACGCCGGGCGATGTGGGCTGTACGCCCCAGGCTCCGGTGCCTGAAGGCGAGGGCTGCGGCGGTGAATTGGCGTCGTGGAACGCCAAGCCGGTGCTGCTGCCCCAAGAGGCCAAGGACAAGCCCAACCACCGAAACCCGGTCTTGCCCGCCGCCTGCGTCGCTTTGCTGCACCGCCCCAGCGTCATTGAAGCGGGATTGCGCTGATCCTTCCTCTGCAAACCCTTGCCAAACGGCGCCCAAGGGGTTACATACCCGCCCACTAATCCACACGCGGGT
Organism: Rhodospirillales bacterium; assembly: GCA_014379805.1. Lineage (GTDB taxonomy): Bacteria > Pseudomonadota > Alphaproteobacteria > Rhodospirillales > Magnetospirillaceae > Magnetospirillum. Next base: position 648 of record JACMLB010000220.1, on the reverse strand, counting down.
TCGCGGTGGGCGTGTTCACACGTCTTCCGTATCCGGTGTCGGGAGCTCGGCTCCTGACTCTTGCCCGCGGAGGCTCAACCGGAGAAAGAAAGGAATTCTCTCCATGGCTTTGCCCTCGTTCACCATGCGCCAGCTCGTCGAAGCCGGTGTCCACTTCGGCCACAACACCCGTCGCTGGAACCCGAAGATGTCGACCTATCTGTTCGGCATCCGCAATGGCATCCACATCATCGATCTGCAGCAATCGGTGCCCATGCTGCACGCCGCCATGACTGCCGTGCGCAATGTCGCCGCCGGCGGTGGCCGCGTCCTGTTCGTCGGCACCAAGCGCGCCGCTTCGGACATCGTTGCCGATGCCGCGAAGCGTTGCGGCCAGTATTACGTGAATCATCGTTGGCTCGGCGGCATGCTGACCAACTGGAAGACCATCTCCAACTCCATCAAGCGCCTGCGCGAGTTGGACGAACAGCTGGCTTCCGGCGCCCTGGCTGGCCTGACCAAGAAAGAGCAGCTGGTTCTTTCCCGTGAAAAGGAAAAGCTGGACCGCGCTTTGGGCGGCATCAAGGACATGGGCGGCCTGCCGGACATCCTGTTCATCATCGACACCAACAAGGAACAGCTGGCTGTTCAGGAAGCCAACAAGCTGGG
>JACMLB010000033.1 GCA_014379805.1 Rhodospirillales bacterium | reverse complement strand
GCTTTGAGGCATTTCCAAGGCGGCAGATGGAATGCCTTGGCCCGGAATGCAACGCGCCGCGCCGCTTTCGCGGTTGCGCGAAGGGGGTAGGGCTTGCCCCGAAAGGATCACAATCGTTCCGTAATCCCGCCATGGCGGTGGGGGATTATCTGTCTTGCCGGAGGGGATGTCCCCGCCGGTCCAAGATGAAGGAAGGGAACATTCCCATGCGCGTCACCCATATCCTCGCCGCCGCCCTGGTTTCCGCCTCGCTGATGCCGTTCGCGGCCCTGGCCCAAAGTGCGACCCCGGCGACTCCGGCCAGCCCTGCCGTGGCCGCTCAGCCGGCGGCCGAGAAGGCGGTCGAGAAGAAGGTCGAGAAGATGGAAAAGAAGCACGTGAAGAAGCACGCCGACAAGGCGAGCGAGATGGCCGAGACCCACGCCGCCCCCGGTTCCGCCGTCACCCCCGGTTCCGCCGTCAAGAAGTAACCCGCTTAGGACCCCAGCGCCTCGCGGCAACGCGAGGCGGGGTCCGGCACGCCGAGCAGGTCAAGGGCGTCTTTGCCCCCCAATGACGCCCCCCCGGACTCCGCCCGGGTCCCCGCCTGCTCGGCGATGCTGGCGATTTTCGCCAGCGTCAACGCGTCCACATTCAGCCGCACCGGCCCCACGCGGGCGCGGATGCCCGCCAGCGCCAGTCCGGCAGCCGGGCCGCAATCCAGCATCGCCTCGAAGCTGACATCGGCGAAGTCTTGGCTCAGCAGCCGCACCAACTCCCGCCACCAGCCGACGCCCATTTGAGACGCCTGCGGGCTGACCAGCACCACCGCCTTTCCCGCCGCCCGTGCCGCCGCCAGCACAATGCGTCCGTGCTCCAGGGAATGGATGCGGAAGGCGGTCATTTCCCTTCTTCGGCGATGACCTTGCCCGGGCTGGTGAAGGCCAGGGATTGCGGGCCGAAGATATAGGCGTTCACTACTTCGACGATGGGCGTGCTGATGGGGCGCTCGGCACTCCACTGCACCACGAAATTGGCTCCGGTGCCGCCCTGGTCGTCCTTGTGCTCCAGGAACACGTCGGTGGAGGCCATGGGGCCAAGCCGCGCCGGCTGCGCCATGTATTCCTTCAACAGCTTGCCGGCGGTGTCGTAATAGCGCACCGAGCGGATGGTCATGGAATCATAGGGATCGGTGTTGCGGATGGACAGCATGGACGACAGCAGCAGGGTCTGCGGCTTGCCCCTGGCATCCAGATTGCCGTGCCAAATATGCGAGTACACCGGCACATAGATGCTTTGGCCCCGGCTGGTTTGCGCGGGCTCGGCGGCAAAGGCCGGAAAGGCGAGGGTGAGGGCCAGCAGGGCAAAAAGGCGGCGCATTTGTGTCTCCGGGCTATCTGGAGTGCAAGCGTAGTTGCCTTGCGTTGACACATCAAGGCTTCGGCCCTAACCTCGCTGCCCAATTGGAAAATTATGTTCAGGGGACCCGTGTGTCCGAGCAAACCGGATTGACCCGCACCGCATCCGCGGTTGAGCGCCTTGGCACCGCCATCGAGCGGCTTGAGGCGGCTACTGCCCGTGTGGGGGCCGGCGACTTGCTGCTGGCCGGCGAATTGCGCGACGCTCGCGACGAACAGGCGATGATGGCCGACACCACCCGCGTGGTCGCCCAGCGCCTGGACGCCGCCATCGGCCGCCTGCGCAATCTGTTGGAGGAATAGGGCCGTGGCCTTCGTCAACCTCACCATCAACGGCCGCCTCTACGAAATCGCCTGTGACGATTCCCAAGTGGCCCGCGTCACCGAATTGGGCCGCGAAGTGGACAATCGCGCCCAGACCCTGCTGGCGCAGATCGGCAACGTGCCCGACGCGCGGCTGTTGGTCATGGTCGGGCTGATGCTGGCCGACGAATTGTCCGAAAGCCGGTCGCAGTTGAAGGCCACCGGCAGCGATGTCGCCGCCGCCGTCGAGGGTGATGTGCGGCTGGCCGAAGGGATCGAAGCCCTGGCGGGACGCATCGAAGCCATTGCGGAACGCCTGGAAAGGTCCTAGTTTAAAGGGTGGAGCGGTCTGCTGCGCGGTGCGTAACGGCAGCTAATGTCCCTGGGGCGATAATGATCCTCTTGGGAGCTGTCCCTGTCGGGATCGTGGTTCCGACACATGGCGCCCACCTGACCTGTCAGGCCACGGAGGACTTACAAGCCAACGGCCGAGGCGGCGCCGCTCCACATTTCCCATGACCACAGACCACGATCTCCCCACCCAGAAAAAGCTGATGCGCGCCCACCAAGTGGAGGTGCGGCGGCTTGCCTTTGTATCCCACGGCGCTTCGGCAGCGGATGCCCTGACGTTGGACGTGGAACCCGGCACCGTCGTCGCCGCCTATTGGCCCATGGGGGACGAGCTTGATCCGCGCCCGCTCATGCGCCGGTTGGAACTAATCGGCTGCCGCTTGGCGCTGCCGGTTGTGGCGGGACGGGGGCAGGCGCTGGGCTTCCGCGCTTACGCTTTCGGCGACACGCTGGAACCCGGTTTGCACGGCACCGTGCACCCGGCGCTGCACGCGGCGCCGCTGGTCCCCGAAGTGATGTTGGTGCCGCTGTTGGCGTTCGACCGCCAGTGCTATCGCCTTGGCTACGGCGGTGGTTATTATGACCGGACGCTGGAAAGCTTGCGCCAGCGCGCCCAGGTTAGGACAATTGGTCTAGGGTTCGCCGCCCAGGAGGTTGGCGCCGTGCCGCGCGACGGTCACGACCAGCGCCTGGACGCCATCGCCACTGAACTGGGTTTGATCACGCCGGAGACAGTATGAGACTTCTTTATTTGGGCGACGTGCTGGGACGATCTGGGCGCGACGCGGTCATCGAGAAGCTGCCGGAAATCCGTCGGCGCCTGGAGACGGATTTCGTGGTGGTCAATGGCGAGAACGCTGCCCATGGCTTCGGCATCACTCCCAAGATTTGCGAAGATTTCTACGCCGCCGGTGTGGATGTGGTGACGCTGGGAAACCATTCCTGGGACCAGCGCGAGATCATGCCCTATATCGACGGCGATGCGCGCCTGCTGCGCCCGTTGAACTATCCCCCCGGTACGCCGGGCAAGGGTGTGGGCGTCTATTCCGGCCCGCGCGGCAAGAAGGTGATGGTGGTTCAGGTCATGGGCCGCCTGTTCATGGACCCGCTGGACGACCCCTTCGCCGCCATCGAGCGCGAGCTTAACCGCGTTCGCCTGGGCAGCGGCGCCGACGCCATCATCGTCGATGTGCACGCCGAGGCCAGCAGCGAGAAGATGGCCCTGGGCCATGTGTGCGATGGCCGGGTCAGTCTGGTGGTGGGCAGTCATTCCCATATCCCGACCGGCGACGCGCAAATCCTGCCCCGTGGCACCGCCTATCAGACCGATGCCGGCATGTGCGGCGATTATGATTCGGTCATTGGCATGAAGAAGGACGCGGCCATCCATAAATTCGTCCGCAAAATCCCCGGCGACCGCCTGTCCCCGGCGGATGGTCCGGGCACCGTCTGCGGCGTGCTGGTGGAAACCGACGACCGCACCGGCTTGGCGGTCAAGGTGGGTGCATTGCGGGTGGGGCCGCGTCTGGCCGAGGTGTGGCCGTAGGTATTGCGGGGCTGCCGCCCCGGCCCCGCTTGGAGGTGAACCTCCAAATTTCTTAGTTCGGGCGATAGCCGTGTCGTCCATGCCGACAACAGGGGATTGTGTTGGCGCGAGGTGCTGTCGGCCATAGCCCTGCGCGCACAAGATATGGTATAGGCAGCCAAACCGTATCCAACGCATCAGGGTTCGCATATTCCATGGCTGGCCATTCCCAATTTAAGAACATCATGCACCGCAAAGGTGCGCAGGATGCCAAGAAGGGTAAAGTTTTCACCAAAATCCAGCGGGAAATCACCGCCGCCTGCAAGGGCGGCGCGCCGGATGCGGCAACCAATCCCCGCCTGCGCTCGGCCATCGCCTGGGCGCGCGAGGAAAACATGCCGCGCGATAAGATCGAGGCGACTGTCAAG
>JACMLB010000219.1 GCA_014379805.1 Rhodospirillales bacterium | reverse complement strand
CGCCGCCACGGTGCCGTTCACCGCCAGGGCATTGCCGGCGGTCGCGGTCAAATTGCCGCGCGCCATCACGCTGCCGCCCAGGGTGGCGTCGGTGCCGGCGGTGATGCCCACGGCGCCGTCCGCCGACACGATGCCGGCGGTGGTGACCGTTCCGCCGTTTAAGCTGGCGTCGCCGGTCAGGGTGGTGGCGCCGGTGTGGGCAAGCGCCGCAGTGGCGGTGGCATTGAGGTTGGCGGCGGTGGTGGAGGCCCCCAGCGCCGCAGTGGTGCCGGCGGTGACCGTCACGTCCTGGGCGGTGTGGGTGCCCGACGTGGTGACGGCTTGGGCAGCGGTCAGGCTGAGATTGCGGGCGGCGGCCATGGTGCCGCCGGCACTGACATTGGTGCCCGACAGCGCCATATCGCGCGACGCGGATGCGCCGGTCAGCACGATCTCGCCCGCTGAGGTAATGGTAACGTCGCCCGCCGAGGCTGCCACGCCGCCAAGGGCGCGCACGCCCACGCCGGCCTCGGTGCCGATCAGCTTGACCTGACCGGCGTTCATGGCGCCCAAGGCCGTGGCGTCGATGGAATAAACGCCAGCCTGAGCCGGCGCCGCCGCCGTGGTGGCCTCGCCGGTGCCATAGGCGTAGTCCGCGCCGCCGCCGGTGACGTTCAGCGCCCCCGCACCCGTGAGTGCGCCATTCACCACGACCCGGCGACCGACCAGATCCACTTGGTCGATGCCGCTGCCATCCAGCCCGGCGCCGCCGACGCTGATCTGCCCGCTCTGGACCGAGAACCCCAGGCCGCCATAGGCTCCTGGCCCACCGGTGGTGGGCGTGCCGGTAGTCAGGGTCACGCGCGGGGAATTGATGAAGCTGCCGCCATCCACGGAAATGCCGTTGGGATTGGCGATGATCACATTGGCGGAGGTGCCGAAGACCTCGGTGGGGCCGTGAAGCTGGCTGGCGCCGCTGCCGGTGACCTCGTTGAGGATGACCAGGGCCGGTGCCGTCAGGTTGGAGTTGGCGGTCAGCGCGCCGGCCAGCACGCTGGTCCCGGCCACCATGCTGTTGTTGAGCACCGCGCCCTGGGGGTCCACGTCGAAGATGCTGTACTTGTTGTGCGAAACGCCGCCCGCTGACGGATTGACGATGTTGACCGTGGGCACGCCGTTGGGGGCGGCCTGCACGGTGGGACGAAAGCCGACGGACGCCGACGGGTCCGCCACCGGCCCACCGGCCCAGGCCAAATCCGCCACCAGCAGACTGGTCGCCGCCAGGGTGGCAACGGCCTTCTTCATCAGGCGGATCACCATTTCAGCACCTGCAGGGAAAGGTTGATGGTGCCCTCGAAGCGGTCATGCTCAAGGGTGCCGCTGGCCCAGATCGGGCGGGCGACAACGGCCTCCAAAGCGATGCGGCTGTTGCCGAAGCGGGCGCCGGCACCCACGGCGCCGGCATGCTCGCAGCCATGGGTGGCGATTTGGCAGGCATAGCCGGCATCAGCCAGCACGAACGGCTGCAAGGCCAAGTCCCACTGCCGGTTCAGCCAGGCGCCGCCCAGCAGTTCCGGCCAGTCAAAGATCATCTCGTTGCGCAAATACAGGCCGCGATCGCCGACGATCTGGTCCTCGGAATAGCCGCGCACAGTGTAGGAATCGCCGATCTGGATCTGCTCGGGCGAGTACAGCGACTGCTTGCCCCACACGCCCTGACCGGTGGTGCGCCAGTTGGCAAAGCCCAGCGGCTCGACCCACGAGCCCGACGCCGTCAGCTTCCAGAACTGGGCGTGGGCGGAATCGTGGGGCAGGCCCTCGGCATCCAGATTGGCGCCAAAGCCGTGCAGGCCGCGCACCACGGCCAGATCACCCTGGACTTGGCGGCCTTCGGCGGTGCGCCATGTCCGGCTGGTGCCCAACGCCGCCGTGGCAAGCTTTTGCGGCGTCAGGTCGATATCGTTGATCATGCGGGTGGAGCGGTTATAGCCCAGCCGGCCATAGACCGAACTGCGGGTGGTGGCGTCGCGGTGGACGATGCGATCCAGCGTCGCGTTCCAAATGGAGGATTGGCCGTAAAGCTGCGACGTGCCGTCCAGAACCTGCAGGTATTCGGACACCGAGCGCGACCCTGACAGGGTCCACCAGCCGAACGGGATCGAGCCGGTGCCGGCAAAGGCGTTGGACGACCGCGTGCTGGTGGCGTTGACGATCCACTGGTCGCCGATGCCCAGGGGATTGTCGGCCTCCAGCCCCATGCCGCGCTGAATGCGCCCGGTGGTCTTCTGGCCGTAATTGCTGGTGGTGGCGGTCAGGCGGAAGCGGTCTTCCACCGGATTGTCGATGACAACCTTGGTGCCGCCGGGCTTGTCGCCGGGAACGAAGCGCGCCTTGGCCTTGTTGGAGGGCAGGCGGTTCAGCTGGTCCAGGCCCTGCTCGATGCGGCTCAGCTTCAGCGGCTCACCCGGGCCGGTGGGGAAGGCGAACCACACGCCCAAGGCATCGCGCCAATTGCCGCCTTCCACCTCAAGCGATTCGATCTCGCCCTCGACCACGATGATCTTGAGCACGCCGCTGTCGATGCGCTGGGGCGGCAGATAGGCCCGGGCGGTGACATAGCCGGAATCCACATAGGCGGTGGTCAGCGCGTTCAGCAACTCGTTGATGGCCGCTTGGCCCAGGCACTTGCCGCGATAACCGGCCAGCAGGGTTTCCACCGTGTCCGCCGGCAGCAGGGATGCGCCTTCAAGCTCGATGGCGGTAATGGTGAAGCACGGGCCGCCTTCCGCCCCGGTGGGCGCCTGAGGCACTTCCGGCAGCGGGATTTCAGGCGTGGGCTGGTTGCGGCGCTGCTCCAGCTTCTGGCGCTGTTCGTCCAGCAGGCGCCGTCCGGGTTCCTCGGGCAATTGCGCGTGTGCCAGAAGGGGGGCCATGCACAAAGCGAGCGCAGTCAGGCGAAGACGGATCATCAGTGGAACAGCCCGATGGGACGGCCGCCGCTGCCCACGCCGGTTTCCACCACCGGGGCGGTGAAGAGGGCTCCGGCCGGCATCTCCTCGCCCAACGAGCCGTCCACCACGCCGCCCTGGATCACCACCGGGTCCACGGTATTCAGCCGCACCAGCCCGCCCAACGCCTGGAACGTGCCGCCCTGGTCGGTGCGCAGCAGCCGGATGTTGCCCGGCTGGAAGACCGACCCCGGCATGGCGACGGCACGCCACGTGGTAATGGATTCGGCACGAACGGACGGCGCGGTTATTGAAATCTCACGCATGGCGAGGATGCTGCCGCCGCGGTTCAGCACTTGGCCGGTAGCGTTGACGGTGATGTCCTGGCTGGCCGACATGGCGCCGCCCTGAAGCGACACATTGCCGCTGGGCGTGGTACGGCAGGTGAAGCCGCAATTGACCTGCACACTGGCGCGGCCCGTGGCCAGCGCCTCGTTGGTCAGCGCCCCGGTTGCAATGGTGATGCTGCCGTTATTGGCGTCGATCTCGCCGCCCACATTGCGCAGATTGGCGGCGGTGATCCCCACATTACCGTTGGCGACCACATAGGCCAGGGTGCCAGGAATGGTCAGACTGCCGTAATCGACCGACGAGGTGCTTTCGCTCTTGCCCCCGAACAGGCGATTCCAAAAGCCGGTCTTGATGGCCCCGGACGAGACCAGCGTGCCGCCACTGCCGCCGGTCTTGGTCACGTAATTGCTGAAATCCCCGGTGGAGCTCAGCGTCACATTGGCGTTGGAAATCAACCGCCCGGCGTAATTCTCCAGCGTTCCACCGGCATTCACCACCAGATCGCCGGTCGAGGCGAAGACGATGCCCAGGGCGTCTTGGTCCAGACTGCGGTTGGAAATGTTGCCGGTGGCGGTCAGGGTGGTGCCGCCCAGGGAATCCGCATCGCCGACGATGGCGGTCTTGCCTTGCAGCGTGTTGCCACGGTTGGAAATGCCCCCCGCCGTGGCCTTCAGCACCAGACCGCCCGATTGGGCGGACACACTGCCCGACCGCCATTTGGAGCCCTGGGCGGCAGCATCCACGGCGATGGTGGTGCCGGTCATCTTGATGTCGGTGCCGGCGGTCACGTCGGTGCCGGTCAGCGCCACGGCCCCGGCCGAAGTCACTGACACATTGCCCATGGACGACGTCAGGTTTGAGGCGTGCAAATCCGCGCCGTTAACTTCGGCGGCGGTCAGGCTGGTGGCATTGACCGACAGGCCGGCGGTTCCCGCCAATTCAAAACCCGCCAGGGTGACCGCTCCGGTGGCGGTCAGCGTGGTCTGCCCGCCAGTCAGTTTGGATTCTTGGACCACGCCACCGCCATCAACCGTGCTGCGCAAGGCCGTATCGGCCCCGACCAGTTCGGCGGCACCATCCACAGCCACGGACGCGCCCTCCACCGTGATGTTGCGGCCCTGCGCATAGATGCCGAGGCCGCCGGGCGCGGTGATGGACGCCATGGTATAGGCGGTGGCGCCCTGCACGCCGGCCAGGGTGAAGTCGCCGGCGGCGGCAACCCCGCTGCGGCCCAGGGTGATGTCACCATCCGGTCCGCCCGTGCCCGCGCGCAGGGTGGCGGCGCGGATGTCCACGGAATCGGCCAGTAAATCCATATGACGCACCGAGGTCAGGCTGGCGCCGGTGCCGTCGGCATTGGCCTGTACGGCGATGGAGGTTGCGTCCACCACCAGATCGCGGCCCGCCGACACGCTGCCGGCCAACCGCACGTCGCCGGTAGCGGCCAGGGTGAAGTCGTTGGCCGTGGCCGCCAGGGCGCCCAGGCTGCGCACGCCCGCACCGGTATCGGTGACGGCAATCTGCACCTTACTGGCCGACAAACCGCCCGGACGGGTGATGTCCACCAGCACGGCGCCGGCATTGGCCACGGCGCCCGAGGTGGTCGCACTCCACGCCGATGCCACGTTGGTGGGGAATACGCCCGCATCCAGTTCCACTGAACTGTCGCCGGCGGTGGCGCGGATGTCCGCGCTCGACGACGAGTGGGTGTTGTTGACCGTGCCCTGGATTTGCAGCTGCTTGGAGATCAGCTCCAGATGGGACATGGCCCCCGATAGGCCGCCAGCCCCGATGGTGAGCATGCCGCCGGTGGTGGTGAGGACCGTATTCTCCTGAGTCTCGCCGGGCGCCACCGTACGGGTGACAAAGCTGACCGTACCGGTGGCCAGGGCCACGCCGCCGGTGTTGACGAAGCTGCCGCCATCCACGGTGATGCCATTGGGATTGGCGATGATGACGTGGGCGCGCGGACCCAGAACCTGGATCTGGCCCTGGATCAGGGACGGATTGCTGCTGGTGACTTCGTTAATGATGGTCCGCGCGCCAACCACCGCGTTGTTGAGATCAAGGCCGGCGGTGGACACGTTGAAATCGGTATAGCGGTTGAGGCTGGTGCCCGAGCCGTTCTTGGGCGCGATATCCACGGTGACCTTGCCGGTGCCTGCCACATTCGCGCTGGTGACCGTAGTGCCGTCCGGGGTTACCTGTGCGTAGGCGTGGGAATACACCGCCATCACTGCTGCGAACGACGTCAGCGCCGTCGGTACGCCATACTTTCCCGTCTTCATCCGCAAACTCACTCCCTCAACGCGCGACAGGCATCGGGCGTCGTACATGTCAATGAGTGGCAGTAGCGGATTTAACGCAACTAAAGAAAGGACGACTATCTTCCTGAAAAACCCCTGGTCATTGCAAGATTGTCCGCCTCCGGTGAACCCCCGATGGCGGTAGCGTGCAGGTTACGCACAGATCAGGCGGCTAGGTTTATATGCCAATCGGGAGGATGGATGTGGTTTGCCCCATACCGAATGGATAGGTCCGGCAGTCGCCCAATTTGGCGAGGATGCGGGCTAAATTCTTTCGCACATTATGGGGCTGAAATGACGGAAGCTTAAATTGCGCAATATACGTCCAATGATCTATGTCAGGCATTTTCACCGGCGGCTTGCGTCTGTCTGGAATGACCGCATGGTGCTCGACGGACCGATGACCGGTCCGGCCTTCGTCGCCTATGTTGAATAGGTATTGACGCCGACGCTGTCACCCGGCGACGTCGTCATCCTCGACAACCTTCCAGCCCACAAGGTCTCCGGCGTGCCGCTGCCATCGAGGCGGTGGGCGCGGAAATCCGCTACCTCCCGCCCTATTCACCTGACTTCAACCCCATCGAACAGGCGTTCTCGAAGCTCAAGGCTTTGCTGCGCAAGGCCGCAGCGCGGACCGTCCCCGAACTCTGGGACGCCATCGCCAGCGCAATCGACCACTTCATCCATGCTGGATATGAACCGGAGTGATCGGAAATTGCTCTAATATCGTTCGGTAGAGCTTTGCCCGTCGCTATTAGCGAGGCGACGATCTTCTCTGGAAGCTACCGCAGCGGCCTTCCATGTTGGGTAAATGTATTTTTTGGCGTCGAAATCTGGGGCCTCGATAAGTGATTTGTATTTCTTGTAGGTTGGCATCGGCATTGATATCGCTTTAAGAGCAACCTTGATCGATGCTCCCCCCGCGCGCATTTGGCGGAACTCCCTGATTACCTCGGGGGTGTAGAGGTCCTCGAATGGGCGCCTCCCGATAATGACGCCTCTTAGGCGGGATGCCTTTAGCGCCGCGCGCACCCTGGCGGAATGATAATCAGCATCCCGTTCTGGACGTCCATTTAATCCCTTAAGTATGTTTAGGAGTTCTTCTTCTGTGTAAAAGGCTTTTAGTGCCCAGCGCCCCCGGGTGATCCGAACAACGTCCCCTTCATTTTTCTCGCGACGTTTTAGGGCGTGGCTGATCGCTGACACTGGGTTCTTCAGGATTGAAAAATTATGTTTATCGAATTCGCAAACGATTTCCCGCGGTGATAGTGGTGCATTGTTTTCTGTGAGCACGAGCATCGCGGCATCGGCAATTGTCTTTCCGAGAAACTTTGAGTCGGGCTGAACGCTCTCCAGCGATTCGGATTTAATCGTGCTGTTATACAATTGGCGCTCTAATAGAGCTCTGATACCAAGTCCCTGTGAGTGAGACTCACGGAGGGGATTCCCAAACGCGCAGCAATCTGATTCAACATGGCAAACATCAGGGGGTTTGCCATGGCGGCTGCGGTTCAGCTTCGCGGGGATTTCTCGGCATCGACTCTGCGTG
>JACMLB010000032.1 GCA_014379805.1 Rhodospirillales bacterium | reverse complement strand
TCGGGTGGCGAGGGCCGCCGCGCCGCCTTGGCCCGTGCCTTGGTGGGCAATCCCGACGCCCTGCTGCTGGACGAGCCCACCAACCATCTGGACCTGCCCACCATCCTGTGGCTGGAAGAGTGGCTGAAGGCCTATCAGGGCGCCCTGGTGGTCATCAGCCACGACCGCCGCTTCCTGGACAACGTTTCGCGTCAAACCCTGTGGCTGGAGCGCGGCGTAGTGCGGCGCGCCGAGTTCGGTTTCTCGGGCTTCGCCAATTGGCAGGAAGAGACCTACGCTGCCGAGGAAGCCGAGCTTGACCGCATGGACAACCTGCTGCGGCGCGAGATGCACTGGCTGGCACGTGGCGTCACGGCGCGACGCAAGCGCAATATGGGCCGGCGCCGGGCGCTGGACGTGCTGCGCACCGACCGCGCGCAACGCTTCACCTCGAAGCAGGACAACGACCGCCAGACCAAGCTGGCCGCCGAGGCCGGCGACATGTCGGGCCGGTTGGTCATCGATGCCGAAAACGTGTGCAAGGGCTATGGCGACAAGGTGCTGGCGGATGGCTTTTCCACCCGCATCATGCGCGGCGACCGCATCGGCCTGATCGGCCCCAACGGTGCCGGCAAGACCACGCTGTTGCGCATGCTGACCGGCGATCTGGCCCCCGATGGCGGCGTGATCCGCCTGGGCACCAATCTGGAGCCCGCCTATTTCGACCAGCGCCGCGACCGCCTGGACCCGGACAAGACGGTGTGGGACACCCTGACCGACGGACGGGGCGACAATGTGTGGGTGCGCGGGCGGCCTCAGCACGTGGTCGGCTATATGAAGGACTTCCTGTTCCAGGAAGCGCAGGCGCGCACTCCGGTCCGCGCCCTGTCGGGCGGCGAGCGCAACCGTCTGTTGCTGGCGAAGCTGCTGGCGAAGCCCAGCAATCTGCTGATCCTGGACGAACCCACCAACGACCTGGACATGGACACCCTGGACCTGCTGGAAGAGGTGCTGGCCGATTACGAAGGCACCCTGCTGGTGGTCAGCCACGACCGCGACTTCCTGGACCGGCTGGTGACCAGCGTCATCGCCGTCGAGGGTGACGGGGTGATCAACGAATATGTGGGCGGCTACACCGACTACATGCACCAGCGCCCGCGCAAGGACGAGCCCAAGGTCGAAATCAAGGCCAAGACCGCCGAGCCGTCCCGCACCAAGACCGCCACCAAGCTGTCCTACAAGGACAGCCGCGAGTTGGAGGAACTGCCCGGCCGCCTGGACAAGCTGGCCAAGGAAATCGCCAAGCTGGAAGCCGAGTTGGCCGATTCCCAGCTATACACCCGCGACCGCGCCCGCTTCGACAAATCCGCCGCCCGCGTGGACGCCGCCCGCGCCGAATTGGAAGCGGCGGAAGAACGCTGGCTGGAGTTGGAAGCGTTACGTGAGGAATTGGCGCGGTGATCTCCCTCGCCGTCATGGACGCGAATAATTGAACCACGGAGGCACGGAGGCTCGGAGGTTTCTGTGGGACGGAACCCGATCGGGCTTCGTCTGGCGAAGCATCTCCGTGCCTCCGTGTCTCCGTGGTTCACCCTGTTATTCCAAAGTATTGTCATCTCGCCAGGAATTGTCATCTCGAACGAATGTGAGAGATCTCATTCTGGCAAATCGGCTGTCAGTTCTGACACGGTGTGCCAAACGGAGATCCCTCCTCCCGTTGGTCGTTCGGGCTGACAAGCGAAGCGTAATTGAAAATCCTTGGGTCAAGCCCGGCCATGACGGCAAGGGGTGCCCATGACCGCCCGCGACATCCTCGCCGCCCTGCTTGTGGTCACCCTGTGGGGCCTGAACTTCGTGGCGGTGAAGACCGCGCTGCACGTGATGCCGCCCTTCCTGCTGACCTCGGTCCGCTTCGCCGGGGTGGCCCTGTGTCTGGCGCCGTTCTTCCGTCCGCGCCGAGAGCAAATTCCCGCCATCATGGGCATCGCCTTGGTCCTGGGCTGCGGCCATTTCGGCCTGCTGTTTTTCGGCCTGTCGGGCATGGATGCCGCCACCGCCGCCATCGTCACCCAATTGGGCGTGCCGTTCAGCGCCCTGCTGGCGTGGCTCGCCTTCGGTGAAAGGCTGAGCCGGTCGCGCGCCTTGGGCATGGTCATGGCCTTCGGCGGCGTCGCCCTGCTGGCGGGTGAGCCCAGCCTGCCCCGCGCCTTGCCGCTGGTGGTAGCGGTGCTCGCCATGCTGGCCTGGGCCGCCAGCAACGTTCAGGTCAAACGCCTGGGCGCCATCCGCCCGCTAGTGCTGAACGGCTGGATGGCCCTGTTCGCCGCCCCCATGCTGCTGGTGCTGTCCCTGGGCACGGAAACCGGCCAGGGTGCCGCGCTGGTGACGGCCATGGGCGATTGGCCCACCTTGGCATCCTTGGGTTACACCATAATAGCGTCATCGCTGGTGGCCTACAGCTTGTGGTACCGTCTGCTCGCGCGTCATTCCATGAACCAGATCGTGCCCTTCACCCTGTTGGGGCCGGTGATTGGCGTGGCCAGCGGTGTAATGCTGCTGGGCGAGCCGTTGAGCTGGCAGAAGCTGGTGGGCGGCGCCATCACCATTGCCGGCGTGGCGGTGGTACAATTGATCGGCGGCGTCCAGCCGCCCGCAGACGAGCCGGAGCCGGGGTCATGACGCCGAGAGCGCCCATCATCCATCACCTGTCGCCCAATTCCGAGCCTCGGCGCGGTGGCGCGGTGGACATGCTGGTGCTGCATTACACCGGCATGCAAAGCGGCGCGGACGCGCTGGCCCGGCTGACCGACGAGGCTGCCAAGGTCTCGTCCCATTACCTGGTGGAAGAAGACGGCACAGTCTTTTCCCTGGTGCCGGAAAACCAGCGCGCCTGGCATGCCGGCCTGTCCCATTGGCGCGGCGAGACCGACGTCAACTCGCGCTCCATCGGCGTCGAAATCGTCAATCCCGGCCATGAATTCGGCTATCGCGCTTTTCCGGTGGTGCAGATGGATGCGGTGATCCGCCTGTGCTTGGGGGTGCTGTCGCGCCATTCCATCAGCCCGCGCAACGTGGTCGGCCATTCCGACATCGCGCCCACCCGCAAACAGGACCCGGGCGAGCTGTTCCCCTGGGACCGGCTGAAAAGCTACGGCATCGGCCTATGGCCGTTCGACGGCACCGAACGCGCCGATCTGCCGCCGGAACAGGTGTTGGAGATGCTGACCGAATACGGTTACGACGTCACCGAACCCGAAGCCGCCGTCGCCGCCTTCCAACGCCATTTCCGCCCAGAGCGGGTGGACGGCATTGTGGATTATGAGACGGGCGGACGGCTGACGCGGTTGATGGCGGCGGTTGAGGGGCGGTTGAGTCTGTAACTCCCTCACCCTCCCACACCCTGACGGGCGCGGGCCCTCCCTCTCCCGCCCAGCGGGTGAGGGAGCCGCAAACTCCACGCTAACCGCAACGCCTCCACCCATTCACCACATCCGCCAACTCATCCCAGAACACTGCTTCGGTGCTGTACCCCACCACACGCCCCACCTCGCGCCCGCAATCAACGACAACGAAAGTGGGGGTGGCGGCGATCTGGGGAATGGCGGCCAAATCGGCGGGCAGCGGCTTGAACATGTCCACCCGGCGCAACGGCAGCAAATGGCCCGCCTTGGTGTCGGCATAGCGCGCGCCGACGTCGCGGTGCCATTTGATGCACCACGCGCAGGCATGGGTTTCATACAGCACCAGTTCTGCCGCCCGCGCAGGCGTTGCCACTATCAACAAAGCCAGCAGACCAGCAGCCGCCCTCACACCTTACGCTTGATCAGGAACGTGAAGGTGCCGCCCGCTTCCACCGTTTCCACCAACTCGTTGCCGGTCTGGCGGCAGAAGGCTGCCATGTCCTTGACCGAGCCGGGGTCGGTGGCGACGACCTGAAGCAGTCCGTCCATGGCGACATCCTTCAGCTTTTTCTTGGTCCGCAGGATGGGCAGCGGGCAATTCAGCCCGGTCACGTCAAGAATTTCGGTCATCGGCTTTCGCCCTCAAGACACAGATGGGGCACCCGGATGCGCGTGCCACTCACCTTATAGGTCGCAAATGGAAAACCCGGGAACGGGTCCCGGGTTATTTCCTCACTCGGTCTCGGCTTCTGGGCCGGCTTCCACGTCGATGGGCACGCCCGGCTGCAGCTTGGACGTCCGGATGGCCAGCGAGCTTTTGACGTGGCTGATATTGGGCGCCGCCGTCAGCTTGGTGGTCAGGAAGCGCTGATAATCGTCCCAGTCATGGGCGACGATCTTCAGCAGAAAGTCGGTCTCGCCGGCCAGCATGTGGCACTCGCGCACTTCCGGCCAGCCCAGCACCAATTCTTCGAACGAGCGCAGATCGGCCTCGGCCTGACTGTTCAGTCCCACATGGGCGAAGACGGTGACGTTGAAGGCCAGGGCATGGGGATCGATCTCGGCATGGTAGCCCTTGATGAAGCCGGCTTCTTCCAAAGCGCGCACGCGGCGCAAGCAGGGCGGTGCCGAAATACCGGCGCGGCGCGCCAGTTCGACGTTGGTCATGCGGCCGTCAGCTTGCAGATCCGCCAAAATTCGGCGGTCGATGCGGTCGAGCTTGACCCGTTGCATTTATGAAGGACTCCAAACGGAACGCGTTTTACGAAATTATATTACCTCGGGCGAACTGCCGCGCCAAGCGCCTGTTTATACAGATTGTGCGCAAGCTGCACTTTCGTGGCTGCACGGCCACAGGGCAAACACCTTAGGCGCCCAAAAAATACGCACCACCCTTCCTGGGCAACCCGCAAAACGGCTGACAGCGCCGCGGCGCGCCCCGGCGCCCTCCTGCAATTGCGATTAAAAATCGTTTCGTTGTTTGGCGCTGCCCGCAGTTTTGTAATCATTCCATCTTGCACGGAGGCAGGAGCCGGATTAGATTACGGCCAACG
The DNA here is from genome assembly GCA_014379805.1 of Rhodospirillales bacterium. Lineage (GTDB taxonomy): Bacteria > Pseudomonadota > Alphaproteobacteria > Rhodospirillales > Magnetospirillaceae > Magnetospirillum. The sequence goes on along the minus strand of JACMLB010000032.1, from coordinate 397 downwards.
CATTTTGAATTTTGACGGAGCCTCGAAGGATGACCGACGTGACCAACCCCGTGAGCCTGGTGACCCAGTCCGCCCCGGACTTTACCGCTCCGGCCGTGATGCCGAACAACGAAATCGACCAGGCCTTCAATCTGAAGTCCTACCTGGCCGGTTCCTACGGCGTGGTCTTCTTCTACCCGCTGGATTTCACCTTCGTCTGCCCGTCGGAAATCCTGGCCCATGACCACCGCCTGAAGGCCTTCGCCGAAAAGGGCGTCAAGGTCGTGGCCGTGTCGGTTGACTCCCACTTCACCCATCTGGCGTGGAAGAACACCCCCGTCGAGAAGGGCGGCCTGGGCAATGTCCAGTTCCCCATGGTGGCCGATCTGACCAAGTCCATCGCCAAGTCCTACGGCGT
>JACMLB010000218.1 GCA_014379805.1 Rhodospirillales bacterium | reverse complement strand
GGAATGGCTGGAAAAGGCCCAGTTGGACCGCGTCGGCTGCTTCAAATACGAGAACGTCTCGGGCGCCGCCGCCAATGCCCTGGACGAGCATGTGGACGAGGACGTCAAGGAAGAGCGCTTCAACCGCTTCATGGAAGCGGCGCGGCGCATTTCCGACGCCCGCAATCAGCTGAAGATCGGTACCACGGTCGAAGTGCTTATCGACGAAGTGGACGAAGAAGGTGCCTTCGGCCGCACCTGGGCTGACAGCCCGGAAGTGGACGGCTGCGTCTATCTGGAAGAAACCGATCTGGAACCCGGCGACATCGTACTGGTCAAGGTTGAGCACGCCGAGGACCACGATCTCTGGGGCCAGGTGGTGGGTCGTCCCGAACCGCGCAGGCGGCGGGCGTAAGAAACCTTAATCCAGCCAGATGAAATCGGGCAGCGACAGTTTGCGCTGCCCGCCATCGGCCTTGGTGATGGTCAGGATCATGCGGGCCCGCACGGCCGGGGTCAGGCTGAGAAAGTTCTTATCCGCCAATGCGCGCACGGCTGGCGAGGCGCCGACCGGCAAGTCCAGATGCAATCCGGTGATTTCGGCCAAGCCAGCCGCCAGCTGACGATTGCCAGCCATGCCATCGGGCCACGCATCCGGGCGGGCGTCACCGGGCGAGCGGAACAGGAATGGTTGGCGCGGATCGTCGCTGGCCAGAGCGACCGACATGCTCATGCCATCGGGTAGGAACGGCGGCCTGTAATCCCAACAGGGGAACGGCAGGCGCCCCCGTAGGCCAATGCCGAACGGGCAGGCCCCGGTTTCACGCCAGCGTGACCGCTCCGACAACCTAGTGCGGGCTACCGGGGTCGAGACCAGCTCGGCTGGATCCTCGGGCCACAACACCTCGAGATAGGCATTGTCGAAGCAAGCCGCGATATTGGCGGTCCCCTGTCCGGGGTGCGCCCGGCGGAAACTCTCTGTCAGGCCGCAGGAATCCAGCGCGGCCAGGGCGGCGGCGCGGTCCTCGACAAACACGAAAACGTGGCAAAGATCTGTCCCCATTGGGGAAGATTACGCGGGCGGCGATGACAACACAACCGGGCAATCACCTCGGGCGCGCAAGAGAGGCGGGCTTTGAAGGGGTACCCCCTATTCGGTAATGACAGTCCGCCCTCTCCTCCCCCACCCTACCTCCGACGACAGATCACCACGGAGACGCTATCCCCATGGTCCAACTGCTCGGCTTCGAAAGCCATGAAGAAACCCTGGTCACGGACATGATCGCCCAGTTCAGCTCGGACAATTACGTCATGACCGAGTTGCGGCGCGTCGAGAAGCTCGATCTGCCCGGCTATAACGGCAAGGTAGTTCCCGCCCGCATCGGAGGGTCCGATGAAATCGAGATGACCATGATGCTATCCTGCCTAAGCCCGTTCACCGTGGCGCACGAATTGGCGCATGTGTCGGATATCTCGACCCGGCGACAGGAGACCTTCGACAATCTATCGCTGGAAATGCCCACCAACTGGCATCTGGCGCATCGCATGTCGAGCGAGTACTACGCCAACCGCATCGCCTGCGATTATTCCGAGGAACACCAGATCTTCCAGGCGTTCCAGAACGACATGGCCGGCATGAATATCTCGGTCAAGGATGGCGAGTGGGCGTCCACCCTGATCCACTACGCGTTGCTGCTGGGGATCATGCATGGGATGAAGCGCATGGATTGCGACCCCATCAAGCTGCTGGGCGCCGCTATTCAACTGCCTGACGTGGTCATGGCCGGTATCGAGGGCTTCCGCCATCAATCCGAGGTCTTCTTCAACGGTTACGGCGCCCCGCTGGCTCAGGCTGCTTAAGGCTTAAGCAAACGTGCGGAACGGCAAATTACAGCCTTCCATGGCCCAGGTCACGGCATCAAGGAAGGTGTCCACTCCGCACGGCTTGCTCACCAGCCCGATGAATCCGGATTTTTGGAGTTCCGCCACCAGCCCGTCACGCTGCATGGCGGTCAATGCGATGATGGGGATGTCGCGTGTCTCGGGCGCAGCCTTGAGACCGCGCGCCACCTCGAAGCCCGAACTGTTGGGCAGCGTGAGGTCCAGCAGCACCAGTCCCGGCTTGCACTTGATGGCGGCAGGCAACACCGCCTTGGCCTCGTCCACCATCTCGGCCCGGTAATCGGTCAGTCCCAGCAACTCGGCATATAGCTCGAGGTTGACGACATTATCGTCGACGATCAGGACTGTCCGTTGGGACATACGAGCTCCGAAACTTGCGGATGAGGTGCCGGCGCACGCCCCACCGAGGACAACAATTCGTCCAAGGTAGCTAGGAACTCTGGGATATCCAAGGGCTTCATCAAGTATTTCACGAAACCGGCGTCCAATCCTCGGCGTATGGCGCCTTGCGTCACGTTCGCCGACAAGGCGATGACCGGAATATTCCGTGTCTTTTCCATCTGCTTCAAACGGTGCACCGCTTCGATGCCATCCATGCCGGGCAAATTGACGTCAAGCACGATGAGGTCCGGCATTTCGCGCAAGGCCAATTCCAGCCCCAGTTCCGCAGTGTGGGTGGTGGTCAGCGCCACATTGGGCAGCTCCGACGCCAGCGCCCGCATAAGCTGGATGTTGGCCGGATTGTCCTCCACGTAAAGCAGGCGCCAATGGCAGCCATGGTTCGCGAGTTCCAAGGAATGCACGTCCGCCGGTTCGCTGGGGCCGGAACCGGCCAAGACGGCACCTTCCACTCGGGGCACATCCACCCAGAATGTGGTGCCGACGCCCTCCTCCGTCTCAAAGCCCATTTGGCCGTTCATGGCTTCCACCAGACGCTTGGTGATGGTAAGGCCGACGCCGGTGCCCTCCACCTCGGTGGCCTCGGCGCCCAATCGGTTGAACGGCTGGAACAGTGACGAAACCTTGTCGGCAGGGATGCCCTGACCGGTATCGGTGACCGCGAAACGGACCATGTCGGCCCCGGCGAACACTGCCAGGGAAACTGTGCCGTTGGGCCGGTTGTACTTAATGCCGTTGGAGATAAGGTTCAGCAGCACCTGTTTGAAACGGGTGTAGTCGATCCACACCTGGGCGTGCCCGTTCATGCGCCAATCCTCGACCACCACGCCGTTGCGCTGAGCATAGGAGCGCGCCAGGGCTAGGCACTCGGTCAGCAGCGGCACTGGGTCCACAGGCTCCACCGATAAAGCCAGTTTGCCGGCTTCGATACGGGCGAGATCGAGCACCTCGTTGATGAGTTCCAGCAGATGATTGCCGCCCTTGAGGATGTGGCCCAGCTGCCCGCGCTGCTTGTCGGTCAGCGGCCCCGGCCTGCCGGTCAGCAGCAATTGGGCGAAACCGAGGATGGCATTCAGCGGCGTGCGTAACTCGTGGCTCATGGAAGACAGAAAATCGGACTTGGCTTGGTTGGCGTTGTCCGCCGCTTCCTTGGCCTGCTCAAGCTCGTATTGATGTTGTTCCAGATTGGCGAGGGCAGAGCGCAAAGACTCCTCGGCGAATTGGCGCTCGATCACCTCTTGCTGCAATTCGCCGGTGCGCTCTTCGACCCGCAGCTCCAATTCGTCACGGGCGCGCCGCAATTCCTCATTGGCATGGGACAGCAGAACGCCCGATTCGCGCAATTGCTCGTAGGGCTCGCGGATGGTCCCCAGGAACAAGCCCTGATAGACCAGGACATAGGACACCATGATGTAAAGGTGGCCCATCTGGTTGTAGATATCGAACGGGTTGGTGTAGATGGCGAAGAATAGGCCGCCCAGCCCCATCACCCAAGCGGCGGAGGCCAGCCACAGGCCGCCGCTTAGCCCCTTGGCCCGCCACAGCAGGCCCGCGGACACTAGAAACAGCGCGTTCAGGCAAATCTCGGTCACCACCTTGAAGGTGGTCAGCCCCTCACCGGGGATGAAAGTGTGCGGCAAATCCTCCAGGCGGAACAGCGCGGCGTAAAAAGCCAGCGCCACCCAAGCCAGCACAGCGCCCAGCACCAGCCCATGCGAGCGCGCATGGGCAAACGGACGCCACGGTCGCAGCGCTGCGACCAATAAGCAGGTCACTGCCAAGGCGCGCTCGGCGAACCAAAAGGCAATGGCCTTTTCGGGCCCGCTGGCGGTCACGAAAACGGGCATGCCCTTATAGGACAGGGTATGGCCGATATTGAGCAGGCCGATGCCGAGAAACCCAGCGGCCAGGATGGATAAATTACCCGAACGGCCACGCTTGTGGGAATTCCAGCCAATGCCGAACACCAGCCCGGCCACTACCGTGGTAAAACTCTCCACCGTCTGGTGGGCGGCCAGATAGTCGTCCAGATTGGAAAACAGCGTGATGCGCGGCAGGGCAGGCATGAACGCGAACAGCGCAGTCAACACCACAGCGGTGACCATGGCAGTCCGCGCATGATCAGTTTGGCCGCCGACCGACGCACCGCCTGCGAGTTCCACGTGGTTCATTTGCCCCCCAAAGGCACCCATCACAACCAGAGCAAACATTCTACCACAAGGCGCAGAGCCCGCAAGTCATCGGCCTGCCGGACCAATTCCATATTGCACACCGCATGCAGAGCCTTGCCCCCGGCTTCCCTGACAGACCATAATGGGCACAATAGCGGCATGGTGAAACGATGACGGTGCGGGTGGATCAGACTAAGGATGCGGCCGGCGCGACCGAGCAGGAGGCCATCGGGCCGCTGCTGGAGCGCCTGGACGCCATTTCCGCCACGCTGGAGAATTTGAGCATCGGCGAATCTGTGCTGGAAACCTTGTCGCGCATGGAGCGGCGTGACCTTCACGCCATTTCCGCCATCGACACCTTTGCCACCGCGCTGAAAAGCGTCAGCCAGCATTTGGCCCATGTGCGCCAAGCGGTGCAGTTGGCCAATGCCCAGAACGGCCCCAAGCTAGACGCACTCGTCACCCGTTTGGGCGACATCGAGGCACGCTTGGATGCCGGACTGAGTGCCAACGTCGATTTCGACTTCACCCCCATGGTGGCAGCGCTGGACAGCATCGGCCAGCGCCTGTCCGGGCTTGAGACCAAGCTCGATGCCCGCCCAGCCCAGCTGCAGGATCATTGGCCGTTCGATACCGACGCTTTCGCCAATGCCCTTGCCTCCATCGCCGACCGCTTGGCCCGGGTCGAAGCCAAGGTGGACAGCGTGGCGCAGCAACCGGCGTTGGAACCGGAAGCCACCAACCACGTGCTGCAGACCATTGCGCGCCGGGTGTCGCAGGTCGAGCATAAGGTGGACAGCGGCGCCGATGGCACATCTATCGCCGCCTGCCTGCTGGCGGTGGACCATCGCTTGTCGCGCATCGAAGGCGGGTTGGGCATGGACCGCCCCATGCCGGCGGCGGAGGAGATCCCGGATTTGGTGGAGTTGCAAAGCCCCGACGCCCAGGAACCGCTGCTTTCCGCCGAAGACGCGCAGCCTGACGGACGCGAGCGCGCGGACGTCCTACTGGAGCAGGTCTTTAAGGTCCTGACGCGTTAGGCGTTCGGCTCGTCATCCATGGCGGCGTCACGGCGGCCCTCCACCAGCACCTTCAGCACCAACGTGACCAAGGCTAGCAGCGTCAGCACCGAGGCGGCAGCGAAGGCACCCGAGCTGTCGTAGTCGTGATACAGCAGGTCGATATACAGCGGCAGCGTATTGGTCTCGCCGCGAATATGTCCTGACACGACGGAAACCGCACCGAACTCGCCCAACGAACGGGCGGTACACAGGATCAGGCCGTAAAACAGCGCCCATTTCACATTGGGCAGCGTAATGGACAGGAAGGTGCGCAAGCCCCCTGCTCCCAGCACTTGGGCGGCTTCCTCTTCCTCGGTGCCCTGCAATTGCATGAGCGGCATGACCTCGCGGGCCACGAACGGGCTGGTGACGAACAAGGTCGCTAGAATGATGCCCGGCACCGCGAACATGATCTTGATGTCGTGGTCCATCAGCCAGCCGCCCAACAGGCCCGAACTGCCATAAACCATCATGGTGGCGACGCCGGCGACGATGGGCGAGACCGAGAACGGCACTTCGATCAAGCTGACCAGCCACTTCTTGCCCTGCCAGCGGAACTTGGTCACCGCCCACGCCACCGACAATCCGTAAACGGCGTTGATGGGAACCACCACCGCCACAATCAACAACGACAGACCGATGGCGCCCAGGGTTTCCGGCGCCGAGATGGCACGCCACCAAACGTCAACGCCCTTGCCGAAGGCATGGACGAAGACCACGGCGGTGGGCACGCCAAGAATAAGCAGCGCCAGAACGACAGCGGCGCCGATCAGCACCCGTCGGCCCCAATTGGCGCGCTGGGCATGATGGCGATGATGGACAGCCATGGATGGGATCATGGCCTAGCCCCTATCCAGATAGCGTTGCTGCCACGCTTGCAGCGCGTTGGTCGCCAGCATGACCAGGAAGGCCATGGACAGAACCACAGTGGCGATGGCGGTGGCTGCGCCGTATTCGTATTCCTCAAGCCGGATGTAGATCAGCAACGCGGTGATCTCAGTATCGAACGGACGGTTGCCGGCAATGAAAATGATGGCACCGAATTCGCCCAGGCAGCGGGCGAAGGCCAAGGTGATGCCGGCGATCAGCGCAGGGGCGATGGTGGGCAGCACCACCTTGAAGAACACCTGCAGCTCGCTGGCGCCCAGGATGCGGGCGGCTTCTTCGGCCTCCAGCTCCAAATCCTCGATCACCGGCTGCACCGTTCGCACCACAAAGGGCAAGCTGGTGAAGGCCATGGCGACGGCAATGCCGGGCTGGGCATGGGCGACGTTTATGCCCAACGGCACGAGGAACTGGCCGAACCAGCCATTGGACGCGAACACCGCCGTCAGCGCCACGCCGGCCACCGCCGTTGGCAAGGCGAACGGCAAATCCATCAGGGAATCCAACAGCCGACGGCCGGGAAAATCGTAACGCGCCAGCACCCAAGCGAACAGCAGCCCGACCACGGCGTTGAAAGCGGCGGCCTCGGCGGCGGATACCAGGGTGACCTGATAGCTGGCAAGCGCGCGTGGGCTGGTGGTCGCGGCCAGGAAGGCCTGGCCGGTCATGCCGCCCGCTTTGATCAGCAGCGCGGCGATGGGCAGAAGGACGATCAGGCCGAGATAAGTGACCGTCATCCCCATGGTCAGGGAAAATCCCGGCAGCACGCCCCGTTTCACCTAACGTCTCCCTGCGGCGGAAAGCGCGAAGGGATAGCGTAGGACGTGCTGCCGTTCCACTGGATTCACCGCTTTTCGAACACTTGGTCGAGAATTCCGCCCTCAGAGAAGTGGACCTTCTGAATGTTGCCCCAGCCGCCGAACAACTGAACGGTGTAAAGCCGCACGGGCGGGAACTGCCCCTTGTACTTCTCGGCCACCTTGGTGTTGCTGACGCGGTTGTAATTCTTGGCCAGAATGTCCTGGGCCTCGTCCGAATACAGGTAGTTCAGATAGGCGGTAGCCACTTTGCGCGAGCCGCGCTTGTCGGCCACTTTGTCTACCACGGCCACCGGGAATTCCGCCAGCAAGCTGACCGGCGGGACAACGATGTCGAACTTTTCCTTGCCGAATTCGCGCTGGATGCCGTTGACCTCGGCCTCGAAGGTGATCAACACGTCGCCGGTCTCACGCTCCACGAAGGTGGTGGTGGCACCGCGGCCGCCGGTATCAAACACCGGCACGTTGGCCAGAAGCTGGCGGACGAATTCCTTGGCCTTGTTCTGATCGTTACCGAACTTCTCCAGGGCGAAGGCATAGGCGGCCAGATAGGTATAGCGGGCATTGCCCGAGGTCTTCGGATTGGGGAACACCACCTTGACGTCCGAGCGCACCAGATCGTCCCAGTTCTTGATGCCTTTCGGGTTGCCCTTGCGCACCAGGAAAGCCGGCAGCGAGTAATAGGGCGACGCTTGGTTGGGGAACGCCTGCTGCCAATCGGGGCGCACCAGACCCTTATCGGCCAGCACCTGGACGTCGGTCACTTGATTGAATGTGACCAGATCGGCCGGCAGACCTTCAAGAATGGAGCGCGCCTGCTTGGACGAACCGCCATGGGACTGCTTGACTTCAATTGCCTGGCCGGTCTCCTTCTTCCACTGCGCCTGAAAGGCCGGGTTGATCTGAGCATAAAGCTCTCGGGCAATGTCGTAGGAGACATTGAGGATGTCGCTCGGCGCCTTGTCCTGGGCCGACGCGGCAAATGGAACCAGCGTCAGCCCCAGCGCGGCAAAGGCGGCAATTACAAGGCTCTTCATGGCGATGCTCCCGTAAATCACGCATGGAGTATATTGAGCCGCAATGATTTACGCAACATCTGTGTTAGACAATACACAAACAACACTATTTGCATGTTATTAACGCAGACCATACCCCACCAAATTGCCCCCCTTTGTCTAGGCAAACATGCGATCGATGAGTCCCCGCGCGATTTCCCTTTCCCCCATGACCACCTGATCGGCGCCGAGGGCTGTCAGATGCTCGACTTCCGTATCCGAATGAGCGCGGGCAATGATGGTGAGCGCTGGATTGGCGGCCCGCGCTTGCTGGACGACCTGCCCTGCCTCGAATGCGTTGGGGATTGCAACCACGACTTGGCGCGCTTTGGCCAAGTTCGCTGCGCGCAGAATTTCCGGTTTGGCGGCATTGCCGACGATGGTCTCGACCGCGTCATTGCGCATGTCGCCCAAGGCCGTCTCGCCGTCCTCGATAACAACGAAGGATTTGCCATGCGCCTTTAATGCTTCGGCCACCAGACTGCCGACCCGGCCATAGCCGATCAGGACCACGTGATCTTCAAGCAGGGTCGATACCAATGGTTCGACAACAACCGGCAGAGATACCGGCGGTGCCTCGCCGGGCAGCGGTTTTTCCATGCGCGGCGCCAGCCATTTGACCGCAGCGAACATGAGTGGATTGACCATAATGGACAGAATTGCCCCGCCAAGGATGACCGTGCGCGCTTCAGGCGGCAGCAACCCCAACCTTCCACCCAACTCGGCCAGACGAGATCCAAATCCAGTTTCCTGGCGATCCAATCGGGTTCGGGCGCGGTGGAACCACCGTTGACGAGCCCCGCCAAGGCAGGCAGCAACACTAACGCAAGGACCATGGCGAGGTCTTCCACGATCAACCAACCGACCGCGATCCGGCCCCGCTCGGTATCGACGAGGCGACGTTCCTGAAGCGCACGCAGCAAAACCACCGTACTGGCAACCGACAAAGCAAGGCCGAAAACCAGACCTGCCGGTAACGGCCACCCCATCAGCATGGAAAGCCCCACCCCCATCAGCGTGGCAACCGCAATCTGAACCACGGCACCAGGGATGGCGATAGCGCTGACGGAGAGCAAGTCCTTCAATGAGAAATGCAGTCCCACCCCAAACATCAGCAGAATGACGCCGATTTCCGCCAATTGCGGCGCAAGGGATTGATCTGCGACAAATCCAGGGGTGAACGGTCCGACCAGAATTCCGGCCAAAAGATATCCGACCAGAGGAGGCACGCGCAGCCGGTTGGCAAGCACCCCAAACAGGAAGGCGAGCCCAATACCGGCAACGATGGTTGTGATCAGCGGCGTTTCGTGCAGCATATTCTCCCGCCCCGCATGAGCCCGGACGGAAGGCCGGAGCAACAGCATGTTGCGGCCCCACTGCCCGCCAGCAAGTCCAAAGCCCCAAAAGGCACAGCTTCATTACATTTGTCGATACGGGCTATTGCGGAGGAGCCCGCGACGCGGACCTCATCTCTTCGGCTTGTTCGGCCGACCTCCCCCCAATAGACGGGCAGCCACACCCGTTCGTGCGGCTTTTTTCCCACCGCATGCACCCGACATTGGAAGGCCAGACAAACACGGGTGAAGACATCATGGCCCCCGATTATACGCCGGCGGAACGGTTGGCCGACGCTGTCATTCACGCCCTTGGCGTGGGCTTCGCTGTTGGGGCGGCGGTATGGCTGTCCCTGCATGCGGAAGGCGATACCGTCAGTGTGCTCAGCCTTGCGGCGTACGGCCTGGGACTGATGGCCATGCTATCCGCCTCGGCGGCCTATAATCTGTGGGATGGGCCGGGCAAGGAGATGCTGCGCCGCATCGACCACGCCATGATTTTCGTGATGATCGCCGGCACTTACACACCCTTCGTGGTGCTGCGCCTACCCGCCGGAAGTGCTACCTGGCTGGGGGCCATCGTCTGGTGCGGTGCCATGATGGGGGTGGTTTTGAAGCTGTTGTTCCCCCGCCGTCTCGAAAAGATCTCCATCGCCCTTTATTTGGGCCTGGGTTGGGCAGTGGTGATGGTGTTCGACCCATTGATGGAAAATATTGCCCGTTCCACCTTCGATTATCTGATCGCTGGCGGGATACTTTACACCGTGGGCGTCCCCATCTGCATGGCCCGCCGGCTGCCCTTCCACAATGCGGCTTGGCACGCCTGCGTGCTTGCGGCGGCCATCTGCCATTTCATCAGCATCACCACCGAATTCATCTGAAAAATAAAGACGCCCTCTTCCTGGGGAGCGGAAGAGGGCGTCTGGCCCGCCGCCGGGGGGCTTGAACCGGCGGTGGGGACCGCTAGATGCTAGCGAGTGCCGCCGCCGCGAGCACCCCTTCGTGGCGCTGAACTGCGGCGCAATGCCCGAGACCATCTTCGAAAGCGAGCTGTTCGGCCACGAAGCGGGCGTCTTCACCGGTGCCGCCAAGCGACGCATCGGTCGCATAGAGCACTCCAGCGGCGGCACCTTGTTCCTGGACGAAATCGAAAGCATGCCCATGACCCTGCAGGTGAATATCCTGCGGGCATTGCAGGAACGCGCGGTGGAACCCTTGGGCTCCGACGAATTGGTGCCCATCGACATGCGGGTCGTGGCCGCCACCAAGAGCGATTTGAAACAGGCTGCCGCCGAAGGCCGCTTCCGTCAGGACCTGTATTACCGCCTGAACGTGGTGGTGGTCGCCATCCCGCCCCTGCGCGACCGCCGCGACGACATTCCCCTGCTGTTCCGCCATTTCCTGCACCTTGCCAGCGGTCGCTATAACCGCGAGGCACCGGGCTTAGCGCCCTCGCAGATGGACCGGCTGATGGCCCATGACTGGCCCGGCAATGTGCGCGAATTGCGCAACGTGGCCGACCGCTTCGTACCGGGGCTTGGGCTGCTGGACGGCGCCGATGCCATCATGGAGACCGAGTTGTCATGGCGGCGACGTGGCGACAACGCTCCAGGACTTGGGGATTCCACGCAAAACCTTCTACGACAAGCTGAAGAAGCACGGCATCACCCGGGCCGATTTCGAGGAATAGAGGCACAACCAAGGCGGCATTTGCGGGTCATGCCGTGACGCAGACCTTCAGCAGCCTTGACCGCTTTCCAGGACGCAGATAAAACCGGACGGTTCAGTTTAGTTTCAACCGGCACTCGACCTCGATTGACCGCGAACGCGTACGGGCCATTTGGGGTTTTTAGCCCTGAGAAGCCCGACATTTCCCGCCCCAATTTGCCTCTAAGTGGATGCGCGCCATGGCCCAAGAACCCCGCAAGTTCCCTGTTTCCCTGCTGGTGGTGGCGGCCATCGCCGCCTTGGGCCTGGGGGCTGGCGTGTATTCGTTCAAGTCAGGCGGCCCCGCCCCGGCGGCTGCGCAAGCCCCCGGCGCCCCGCCGGTGACGGTGGCCCAGCCGGTCAAGCGCACGGTCACCGATTGGTCCGAATTCACCGGCCAGTTCACCCCGGTGGATTATGTAGAGGTTCGCTCGCGCGTCAGCGGCTATCTGACCGAAATCCATTTCACCGACGGCCAGATCGTCAACAAGGGCGATTTGCTGTTCGTCATCGATCCGCGCCCGTTCGAGACTGCCGTGGTTTCCGCGCGGGCCAAGCTGGATCAGGCCGCGTCATCGCGCGAATACACCGGTCGCCAGTTGGAACGTGCCGGCGAGTTGCAGAAGCGCGACTTCCTGGCGCAAAGCACCCTGGACCAACGCCAAAGCGAATCCCGTAGCGCTGGTGCCGGCACCGATGTGGCCCGCGCCGCCTTGCGCGACGCCGAACTGAACCTGCAATTCACCCGCATCACCGCCCCCGTGTCGGGCCGGGTCAGCGCACGCCAGATCAGCATCGGTAATCTGGTCACCGCCGGCGGCACTTCCGGGTCAGGCACCTTGCTGACCACCCTCGTGTCGCTGGACCCCATCTATTTCAGCTTTGACATGAGCGAGGCTGATTTCCTGGCTTTCCAGCGCACATTGAGCGGCCCCACCGGTGGCCCGCTGGACGTACCGGTGGATTTGCGTCTGATGGACGAGACCGGCTGGCCGCACCAGGGCAAGCTGACCTTCATCGACAATCAGGTGGACAAGAACAGCGGCACCATCCGTGCCCGCGCCACTCTGGCCAATCCGGACAATTTCATCGCGCCGGGTAGCTTCGGCCGCATCCGCATGCCGGCCTCCATGCCGTTCGAGGCATTGCTGGTGCCCGACAGCGCCGTCGTCACCGACCAGAACCGCAAGCTGGTGATGACCGTCAACGCCGAGGGCACGGTGGTGCCCAAGCCGGTGGTGCCCGGTCCGCTGGTGGATAATCTGCGCGCCATCCGTTCGGGGATCACGGCTGAGGATCAGATCGTCATCAACGGCCTGATGCGGTCGCGCCCCGGTGCCAAGGTCACGCCGCAACCGGGCAAAATCGAGCCGGCTCCGTCCGCAGCACGCAATTAAGAGGAGCCGATTTCATGCGGCTTTCCCACTTTTTCATCGACCGTCCGATCTTCGCCACGGTCGTCTCGCTGCTGATCACCATCATCGGTACGATCGCCTATTTCACCCTGCCGGTGGCGCAGTATCCTGAGATCGCGCCGCCCACCATCGTCGTCAGCACCCAATATCCGGGCGCCTCGGCCCAGGTGGTTGCCGACACCGTTGCCACGCCGCTGGAGCAGCAGATCAACGGCGTCGAGAACATGCTGTACATGAACAGCCAGGCCACCGGCGACGGCAATTTGAAGATCACCGTGACGTTCGGATTGGGCACCAATCTGGACACCGCCCAAGTGCTGGTGCAGAACCGCGTCGCCATTGCCCAGGCCCGCCTGCCCGAGGACGTGAAACGCATCGGCGTGACGGTGACCAAGAATTCGCCCGACATGCTGATGGTGGTCCATCTGTCGTCGCCCGACGGCTCGCGCGACCAGCTTTACCTGTCCAACTACGCCACGCTTCAGATCATCGACCAATTGCTGCGCCTGGACGGCGTGGGCGACGCCCGCGTATTTGGCGCCCGTGATTACGCCATGCGGGTCTGGCTGGACCCCAACAAGGTCGCCGCCCGCAACATGACGGCTGGCGAAGTCATCAAGTCGCTGCAAAATCAAAATGTCCAGGTCGCCGCCGGCACTCTGGGCGCCCCGCCCATGCCCCAGCAGGGCGCGTTCCAGTTCAACGTCCAAACCCAAGGCCGACTGGTCGAGCCCGAGCAATTCGCCGACGTCATCGTCAAGACCGACAGCGAAGGCCGCGTTACCCGTCTCAAGGATATCGGCCGGGTGCAACTTGGCGCGCTGGATTACAGCCTGAATGGCTATCTCGACGACAGCGCCGCCGTGCCCATGGGTCTGTTCCAGCGTCCGGGCTCTAACGCGCTGGCAACGTCAGAGCGCATCCTGGCCAAGATGGAGGAGTTGTCCCACTCCTTCCCGCCGGGGGTCAAATACCACGTGGTCTACAACCCCACGCAGTTCATCGCAGAATCGGTCAAGGCGGTGAACACCACCATCTTCGAAGCCGTGCTGCTGGTGGTCGTGGTGGTGGTGCTGTTCCTACAAACCTGGCGCGCCTCCATCATCCCGGTGGTCGCCATTCCGGTTTCGCTGGTGGGCACCTTCGCCGTGCTGTCGGCCATGGGCTATTCGCTCAACAACCTGTCCCTGTTCGGCCTTGTGCTGGCAGTGGGCATCGTGGTGGACGACGCCATCGTCGTGGTGGAAAATGTCGAGCGCAACATCCGCGAAGGCATGAGCCCGCGCAACGCCGCCCATACCACCATGGACGAAACCGGCTCGGCGCTGATCTCCATCGCCCTGGTACTGTGCGCCGTGTTCATTCCCGCCGCCTTCATCCCCGGCATTTCCGGCGCCTTCTTCAAGCAGTTCGCGGTGACCATCGCCGCGTCCACGGTAATCTCGCTGATCGTGTCGCTGACCCTGTCGCCCGCCCTGTGCGCCCTGCTGTTCAAGCCGCACAAGGAACATCACGAAGACCACGTGCACCCGCTGGCGCGCCCCGTCGTCATCTTCTTCCGCTGGTTCAACCGCTCCTTCGACCGCCTTGCCGGAGGTTACGGCAGCATGACCCGCAAGGTCGTGCGCATGTCCGCCATAATGCTGGTGCTGTACGCAGGCCTGATTGGTCTGGCCGGCTATCAATTCGCCAGCACGCCCAAGGGCTTTATTCCCAGCCAGGACCAGGGTTACCTCATCAACGTCATCCAATTGCCGGCAGGCTCGTCCCTGGCGCGGACGGACAAGGTGATGTTGCAGGCGGTGAAGATCATGCTGGATACCCCCGGCATCGCCCACGCCATTCCCATCGCCGGCCTGGATGCCGCGTCCTTCACCAACGCGCCTAATGCCGCCGCGGTGTTCGTGCCGTTGAAGCCGTTCGAGGAACGCGCCGCCCAAGGCCTGTCCGCCCCGGTCATCAAGGCGGAATTGCAAAAGCGATTGAGCGGTATCCAAGACGCCATGGTTCTGGTCATCGAGCCGCCGCCGGTGCGCGGCATCGGCAATGCCGGCGGCTTCAAGATGATGGTGCAGGACCGCGCGGGCCGTGGCCCCAAGGCCCTGGAGGAAGCGACCACCGATCTGGTCGGCGCCGCCAGCAAGGTGCCCGGTTTAGTGGGTGTGTTCTCGCTGTTCAACACACGCACGCCCAATGTCTATGCCGATATCGACCGGGTGCGGGCGCAGATGCTGGGGGTCTCGGCGGACAAGGTCAACGAAACGCTGCAGATCTATCTGGGCTCCAGCTTCGTCAACGAGTTCAACTTCCTGGGCCGCACCTATCGGGTCACGGCCCAGGCCGACAGTCCGTTCCGCGACGACATCCGCGACATCGCCGGTTTGAAGGTCCGCAACGACAAGGGCCAGATGGTTCCCATCGGCGCAGTGTCTTCGTTCCGCTACGACACCGGTCCCTACCGCGTGCCGCGCTACAACCTGTTCCCGGCAGCCGAGTTGCAGGGCGCCACCCTGCCCGCTTATTCCTCGGGCTATGCGCTGGAGCAGATGAAGCAATTGGCCGCCGAACGGCTGCCCGCCGGCTTTGGCTTCGAGTGGACCGAACTGGCCTTGCAGGAAATCCTTGCCGGCAATAATGGCCTGCTGGTGTTCGCCGCGTCCGTGCTGTTCGTGTTCCTGCTGCTGGCGGCGCAGTATGAAAGCTGGTCGTTGCCGCTGTCCGTGGTGCTGATCGTGCCCATGTGCCTGTTGGCGGCGGTGTCGGGGCTGATTGTGCGCGGCATGCCCATTAACATCCTGGCCCAAATTGGGTTCATCGTGCTGATCGGCATGGCCGTCGACCGCTGGGCTTTCGCCAAATTGCAGGCGAAGGTGCATG